>JBBECL010000386.1:4448-9509 GCA_040881805.1 Terrimicrobiaceae bacterium | reverse complement strand
CGTCAGACCCCAAAGCTCCTGCTTGGACGAAATTTCAGCAGATCGCCGCCTTCACGGCGGATGGAACCAATGTCCTTCAGCACAACGTCTCGTCTGCCCTCCAAGATGAGACCCGGATCACCCAAGAAGATCCAAAATACTATGACAGCATGTTCCTTGGCGTCCACGGGGGCAACAATCACGTGTATTTCTCAAGGGTGAATAACTACGAGCCCGGCACAAACACACTCCAGTTGCCCCATTTTGCGGGAGCGACGTATCCGACCACCAAGTATGCATTTTTTAACTCTCCGAAATTTCTTGAGACACCCGGGGAATGGTGTTTGCAGCCGCTGGATCAAGGGAAAACACGCATCTTTTTGCTCCCGGAAACCTTGGAAAACGGGCAGCCGGTCAATATTGGTTATCCTGTGTTGAAGAACGGCTTCTTGTTTGATGGAGGAGCTTCCCACATCACCGTGAGAGGTTTCCTGATCCAGCGCTACGCTGCCGGGTCCGGTGCTGTGGCCACAGCAGGACGAGGCGGGACCCGCTCCTCCCATTTGCTGATCGCGGATTGCGAAATTCGTTTCATCAGCGGGAATGCGGGGATCAGCTTGAATCATGCGGAGGATGTCATCGTGGAGGACTGCATGATCCATCACTGCCCGGGTTGGACGGTTGGGATCTACGTGAACCGCGTGAGCAATTACCGCCTGAGCCGAAACCGTTTGGACACCAACTCGGGCTCGGGCATCCGCCAGTACGAAGCCAAAAATGGCGTCGTGGAAAACAATGTGATTCTCAACCACTTTGGCATGCATTCCTCCGCTCTCAATTTTTATGAGGGCAGCCGCGATATCCGCTTCGAAGGCAATTACGTCCAAAACACGGTCGCCATCAACCGCAGTGCCGAAAACTTGATTTTCCAAAATAATGTCATCGATGGGTTGGGCAAATCCACGGTGGCGGTGGCCATGTGGACGAGCGGAAAGGTGGGGGGACGGGCGATCAAAAATCTCCAATTTCTCAACAACACGTTCGTGAATACCGACAAGGGCGTCGAATGGTCCGCGGCCATTTTTGGGCAACAAAAAGGGACGCCAAGCTCTCCCGAGGGGCTCATCATTCGCAACAACATTCTCGATGGGCTCGGGCAGGACGTGCCGGGTGTCATCGAAAACAACATCTTCACGCGGAAAGTCGAAGATCGTTTTATGGGCAGGGATTGTGTGGTGAACACCGACATGGATTCCCTGTTTCTCAATCCCGCAGAAGGAGATTTTCGCCGCAAACCCGGTGGGCCAATGATGGAGGTTGGCGCAAACATTCCACCCCCCTCGGTCGTCCGAATGCCAACTCCCTGAGTTTCCCTCGGAATCAACAAAAAAATCTCGAATTTTCGTGCGGGCAATTTCCCCGGCTTCAGGGGAGAATGGCAGGCAATGGCCAATGAATTCTTTGAGAACACAGTGCTCTTCGGGGCAGATGCCACCGAGGGAATCCTTGCCGTGGAGAGGGTGGGGGATCAGGAGGTTGAGGTTTATCGTCGCAACCAGGAAGGAGCCCTGATCACCGAAAAACACCCTCTGGAACCGGTTCTTTGGATGTCCGGCGGAGGCCCGGGCAGTGAAGCCCTGTCCGGGGATCTCGCCCTGAATCACTTGGTGCGGGCCAAAGGATGGGCGGAATTTTTGGAAATCCAAAAAGTGTTGAAGGCGTCACGGCGCGACTATTTCACGTGGAATGACCCCGCCACCCAATACCTCGTGACGACCGGGCGCACGCTCTTCAAGGGGTTGGAATTTGCCGACCTCCGCCGCCTCCAAATCGACATCGAGACAAACACAACCGAAGGATTTGATTTTCCCAATGCGGCCAGAGATCCCATTGCCGCCATCGCCCTGAGCGATTCCTCGGGCCGGGAAGAATTGCTTTTGGTTGCGGCGGGTGACCCCAAATCCGAAAAAGCGGTTCTCGAAGAAGCGGGCCGATGGATCGCGGAGCGCGATCCGGATGTGATTGAAGGGCACAACCTTTTTAAATTTGACCTCCCCTACCTTGCCGCCCGGGCCAAGGTTCACAAACTGAAACTCGGCTGGGGGCGGGGCGGCGCCCCTCTCGCTTCGCGAGCTTCCCGCGTCCAAATCGCGGAGCGCACCATCCAATACGAACGCTTCACCGCGCGCGGCCGGCACATCGTGGACACATTTCTTCTTGCTCAGCACTATGACGTGGCCACGCGCGAACTGGATGGCTACGGGCTCAAAGGCGTGGCAGCAAGTCTTGGGGTTTCAGAGCCGGATCGTGTGATTCTGGACGGCGACTCGATTGCCAAAGCCTACCGTGAGGGAGACAAAAATTTTAAAACCTATGCCCTGCAGGACGTCCGCGAAACGCGTGCGGTGTCAGCGGCTCTCAGTCAGAGTTACTTCATCCAAGCAAGAATCTTTCCTCTGAATTACCAAGACGTGATTCTCCGGGGGAATGCCACCAAGATTGATTCACTCTTCCTGCGAGAATATCTGCGGCGAAATCATTCGATCCCATTGCCACCCCCGGCAGAAAGCTTTGAAGGAGGATTGACAGATATTTTTGAGACCGGCGTTTTGCCCGGGGTCTGGCATTGTGACGCGTCGTCTCTTTATCCCTCGATCTTGCTTGCGTATGACATCACTCCGTCGCGGGATGTGCTGGGCATTTTTTCCGGGCTGTTGGCGGATTTGAGAACCTTCCGGCTGCGAGCCAAGGCTGAAGCCCGTCAAGCACAGGATGCCTCGACCCAAACCCGCCTTGATGCGCTTCAAAACACGTTCAAGATTCTCATCAACTCGTTTTACGGCTACTTGGGTTTTGCGCAGGGCCACTTCGCCGATTTTGACGCCGCCCGCGATGTGGCGGCGCGTGGTCGTCAGGTCCTTGGCGAGATGGTGGACTGGCTGCGCGAGGCGGGCGCCAAGGTCATCGAAATAGACACGGATGGTGTGTATTTTCAGCCCCCGTCCGGGACCACTCCCGGGGAACTCGATGCGGGAATGGCCAAGGTCTTGCCAGCCGGGATCGATGTGGAATTCGGGCGTAAGTATCGGGCAATGTTCAGCTACAAGGCCAAAAATTATGCGCTTTTGGAAGAAGATGGTCGCCTGGTGATCAAAGGGGCCGCCCTGAAATCCCGCGGCATGGAACCTTTTCTCCGGGATTACCTGCGCGAGATGCTTCGCGAGCTGTTGGAGGGCCGCCCCGATCGGGCAGCCTCCTTGGAAGATCTTTACCGGAAACGGCTCGAAGCCCGAGAAATCCCGATTGCCCGGTTGGCCCGCACCGAAACCCTTCAAGATTCGCCAGCCGCCTACCTCAAAAAAATTTCGACCTCTTCCCGAAATCGCTCAGCCGCGTTTGAGATCGCTCTCAAAAGCCCACGGGCATATTCTGCAGGTGACCAGATTCGTTATTATATCACCGGCGATCGAAAGAAGGTCACCGCCTACGAAGCCGCCAAACCGCTCCACGAACACAACCCCTCCCAGCCCGACGAAAACCTCCCGTATTATTCCGCAAAACTCTCAGAACTCGCGGAAAAATTTGCCGCGTTTTTCCCGCCGAAGGACGAGCTTTTTTGATGAACCCCCGGGACCGCTGCCGTCCCGCCGGCTTCGTATAACCACAACCCGTTTTGAATCTTTAAAATGACCCTCACGATGAGGTTTCATAACCAGTCAGTGATCAAATGTCAGAAAGCCGGCGGGACGCCAGCGGTCCCAGCGCCAGACATGAATCATCCGCAAAAATTCTGCCAGTATTTGACCCGGGACACCGCATCGTATAGTCTCCCTCCATGCAATCAACACGGCGGGTCTTCCTCAAATCTGTGGCTGGCGCGGTTGGTGCCGCTCCGTTTCTTGGTTATGAGTCTGTCCGGGCCGCCGAACTCTCGGTGACCCAACGAAAATTCGGGCGTCATGATGAAATGGTCAGCGTCGTGGGACTGGGCGGACAGACACTCGCGCAGGCCGAGAGCCTCGAAGAGGCCAAGCGGATAGCCCGTCATGCCATCGACGTCGGCATCACCTTTTTTGACAACGCCTGGGATTACCATGGGGGCAAGGCCGAGGAGTGGATGGGACAGGCCATGGCCGATGGTTGGAGGGACAAGGTTTTTCTCATGACGAAAGTTTGCACGCACGGGAAGGCGCTGCCCGATGGCGGCAAGGAGGGGGCCATGCGGATGCTCGAACAATCGCTCAAACGCCTTGGCACCGATCACCTCGACCTCTGGATGATTCATCAAATCGAAAATGAAGCCGAGGTCGATAAAGCCCACGGGCCGGGTGGTGTCCTTGAGGCCCTGGACCTTGCCAAACAGCAGGGGAAAATCCGCTACACCGGCTTCACCGGCCACACCGACCCGGAAGCCCACCTCAAAATTCTGCGCGGAGGTTACGAGTTTGACGCCTCGCTCATGCCGGTCTCAGCTCTGGGAGCCCTCAGCTCGCGAAAATTTGAGGAGATTGTCATGCCCGAACTCGTCAAACGCAACGTGGCGGTGATTGGCATGAAGGGTTTTGGGGGCAGTCGGCGCGCGCATTTGCACGGTCTCGTGAATCCCGAAAGTGTGCTCCGCTACAGCCTCAGCTACCCGCAGGTTTGCACCCATCTCATCGGGATGGAAAAATATCCGTTCATCGATCAAGCGGCCCTGGCTTCCGCAAAAACTCCCATGACTGTGCCCGAGCGCGAGGCCTTCAAAGTGGCCATTGCCGGGCGCGGCGGGGCCGAATACGCGGTTTATCTTCAGGAAGGATACCGCGATGGATGCTGCGGTGGATCTTCCGTCGCCTGAGTGTGGGGTAAAAATGAGATGACCCTGCTGGCCCCGGGGCCGCGAGGTGTTTGTCCTGCCCCTGTATTTCATCACACCGGACATCCGCAGTGCAGAGGTTTTGGCTCCAACAAATTTCCGGGTTGGAGAGACTTTCGGTGGCGGGTGGGTGGTTTTGGTCATATGTTGGGCTCTGTTTTCTCGTCTCATTCTCGACGGCCCACGTTTCTCAAGAGTCGACGTATTTATTTTCTCAAAGATAT
>JBBECL010000386.1:0-4438 GCA_040881805.1 Terrimicrobiaceae bacterium | reverse complement strand
AAATGAGATGACCCTGCTGGCCCCGGGGCCGCGAGGTGTTTGTCCTTTCCATGTTTCTTATGACTCGACGTATTTATTTTCTCAAAGTTTTTATAGCGGTGCTCGTCCTCCTTGTGCCAGAGCCCTCCTTTGGCCAACCCGGTGGAGGGGGCAAGCCCATGGCCGTGATTGTAGCCAAAGCAAAAAAAGTGCCTTTTGCAGATCGTGTGGAGGCACTGGGAACTTTACGGGCCAATGAATCGGTGGATCTCACCGCCACGGTGACCGAACGCGTGACCTTTCTGGGATTTGAAGACGGGGTTCGGGTTCAGAAGGGTCAGGTTCTGGTCAAACTTTCGTCCACGGAAGAGGAAGCCCAACTCACCGAAGCCGTGGCCACAACCAATGAGGCGCGTCTGCAATACGACCGGGCCACACAGTTGGCCCAGCGTGGGGCCTCTTCCGTTTCCGCTCTGGATGAATCCCGGCGAAACTTTGAAACCGCCTCGGCCCGGCAGGGGGCCATCGAATCCGTTCTGGCCAACCTCGTCGTCAAAGCACCATTCGATGGCATCGTGGGACTGCGGAATATCAGTGTCGGGGCCTTGGTCCGACCCGGTGATTTGATCACGACCGTTGATGATGATTCGACGATGCTCTTGGATTTTTCGATCCCAAGTTCCTTTTTGCCGGTCATCGCGATCGGACAAGAAATCGAAGCCAAAACGGCAGGCTTCGGGAGCAAAACGTTCCGGGGGAACGTGCGCAGTCTTTCCAGTCGGATTGACCCTGTGACCCGAACCGTGATCGTCCGCGCCGAGTTGCCAAATCCCGAGCGCCTGCTGAAGCCGGGGCTTCTCATGACGGTGGAATTTTTCAGCAACCCGCGCGACACCGTGCTTGTGCCGGAAGGGGCACTGCTTCCCTCGGGCCGCAGAAGTTTTGTGATGGTCGCGGCCCCCTCTCCGACCGATCCCTCCAAGCTTTTTGCGGAGCGCCGAGAAGTCACCACAGGCAGTCGTCGGCAGGGCGAAGTGGAAATCACCGGGGGACTTGAAGCGGGGGAGCAAGTCGTGACCCATGGCGGCTTCAAACTCGCCGAGGGCACCGCGCTGAATGTGACTCTGAAGAAAGACGAACCTGATACCGAACAAGTCGCCCCGGTCCCCGCCAGTTTGAACTGATGTTGCTCTCCGATGTTTCGATCAAACGACCGGTTTTTGCATCGGTCCTTGCGCTCCTCCTGATGGCCTTCGGGTTGTTGTCATTTTTCCGCCTGCCGCTGCGGGAATTTCCAGACATTGATCCGCCGGTTGTCTCTATTGAAACCGATTACCCGGGCGCCTCTGCCAATGTGGTTGACACCCGCATCACAGAAATTATCGAGCAACGCATCGCCGGGGTCGAAGGCATCGACTACATCGAGTCCAGCAGCGAGGACGGTCGCTCCTCCATTTCTGTCTCCTTCAAGGTCGGTCGGGATGTGGACGCTGCCGCGAATGATATCCGTGACCGCGTGGCCGGCGTGTTGGACAACTTGCCGGAGGAAGCCGACCCGCCAGAAATTCAGAAGGTGGATACCAATGATGATGTCATTCTCTGGCTGAATCTTGCCGGGCCCGACCTGACGGTGCCGGAGCTCACCGACTACGCCCGCCGCTACTTGGTGGACAGGTTCTCTGTCCTGAATGGGGTCGCCCGCGTCCAAGTCGGCGGCGCCCAAACCTACTCGATGCGCATTTGGCTGGACCGCCAGGCGCTGGCGGCCCGCAATCTCACGGCCGCCGATGTGGAAAATGCCCTGCGTGCGGAAAACATCGAACTCCCCGGCGGAAGCATCGAGTCAGACACCCGCCAGTTCACGGTCCGCACCCAACGCAGCTTCCAAACCCCCGAAGACTTTGCCAAGCTGGTCCTTGATCGGGGCGACGGGGGGTATTTGGTTCGGTTGGCCGATGTGGCCCGCGTCGAAAAAGCCCCCGCAGAAACCCGGACCTTCTTCCGTGGAAACGGGGAACCCATGATCGGACTCGGCATCATCAAACAGTCCACCGCCAACACGATCGATGTGGCCCGCGCCGCCAAAGCCGAGGCCAAAATCATCAATCCCACCCTCCCGGAAGGCATGGAGATCAAATTCAGCTACGACACTTCGGTGTTTATCGAAGGGGCCATCCGGGAAGTGTATTCCACGCTGTTTATTGCCATCGGCTTGGTCATCCTCGTCATTTACCTCTTTCTGGGCAGTGCCCGCGCCACGTTGGTGCCGGCCGTCACGGTTCCGGTCTCTCTGATTGCCACGTTCATTGCGCTCAACATCCTCGGGTTTTCGGTCAACATCCTCACCCTCCTGGCTCTGGTCCTCGCCATCGGGATAGTCGTCGATGATGCCATCGTGGTCCTCGAAAACATTTTCCGTCGAATGACCGAAGAAGGCGAAACACCGCTGGTCGCCGCCTATCGTGGCACACGTCAGGTGGCCTTTGCCGTGATTGCCACCACGCTGGTCTTGATCTCCGTGTTTGTGCCCATCGCCTTTTTGGAGGGGGATCTCGGGCGCTTGTTCTCGGAGTTTGCCCTCACGATCTCGGCTGCGGTGGCTTTTTCCAGTCTGATGGCCCTCAGCTTGTCCCCCATGGTGGCCAGCAAAGTTCTGCTGCCCAAGACGGGGTCGAATCGCATCACCGCGTTTGTGGACAAGATCTTTCACGTGATCCAATCCGGATACCTTCGTTCTCTGAAGGCCGTTTTGCGGCAGCGTGTTGTTTCCATCGCCCTTTTCCTGATTCTTGTCGCGGCATCCGGCTGGCTCTACACCCAGATTCCCTCGGAATACACGCCACGCGAAGATCGTGGAGCCTTTTTTGTGCTCATCAACGGACCCGAGGGAGCCTCCTACTCCTATATGGAGGATTACATGAATGAGGTCGAAAAGCGGCTCATGCCCTACATTGAGTCCGGCGAGGCCGAGCGCCTCCTTGTCCGTGCCCCTCGCACCTTCGGCAACCTCGCGAATTTCAACTCGGGGATCGTCGTTTTTGTGCTCGCTGACTGGGCCAAACGCCGTAGCGCCTGGGAGATCATGCCGGAAGTTCGCGCCAAACTTGCCGACCTGCCCGGCGTCACCGCTTTTCCTGTCATGCGCCAGGGATTCGGCGCACGGATCGCAAAACCCGTGCAATTTGTGATCGGCGGAGGATCCTACGAAGAACTGGCCGAATGGCGGGACATTCTCCTCGCCAAAATCGAAGAAAACAACCCCGGATTTGAAGGAATCGACTGGGATTACAAGGAGACCAAACCTCAAATCCAAGTCACCATCGACTATGACCGTGCCGCCGAACTTGGGGTCACCGTCGGTAACATCGGCCGCACTTTGGAAACCATGCTGGGATCCCGCCGCGTCACAACCTACCTCGACCGCGGCGAGGAATATGACGTGATCCTCGAAGGCGAGCGGGACCGTCAGCGCACCCCTGCCAGCCTGGAAAATATCTACGTCCGGTCCTCCCGCACCAACGAGCTGATCCCCCTCTCCAATGTCGTGAGCCTGAGCGAATTCGCCGACTCCACCACCCTCAACCGCTACAATCGGGTTCGTTCCCTCACGATTGAGGCCAATCTGGCGGATGGGTTTGCTCTGGGAACGGCGTTGGACCACCTGAATGGCCTCGTCAAAGAGCATCTCCCGGCAACCGCCGTCGTGGATTACAAGGGCCAATCCCGCGACTTTGCCCGTTCCGGCGGTTCTATTGTGTTTGTTTTTCTTCTGGGTCTTGTTGTGGTGTTCCTTGTCCTCGCAGCCCAGTTCGAAAGTTATGTCCATCCTTTCATCATCCTTCTCACGGTTCCCCTTGCCATCGGTGGCGGCCTCCTCGGCCTTTACCTCACCGGCAACACCCTCAACATCTACAGCCAGATCGGACTCATCATCCTCGTCGGCATCGCCGCAAAAAATGGCATCCTCATCGTGGAATTCGCCAACCAACTCCGCGATGAGGGAAAATCCTTCGACGAAGCCCTCATCGAAGCCTCCCGCGTTCGGTTGCGGCCGATTGCCATGACCGGTATCACCACCGCCGCCAGCTCCATCCCCCTCATTTTCTCTTTCGGGGCCGGCGCAGAGACACGCCTCGTCATCGGCGTCGTTGTCCTTGGCGGTGTCCTCATCGCAACCCTCCTCACCATCTACCTCGTCGACCTCGCCTACCACCTCCTCGCCCGCGGCACCGGCTCCCCCAATGACGTCGAGCGTCAGCTGCTCAAAGAGTCGGACGGAAATCCCGGAGGGTGAGATCCCCACGCAACAGGTGCCAAGGAGCGCCTCGAATACCTGAAAAATACTTGTTTTTTTTCATGGACAGGCCGCGGATCTTGGGGTTACTGTGCACCACGTTGCGTATCTTCAGACATCCTGACCTCTCTGGGGGCGAGGCATGGGAAAGAGGAAAAGAGATGA
>JBBECL010000385.1:0-1581 GCA_040881805.1 Terrimicrobiaceae bacterium | reverse complement strand
TCCGTTTGGTTTTCACGGGAACCATGACTGTGACCGGGTCCGTGCGCCATCACCGGCACTGTGGCAAAAAGGAATGCGACAAGAAGAGGTGCGAAGGTTTTTTTCATAAGGCAAGTCAGTTGCAATAAAGCGACCGCATTAATAATGCAATCAATTTGCACAAAAAAAATCACTGTCCTATTGCGGCGCGGAAAGGAATCCTAGCCTGCCTCCAAGCGGTCCAAGTCTCCTGCGGAGGAAAACCCGCGCGGGCGCTGTTTGTCCCTGCGGGTGGCCTGATGGTTCCTGACGGAAAAAAAAGATCGAGTCTTTAAACGGCGGCCCCGATAATTTTTTTGAGGCGCATCATT
Source organism: Terrimicrobiaceae bacterium (assembly GCA_040881805.1). Lineage (GTDB taxonomy): Bacteria > Verrucomicrobiota > Verrucomicrobiia > Chthoniobacterales > Terrimicrobiaceae > JAJTZA01. Next base: position 1,231 of record JBBECL010000385.1, on the reverse strand, counting down.
CCCCGGCGGATGCGGGCCTTGACGGTGCCGAGGGGCTCCCGCAGCTTTGCGGCAATTTCCTGCTGGGTCAGGCCGGAGAAATAGGCCATTTCAATCGCCTCCCGCTGCTCCTTGCTGAGCTTGAGGACGGCTGTGCGAAGAATTTTGCCCTTTTCGGAGGAATCAAGATCCTCAAACGGTTCGCGGCTCGCGGAAATGTCATTGCTGGCATTTTCATTCTGTACGTCATCGTGAAGCCGGTAACGGCGCTGCAAAGAGCGCAAGCGGTCGATCGACTTGTTGCGTGTCATGGTGATCGCCCACGTCAGAGGTTTTCCTCGGGCAGGGTCATACATGGGAGCTTTTTCCCAAATCATAAACATGACTTCCTGCGCCACATCCTGGGCATCGGTTTCATTGGCCAGCACGCGTAGAGACGTTGAGTAAATCAACCCCGAGAAGCGGGTATAAAATTCCTCAAAGCTGGCGCGGTCTCCCATACCAATCTTCCGGATCAGTTCCTCCACGGCGGGTGTCTCGATGGCTTCCATTAGAAAATATACTACTGCACAATTGTCATTTGTCACGCGTGTCTTTTCTTCAGCGTTCCTTTTCACCCGCAGCTTGCTTTCCTTGGGGTCGGGCATATAGCGTTTACCGTCTATGTTGAAAGCTGGAATTGTCGGACTGCCAAATGTGGGCAAGTCCACCTTGTTTAATGCGGTCACCCGCACCCGGAAAGCGCAGGCTGCCAATTTTCCGTTTTGTACGATTGAGCCGAACACCGGGGTTGTGAATGTCCCGGACTTGAGGCTTCAGGCGCTGGCGGAAATTTCGAAATCCGAGAAAATCATTCCTGCGGCGATCGAGTTTGTGGATATCGCGGGTTTGGTGAAGGGGGCCAGCGAAGGGGAGGGGTTGGGGAATCAATTTCTGAGCCACATCCGGGAAGTGGACGCCATTGTCCAGGTGGTTCGTTGTTTTGAGAGCAGCGACATTCATCATGTGGCGGGCTCCGTGGATCCGGTGCGTGACATTGAGGTGGTGGCGACCGAACTGATTCTTGCGGATATGGCCTCCCTCAAGAAGCGCTGCGAGCGACTGCAAAAATCGGCGCGTGCGGGCGATAAAACGGCCAAGGCGGAGATTGCGGTGGCCGAAAAATTGTTGCCGCACATGGATGCGGGGAAGCCGGCCCTCACGGCGGCTCTGACCGATGACGAGCGCCTGACAGCCAAAGAGTTTTTTCTGA
>JBBECL010000384.1:0-9551 GCA_040881805.1 Terrimicrobiaceae bacterium | reverse complement strand
ATGCTATCAAGTTGCGATTGGAGGAAGTCCTCGAAGGAACTCATCGGCACAACAGGGTCTTCATCTCCCGCACGGCTGCCTCCAGCCCAACGCTCACCGCACGCGAAATGATGCTATGTCCAATATTCAGTTCCACCAGATGTGGAAGCTCCAACATCGCACGCACATTTTTGGTGTTCAGACCATGACCCGCATTCACCGCGATTCCCATGGCATGGGCCTGTGCGGACCCATCGATCAAGCGCTTCAACTCCCTGTCTTTTTCCGCCCCCACAGCATTGGCAAAAGCCCCCGTGTGCAGCTCGACAAACTCCACACCCAATGCGGCGGAAGCAGCAATCTGCCGGTCATCGGGGTCCACAAAAAGACTCACCCGAATCCCGGCCTCTTGCAACGTGGCCACGGTGGGTTTCAACGCCTCCAACTGACCGGCCACATCCAGCCCGCCTTCGGTGCTCACTTCTTCCCGGCTCTCGGGCACCAAACACACATCCTCGGGCTTGACGGAAAGCACAATCTGCAAAATCTCCGGCGTGTTTCCCAATTCCAGGTTCAGCTTGGTGCGAACGGTGGCTTTCAGCGCAAAAATGTCGGTATCCTGAATATGACGGCGATCCATCCGCAAATGAGCGGTGATGCCATCCGCCCCTGCGCGCTCGGCAATCCTTGCCGCCTCAATCGGCGAGGGCTCGGCATTTTCCGAGTCCGGAGCTTCCCGATAGCGGGCCTGACGAAGGGTGGCCACATGATCGATATTGACGCCAAGGGCGATTGTGGGATGCGAAGTCTGGGTCATTGGTGGGTTCGGCTTTCCTCCAGCCAGGCAATCGCCTTCAAATAACTCTGACGCTCCAAGTAATGACGAAGGTTGGGGTCAATGTCCCGGGGAAGACCCGCGATAATGGCATCCAGATGCGCCGCGGCGGCTTTGATGGCTTCCAAGTGGCCGGACGGGTCTCGTTCGCGGAAGTTGTGATCAGCCACAATTTCCACACGCTGACGCAAGGCGGAATGAAGAGACGAAAGATCAATCACAGGAAATCAACATTCACATGGCCGCGCGGGGAGGCAAGCGCAAAGCGTCCGGCACAAAACCCGAATGACTCTGGCAAGAGACTCAATCCGTAGGATCAAAACCCTGCTGTTCTCGAATATTTGGATGGCTGCGGAGATCATTTCTGACCTCAAGCCTTGATGTCATCATGTCCCGGATTTCAGGAGAGGCAGGCAGGAATCAGGGAGTTGTCAAATGACAAACCAGAGTCGAAAAATAAATTGAAGACCCCCTTGCCGGGCGGCTGGGAAACCGGATAGAACGATGGGTCTATGAACGGCATTCACGAATTTGTCCTGCGGGGAGGTCAGCGTATCACGGCTGGAGCACTGCATGACTTCCATCCGAAACTTCCCCTTTCAAAAGCCAAGGCCGAGACCATCGATGCCCCCGAATACCCCCACTTGCGCGAACAGGTTTATTTTTTGGCCAGCTACGCGGAAGATGTGATCGATGGAGCCTACAACTCGAATGACCTGCCTGCGGTGGCCGAGGCAGTCTTTGCCCTTGGTTATCTCCTCAGCGATGTGGACATCATTCCCGACTCCGTGCCGGGGAAAGGGTATGCTGATGATTCTTCGGTGATCCGCGCCGTGCTGATTTCGCATGAGCCCGAATTTCGCGCTTACGCCATCTCCACGGGAAAAGATTTCAACGAAGTCAGCACCTGGGCCTGATCTCCTCTATTGGGTGGCCTCCAAAAGGTAAGCTTTGAGGGCTGAGATCGGGATGCGTTCCTGCTTCATCGAATCCCTGTGTCGAAGGGTCACCGTGCCTTCGTTTTCGGGGCCATTCTCACCGATGGTGTCAAAGTCCACGGTCACGCAGAAAGGCGTTCCAGCTTCATCCTGACGCCGATACCGTCGTCCGATGGCTCCGGACTCATCATAAAACACATTCATCCGGGATCGCAGGGATTGAACGATCTCGCGGGCTTTTTCCACGAGGGCCGGTTTGTTTTTCAGCAAGGGAAGCACGGCGCATTTGATGGGGGCGACGCGGGGATGAAAATGCAGGACCGTGCGGGTTTCCGATTTGCCACCATCGCCGGCGACCGTTTCTTCGTCATAGGCGGCGGAGAGGATGGCAAGAGCCAGCCGGTCCAATCCCGCGGAGGGTTCGATGACGTGGGGGAGGTAATTTCCTTTGAACAAATTCTGGCAGTAGGCGGAAATCTCCTCGTGGGTTGTCTCCTGTTTGGAGCGATTCTCGAACGTCCTCTGGATAAACGCCTGGCGCTGATCCTCGGAGAGCGTGGCGGCCGCGGCTTTTAATTCCTCATCAAAAACCTCCAGCGGTTTGCCGCTGTGTTTTTGGTGTTGCTTCAGGTCGAAATCTCCGCGGGCGGCGATGCCTTCAAGCTCCTCCGTGCCGAAGGCGAATTTGAAAAGGATATCCACCGTGGCGCGGGCGTAGTGGGCGAGGTCTTCGGGCTTTTGCCAATAATAATCGAGCACCTCGGGAGCAAGGCCAATACCGGCATAATACGCCGTGCGTTCCGCGACCCAGTAGCGGTGCCACATCTCCCAGCCCCAGTTCGGCTGCGGGGTGGCAAGGTCGGCGCCTTCTTCCCACTGCTTGACGCTGCCATACAGCAATTCAATCGCTTCATCGGGACGGATAAAAAATTCGAGTTCCATTTGCTCGAACTCACGGGAACGGAAAATGAAATTGCGCGGTGTGATTTCATTTCGGAAAGCCTTGCCGATTTGGGCAATCCCGAACGGCACCTTCACCCGCGTCGAATCCACCACATTTTTGAATTGGGCGAAGATGGCTTGGGCGGTTTCCGGGCGGAGGTAAGCGACATTGTCAGCGCTCTCGACCGGCCCGGTGTGGGTTTTCAGCATCAGATTGAACGGTCTCGGCTCGGTGAGCAGAGCGCCGTTGGCTGGGTTGAATCGTGTGGAATTGACAACCTCCTCCTGGCGCTCGCCGAGCAATTCCAAATTCACCCAATCCCCGGTGGTCTTGTCAACCGACCCTTCGGCATAATACTCCCGTGCCAATTTGCGGGCGCGTTCGATGTTTTCGTTCTTTTTGAGCAAGACCGCGAAGGGGCGCTCGGGTGCATGACCGGTGGTTGCCGATTTTGCCCCGCTGAACCAAACGACTGTTCCCGATTGCGGCTCGATTTGGTCCGAGCGGAACCGGGATTTGGTGAGCAGACAATCGGACATGGGATCGCTGAATGTGTCCACATGGCCGCTGGCCTTCCAAACCGCGGGATGAAGGATAATGCTCGCATCCAAGGCCACCACATCATCGCGCTGACGGATCACCGCCTTCCACCAGGTGTCGCGCAGATTACGCTTCAGTTCCGCTCCAAGTGGGCCGTAATCCCAGAACCCGTTGATTCCTCCATAAATTTCTGAAGATTGAAAAATGAACCCGCGCCGCTTGCACAGGCTCACGAGTTTTTCCATACGGTTGCTTTGTTCGTCTTTGGCCATGAGAACCAACCAGCAAAGCGGGTTGACGCTAGAAGTTCAAGTCCTGCGGGAAATCTTTTGATGAATTACGAATCCGAGAATGGCCAGCGGCGTCATCGCGAGCCATGGCCAATACCGGGTTGTGGGAGCCGGAGGAGGCGCGGCGGAGAGTTCAAAGCTGGCGTGGTGGGTTTGTCCATCATACTCGACTTGAATGTCCAATCGACCGTCACCCGAGGATTTGATGGGGAGCATGGCGGAGTAGAGGAGTCGGTTGCCGGAGTGGCCAAGGACGGCAGGAAGCACCTCCTGATCTGACGTCATGCTGCAGCAAGGAGGCAGCCATTCTTTCCCCTCGCTTAAGGATGTCCAACGAAAGGACACATTGGCTGTGAGTGCGGGTTTTCCATCAGCTTGCAGCAAAAGGCTGATATCGGCCGGCCCGGCGCGAAGCGGAGCAGGGGAGCCGAATACCGATGCCTTCAAGGTGCCCCAATCTTCTTTGCCAATAAGAACGCCCCCATCGCCGAGGCATGAGGCAAGGCTCATTATCAAGAGCAGAAGAGGACAGCGCATGGCATCTGATTACTCAAGCGGGTTCCACACCTTGGCGAATCCCGTATTCTGAAAATCTTTCGTATTCGTCGTGGCAAAATCCGTGACACCAAATGCGACCAACGACAACCCCAGGCGCAAATCAATGACTCGCCGGATGGCAAAGTTTTTTTTGGAGGCCTGTTTCCAAAGCTCATCCATCTCGGGGCACTCATTGACCAGTTCCCAACTCGCATTGGACCGATACCCTTGGCACACATCAACCGCCTCGGACGGTGTCATTGGGTTCTGGAATATTTTGTTGTTCCGCAATTTTAAATAGAGCTCAACCAGCATGAATTCCGAAACAGCGACATCGTGTCTCAGCGCCAGTGAGTTCAAAAAGTTGACGGCTTTCTCATGTTCCACGCTGCTTTCGTTGCAGGCATAAACAGCAATATTTGTATCAAAACTAATTTTCATGAGCGGCCTCCGTCCATTGCTCTTCGGGAAGCATTGGCCTCCCCATCGCTTTGCCTTTTGGGACCCGCCACGCGTGCGCCGGTTTCCGGCCAGTGGGGCGGGCTCGGACAACCATCTCCAGCCCCAGTCTCACCACATTCGCAAAACTCATTTCGCTTTCTTCGGCAACCAGTTTTGCCTCCTTGAAAAGGTGATCGGGAATTTGAACTTGCGTTTTTACCATGATGGTAAAATGTCAACTTAGAGCCTGCTGGTCAAGATCAGTCCGTCACGTGGACGGATATTTCCCTGCAAACGATTCTCTCTTGCTGGAAGTTCGAAGAAAGTGAACAGAATTGGCTTAATCCAACAGATCGGTGGTGCAAGCTGATGCGGCGCGGAAAACCGTCTGCACGGAAATGCCTGTGGCGTTGGCCACTGATTTGCAGGATGAGAATTCCGGAGTGGCATGGATGATTTTGCCATCCATTTTTCCCAGCTTGATTTGGATGTTGCCATGGGGAGTTGTGACGGTGACGAATTCCCGTTGGAGGGTTTTGCGGCGTGCTGAGTGAATCCTCACCCCAAAAGAGGTTGTTTCCCTGAGAACGATTTCTGCGAGACGGCCTGCATCTCCCTCGGTGGCGATGACCGTGAGAAGGTGGCCGGGCCGGTTTTTTTTCATATAAACCGGTGTCACCGAGACATCGAGGGCTCCCTGAGTGAGGAGGCTTTCCGTGGCGGCTGCGAGGAGTTCCGGGGTGATGTCATCAAGATTGGTTTCAATGACTTCAACGGAATCATTTTCCCGGGCGTCCTCCCTGTCTCCGAGCACAGCCCTCAGGACATTCGGACGGGGAGGGGTCTTGCGGGTTCCGAGACCATAACCGATTGCTTTGACGCGCATGGCGGGCATCGGGCCGTACTCCAAGGCATAATCAGCCAGGATGGCCGCGCCGGTGGGAGTGATAAATTCGGTTTCTTCTGCGACTTGTCGGAGGGGGATTCCTTCCAGAATGGCAAGGGTGGCAGGGGCGGGGAGGGGAAACTTCCCATGGGCGCAGTGAACCCATCCACTGCCTTCGACAAGAGCGGATGCCATCACGCGCTCCACCCCAAGGCTCTCCAAACCTGCGCAGGTGGCAACGATGTCCGCAATGGAGTCCGCAGCCCCCACCTCGTGAAAACCGACCTCCTCGGCTGGGACCCCATGGATTTTTCCTTCGGCGATGGCAATCCTATGAAAGATCGACTGAGCCCGCTGTTTGACGCCTTCCGAAAGCCCACTCTCTGCAAGAAGGGTCTTGATTTGCGCATACGTGCGACCATGCACATGCGGGTGGTGGTCGTCATGATGGTGATGCCCCCCGAGTGGGTGTTTGTGACTGGAGATTGGCCGGTAGACAATCGTCCCTCCGGTTGCAGGAGTGGCATTCTCCGGCGAGGCATGCGAGTGCTCGCGGACATGAAACTTCCAGCCGGAAATGCCCTGGCGCTCTCCTCGTTCAAAGTGGGTATGAATTTCTTCCGGCAGCTGGAGAGACTTCAGGGCTTCCAAAAAAACCGACTCAGCAACCCCGAGGTCACGGAGGGCGCCCACGGCCATATCTCCCGCAATCCCAGAAAAACAATCAAAGTAAAGAATTCGCATGGAAATTTTTGAATGGAGAGATAATGTTTGCGCCTCATGTTGACACACCACCTTCAGCTCCGCAATGCCCGTGCGGTTGCTCAACTCCCGCGGGACGGCGTTTTGTTCCCGGCATTTTGTTTCTCCCATGCCCTTTGACCGCGAGGAGGCGACAGCCCTTTACAATGTGGACCGCTGGGGTGCGGGGTATTTTGCCATCAACAAAAAGGGGAATTTGTGTGTGTATCCCCGGGGATCGGGTGGCGAAAAAATCGACCTCATGGAAATTGTGGCCGAGGCCAGGGAGAGAAATCTGGCATTCCCTCTCACGGTGCGATTCCACGATCTGCTGAGAGACCGGGTCGAGACGATCAACAAAGCGTTTGCCTCGGCCATCGAGGAAATGGGCTACCAAGGCGTTTACCGCGGGGTCTTTCCAATCAAGGTCAACCAACTGAGGGAGGTCGTGGAGGAAATCATCGACGCCGGCAAGCCATGGCACTTTGGTATTGAAGGGGGCAGCAAGCCGGAATTGATGGCCGCGCTTTCCGTGCACTCGGATCCCGAAAGCTTGATCATTTGTAATGGTTACAAAGACACGGCTTTTATTCGAATGGCCCTCACAGGTCGCAAGCTTGGCAAAACGGTGATTCTGGTGGTCGAAAAATTGGAGGAACTCGCCGATGTCCTGGAACAAGCCCGAATCATGAACGTCGAACCGCAGATCGGTTTGCGTGTGCGGTTGTTGTCGAAGGGGGCTGGAAAGTGGGCAACCAGCGGGGGAGAAAATGCAAAGTTTGGCCTCTCCACCGCCGATTTGGTGGAGGCAAGCGACATGCTCACGGCCGCCGGTCTCTCGCACACCCTCCGGTTGGTGCATTTTCATGTGGGCTCCCAGGTGCCGGATATCGGGACCATCAAACGCGCGACCAAGGAGGCGGCCCGTTTTTACGCCAAACTCAAGAAAATGGGACATGCCCTCGGCTACATCGACGTGGGTGGGGGGTTGGGGGTGGATTATGATGGTTCACGGACCACCTTCGACAGTTCCACCAATTATTCCCTGAATGAATACGCAAGGGACATTGTTTACAGCATCATGGAAGTTTGCGATTCCGAGGAGGTCCCGCATCCCACGATTGTCAGTGAGAGTGGTCGGGCCATTGTGGCGCATCATTCCATCCTGCTGGTGGAAACCTTTGGCTCGATTGAGAAAAATCGCGAAGGAGCTCCCGTGGAGGCCGATCCTTCCGATCCACCACTTCTCGCGGATATCATCGAAATCGCCGGCAACCTCAGCAAAAAAAATCGTCTGGAAAATTTGCATGATGCCCAGGAAATCCGCGAACGCGCCCAATCGATGTTTGACCTCGGGTTGCTCGACCTCCGGGCGAAAGCAAAAATTGAAACCGTCTATTGGAGGATTGCCATTGAGGTGGTGACAAATTTCCGTGGCATGCGTTATGTGCCCGAAGAGGTCAAGGACCTTGAAATCGCCCTTGCCGACCAATTTCTTTGCAACTTCTCCGTGTTCCAATCCCTGCTCGATCACTGGGCGCTGGGGCAATTGTTCCCTGTGATGCCCATTCATCGCCTGGACGAGTTCCCGGACCGCAATGCGACCTTGGTGGACATCACCTGCGACTCGGATGGCAAGATCAGCAAGTTTGTGGATCTGCAGGACGTGAAAGAAACACTTCCGTTGCATCGTTGGGAGGCCGGACAGCCGTATTATATCGGGTTCTTCCTGGTGGGAGCCTATCAAGATATCATGGGTGACCTTCATAACCTCTTCGGCCGCGTCAACGAAATGCACATCTACCTCGACGAAGATGAGGACTGCGGCTACTACATCGAAGAGGTCCTTCCCGGCAGCACCATCGGTCAGGTGTTGACACTCACCCAATGGGACACCAACGAGTTGGCGAGACGCATGAAAGCGCAAATTGATGCGGCCATCAAAAGCGACCGGATGAAACCCAAAGAGGGGATGCGCCTGCTCGATGATTACGAGAGCGCCCTCACCACCTACACCTACCTGAGCTTCGACTCCAAAAATTCATGAGTCAATCCACATCACTTCTTGAAAAGCACATCCAAGCCGGAGCCCGGATGATGGACTTCGCGGGCTGGAACATGCCCGTTCAATACGGCGGAATTCTTGAGGAATACCATGCGGTGCGCGGGGCATGCGGTGTCTTTGACATTTCTCACATGGGGGAATTTTTTGTCAAGGGACCCGGAGCTGCCGATTGGTTGGAATCCCTCCTCACAAACCGCATCGCCAACCTGGAAATCAATCATGCCCAATACTCGCTCCTTCTGAACGACTCGGGCGGTGTCATTGATGACCTTTATGTCTACCGGGTTCGGGACATGGAATTTCTGCTGATCGTAAACGCGTCCAAAATCCCCGAGGATGAGAAGTGGATGCGGGATCACATCGCCGACGAGGTCACCTTTGAAAACCTCAGCGGCCTGTATTCGGCACTGGCCGTTCAAGGCCCTCAAGCCCCTGCCATCTTCCACAAATGTTTTGGCCGGGATTTGCCGCCAAGCCGCAACCGCGTGGTGGAGCTGGAACGGGGAGGGGAGGCGCTCTGGGTGGCGACCACCGGTTACACCGGGGAAGTCGGCTTTGAGATCGTCTTCCGGAACAAGGATGCCGCCGGGCTGTGGGATGCTCTGCTGTTGGCAGGGGCCGTGCCTTGCGGTTTGGGAGCCCGTGATCTTCTCCGTCTCGAAATGGCCTACCCCTTGAACGGCTCCGATCTGTCCCCGGACCATACCCCCCTCGAAGCCGGGCTCGGATTTTTTGTGGATTTGGAAAAAGGCCCCTTCCCCGGCCGGGATGTTTTGCTCCAACAAAAACAGTCCGACATTCCCACCAAGCTGAGCGCCCTGGTTGTGGATGGAAAGTCCCCCCCGATCCGTTCCCATTATCCCGTCATGATCGGCGGGGAAATCCTCGCCGAAACCACCAGCGGAGGGCTCTCCCCAGCCTTGGGCACTTCGATTGCCATGGCCTACCTTCCCACCAAACACGCCATTCCAAACGCATCATTGGATATTGAAGTTCGGGGCCAAAAATATCCGGCTCACGTCATCAAAAAACCTTTTTTCAAAAAAACCAAATGAACATCCCAGACAATCTCAAATTCGCCGACTCTCATGAATGGATTCTTGTGGAGGGCGACACCGCCACCGTGGGCATCTCCGATCATGCCCAAGCGGAACTCACAGACATTGTTTTTGCGGAACCACCCAAACCCGGACTTGTTGTGAAAGCAGGAGGCGTGGCTGCCGTGGTGGAATCGGTCAAAGCCGCCAGCGATATCTATTCCCCGGTCTCCGGCGAAATTATCGGGGGCAATCAGGCGCTGGCCGACACGCCCTCGCTTCTCAACACCGACCCCTATGGTGAAGGCTGGATTTTTAA
>JBBECL010000383.1:0-9568 GCA_040881805.1 Terrimicrobiaceae bacterium | reverse complement strand
CCACCATGGGGATATTCGGGAGAAAAACATCACCATCGGGAGATCTCTCGATCTGGTCCCTGCCGGAAAACGATTTCACAACCTCCTTCAGTGAAGGCGGGGGCGTGGCACCCACTTGGGCTACCGCGGCTTGGGGGGAAGTCACGACCAGTCGGATGAATTCCGCGCGGAAGGCGATGCCCCTGGCCCGGGACTCCTTCGTGGCGCTCCATTCGAGAGTTCCCAACACGTTCTCATTTTTCCAGAAAGCGCCATCGGCCCTCACGGCGCCCGAGAGATCCCGCCCCCGCTCGGTGGGTTGGAATCCGTAAAACCCGGACAAATTCGTTGTCACTTCCTGCAACAACCCCTCAAACGCATCGCGACTCAAATCTCCGGCATCCCCGCGATTGTAAAAAATCACCGTGATCGATTCCGGCTTATCGCCCGAAAATCTCAGGATGGCCTCATAGGCCTGCTTGTCAGTCACGGAAATTCCGGGGTGGGCGGCCCGGAGGGAATCCTTGGACGTCGATGTCCAACGGAATCCCATGGGGGCAAGTTCCTCCTCCAACGATTGGGACGTGGCATCCCAAACTCCCGGGCGATTCAGGAGCGAATCCAAAGGGGCTTTGGGCGTCTCCGCCTGGGAGGTGGTTGCGACAAAAAGGAGCCCGGCCAGGCAACAGGCCCGGGTGAGGAAGTTTATAAGAAGTTTCATGCGTGCCTTGCCATCCGGCCATACCTTGCCATGCTGGAGAGTTTTTATGCAAACATTGATCATCGGCCACAAAAATCCAGATATGGATGCGATTTGCTCCGCGATTGGCTATGCAGAGTTCAAGACGCTCACGGGCCAGGTGTCCGCTCGCGCGGGTCGCTGTGGAAATACCAACGAGCGCATCGATTACGCGCTGAGACGTTTTGGTTTTGAGCCGCCTGATTTTGTCAGCGATGTCAGACCCCGGGTGGGCGACGTGATGGAAACCGATGTGGTGTATGCGCGTCATGATGAACCCGTGTTTGAAGCCTTCGGGAGATTGGGGGATCAACGGTTTCGCGGCCTGCCGGTGATTGATGCGCGCGGGGGGTGTTTGGGGCTCATCTCGGCTTTCAAAATCAGCCGTCATGTTTTTCCGGCCCTTGGCAATGTGGAACAATCGCGGGAGGTGCACGCCTCGCTGGAAGCCATTCGCCGCACCCTCGGTGCCACCCTGTTGGCGGGGGATGCCGATCAGGAGGTGCGAAATCACGTTCTGGTGGTGGTGGCCATGCAGACCGATTCCTTTCAGAAACGCCTGGGGTCTTTGGATCGGGACCGCACGGTGTTGATTGTGGGTGACCGCCGAAATATCCAGCGCATGGCGATTGAGGCCGGAGTCCGGTCTTTGGTGATCAGCGGCGGCCTTGGCATTGAAGCCGACCTCTTGGAGCTTGCGAAACAGCGCGGAACCGTGGTGATGGGATCTTCCCGGGACACGGCGACAACCGTCCTTTTGGCGAGGAGTGCTGTCAGTGCTTGCGACCTTCTCAGTGATGATTTTTTGTCGCTTCCTCCGGATCTTCCGCTTGCGGAGGTCCGATCCCAGGTGGCCATGTCGGCCCAATTTGCTTTTCCGGTTCTCGACGATGATGGGCTCCTTGTGGGAATCCTCTCCAAAAGCGATTTTTTGAAACCGGTGCCCCGTCAATTGATCTTGGTGGACCACAACGAGCTCTCGCAAGCGGTGAGTGGAGCGGGCGATGTGCCGATTGTTGAGATTCTGGACCATCACCGCATTGGCGCCGCCCCCACCCAACAACCCATTCTTTTTCTCAACCGCCCCGTGGGATCCACCTGTTCCATCGTGGCCGATTGTTTTGAGCGCGAGGGGATTCCCATTCCGCCCAACGTGGCCGGGCTTTTGATGTGTGGGCTGCTCTCGGACACCCTCAACCTCACCTCACCCACCACCACGGATTTTGATCGGGGGCTTATGGTGCGGCTTTCCCGCATCGCGGGTGTTGATCCCACCGCCCTGGCCTCGGAAATCTTTTCCGTGGGCTCGCCACTGCTGACCATGACCCCCATTCAGGCGGTCACGGCGGATTGCAAGGAATACGAAGAGGGCGGCCATCGCTTTTGTGTGTCCCAGCTCGAAGAACTGAGCTTCTCGCACTTTGAAGAAAAGCGGGAGGCGCTCCTCGCGGCCTTGGAAACCTACCGGGCCTCCAAAGGTTACGACTTTGCGGCCATGCTCGTCACCGACATCAACACGCAGAACTCCTTGCTCCTCGTGCAAGGCTCGGCCGAGTTTGCACGGCTCATTGACTTCCCGGATGCCAGCGAGAAGATCTGGCGCCTGGATGGGATCGTTTCACGCAAAAAGCAGCTTCTGCCGTATCTGACCGGGCTTGTGGCAAGGCTGACCTGAATCTGGAGACAAGAGATGACGCGGGGTGGTCTGGGGGGATGGTGGGTCTCGCTTGCTGCAAGCTTCAACCTGCTGGCGCAATTCCATACCACCACGGTCGGCGCGACCATGCCCCCTGGCCTGCCAGCCACTTTTATTCTCCCTGGACTTGGGAAAATGGCATGGCATTTTATGCAGGATCGAACCATTGGGTTTTGGAGATTTCTTCCATAAACTGCTCCACCGCGATGGCCGCCAAGCAGCCTCCGGGCGCACGAACGATGTGGACACGGTCCCCGATGGGTGCCCACGTGTCGGGGTCTGTGGGACCGAAAAGGAGAATACTGGGTGCACCGGAGGCAACCGCCAGGTGGGAAATGCCGCTGTCATGTCCCAAAAACAATGAGCAGCGGGACAACGCCGCTCCAAGAATATTGAGGGGCTGATTTTCGAAAACACGCAGAGACGGCCCGAAGGTTGAGCGAAGGTGCTGGAGAGTGTCCGAATCCGCTTCCCCTCCAATGATGGCCACGGCGTTGGCACCACGGGCTTCTCGGGTTTTGAGAATCACATTCTCCCAGCGATCCCTGGGCCAGTTCTTTTTTGAGCTGCCACTGCCGGGGTGGATCGCAACCCAACGTTTGGAAAGCCCTGCGATGAGACAATCCCCTGAAGCTTGATCCTCCTCCGTGGGGTGAAATTTCGCGTGGGGGGCATCCAAAAAAAGGGCCAAACTGGCCAACGGTTCTGCGAGGTGATGGGCCGCGTGCTTTCCGGGGGAGATATGTGGGGAGATGGGGAGGTAGTTTTTGACGCCTACCCTCTCCAAGGATGTGTGAAACAACCGATCGGGATCATAGAGGTAGCTCACGATCTGATCAAAGGCGAGGAAGTAGGCGGCCATCTCTTCCGCCATGGCAACCTTGGGATTGAAACAACGGGCAAGGGGGCCATATTCGATGCAACGACCTGCGTCGGCATAAAACCTTCGTTCAATCAGGGGCAGAACCCGGCGGTAGGCCATCACTTCCAGATGGCAAGTGGGAAATCCCTCCCGCAGCAGACGGATCGCTGGCAGAGTCAGGATAAAGTCACCGATGGCACCTCCGCGAATGACCAGAATTCGTCCCATGAATTATTGGGTCACACGTGACGAACCACCTCTTACTCGAAAAGCTCTAGCGGTTGAACTGATTGATCTGAGAGCCGAGGGCTCCCGGGCCTTCCCAACTGGCCGGACGGTTCCATGGCAGAGTGCCGCCGGCATCTTGTTCTGTGCGGTAGCCCTCGTCGGTGGCACACCCGGATAGACCCAATACAGCAGAGGCCGCAAGAATCATCAGGAGCCGGGGCATGGCGGTGGTCAATCGCTGTTACTGATCGCCAACCGCTTGGAAGATCACATTGTCACCTGGCACAATCGAGACTCCCTGGGGGATACTGCTCACGACGATGTCGGCGATGGAAGTCGCGGGTTCGACGGAAGTCACGCGGACCTTGCCGATGAGGTTGTTGCCTCGCTTGACCAAGAGTTCGGCATTGCCGACCACACCATTTTTATCGCCGAGATTTAGCACAACAAAATTCCAGGCTTGGTTCACAGCCAGCACGCGGCCTTGGAGACCATCGCGCATTTTGAGGGCTTGGCGGTCAGAATCTTTCTGGCGGGCCTCTGCCAACTGGATTTTGGCTGTGTCAAGATTCCCTTGGAGTTGGGTGATCAACGTTTCTTTTTCGAGGAGTTGGGCTTGGACATCGGCCGAGGGCGCCGAGGATTCCGTGGGTGCACTTGCGCGAAGCTGCGTGAGTTCCGCTTCCTTGGCAGCAACGTCGGCTGTGAGTTTCGCGATGTCCCCTTCTTTGGTTGAGACCGTGGTTTCAAGCTCGGTGAGTTTCGACTTGGCTTGGTCAGCGGCTGTTTTTGCACTTTGAGCCTGCGCGAGGGCTTGTTCTTTTTCGGCCGTGCTGGTGGCCAGATCCTCATTGGCCTTTTTGAGGTCTGTTGAGGCCTTTTCAAGAGCGACATTGGCCGTTTGAACCCCTTGAGCGGCAACGTCCAATTCGGAGACCTTTGTTTCGAGTGTGCCTTTATTGACGAAGCCGAGGACTGCGGTGGCGAATGTTACAGCCAGGGAGATAAAGAGAAGGATTTTGCCCATAAAAATAAGTGGAGGTTAATGCAACGAGTAAGAGTTATTAACAAAAGGTGAGTCGTCCGGCAAGCAACAAAAAGAAGGATTTCCGAATGTTTTTCAAAGTGTTGAGAGGACGATCAAGTTTTGGATTGATGGTGATTTTATTTGCCGAAGGCGCGTGATTCGAAGGATGGAGGCGGGAGATCGGCCGGGAGGCCGAGCGGCTCCACAATCTCTTCCTGGTCGGCATCGTCCTGCCGCACCGGGCGCCCCTCGGCATCCATCAGGCGGGCTGTCACAAAAATCAGGAGGTTTCTTTTGATTTTTTGGTCCACGTTGGACCGGAACAATCGACCCGCGATCGGGATATCCCCAAGGAGGGGAACCTTGTCCTCTGTCTTTTGGACATCTTCCCGGATCAAACCCCCAAGCCCGACCGTTTGGCCATCCCAAATGCTGACGCTGGTCGTGACCTTGCGGGTTGAGAAGATGGGTTGGTTGATGACGTTGGGTGTCAGGACGATTGGAACCAGATTGTTTGGAAATTGGAATTCGGCTCCAAGAATCGGG
Source organism: Terrimicrobiaceae bacterium (assembly GCA_040881805.1). GTDB lineage: Bacteria > Verrucomicrobiota > Verrucomicrobiia > Chthoniobacterales > Terrimicrobiaceae > JAJTZA01. Next base: position 4,491 of record JBBECL010000383.1, on the reverse strand, counting down.
CTTCCATAGTTGACAAAGCCATCAAATTCCACGACCTCCGGTGAGAGGTTGAGGTCGATGGTGTAGTTGTCGGGGCCGATGATGGGTTCCACCTCCAAGGTGACACCAATGTTGCGCACCTCGAATTGCGTGGGAGTCGTTGGTGTCACAATTCCACCCGAGACCAATGAGCCGGGAACAAGCACAATCGTAGAATCACCCTCGGGGAGCGCTGGTGCCTCGGGCGGATTGAACTCGGTGGGGTAGGGAAATTCCCGAACCACTCGCATGACAGCTTTGCGACCACTTTTCGTGGTGACTTTGGGGGCCGTCATGAGATCGACACCTTTCTTTTGGCTGAGCGCCCGAATCACAACTTGGAATTGAGGGTTGGTGAAGATTCCAGAGATCCCAAAGATTCCTGGGGCAGCCACCGTTGCGCCCTGGGCGATTCCTGCGATCAAGGCATCGATGCTGTTGGCTGTGGCGGCGGCATTGGGTCCCGTTCCCGCACCTGATCGCAGTCCACCCGTGACAGGGTTTTGTCCAACGGGAGTTCCTCCAGCCGTGAATGGGAATGTTGTGGCGGCTGGACTGGTTGGAGCGAGGTTTGTTCCGAATCCTTCCGTTCCGCCGGCTCCATAGACCCCGCCGCCGATAGCCAGCGGTCCGAGCAACCAATCAAACCCGAGTTCCTCCAAATTATTTTGTGTCACCTCGAGGAACCGGGATTCAATTTCCACCTGGGTGGGTTGGACACCCATGGAAGAATCAACAAGATAATCGATCAAGTCCAGAGCATCGGGGGTATTGCGAACAACGAGTTTGCTTCCCGCTGGCACGTATTGTGCGAAAGATCCCTCAGGAAACGGGACCTGCTGGGATTCCAGATAGGCCTTGGCATTGGTTCGTCCGCGGATGCGGGCATCGGTGAGTGAGGCCCCGGGACCTGCGATGGGCCCTCCATCTTCTGAAGCAGATGAGGAGGGAATAAAGCCAGGGGGCACTTTATACTCTTTGGTCACAAGATCGGTGGTGTTTTCGGTCACCGGAACAATGGATACGGCGAATGGTTCGATTTTGTATTTCAGCTTCGCCAACTCGGTCAGGTAGCGGAGGGCCTCGACCAGAGGCACATTGGTCAGGGACATCGTGATCCGCGTATCGGCGGTGCCACTTTGTTCAGCTTCCGGGATTTCTGCCACCACGGCACCGTCCGGTGAGACGGCGTTGGGATCAACAGGAGCCGCCAAGCTTGTGGGGTTTAATTTCAGAACGATGTTGACGCCGCGCCTTTGGGCAGGATCGTCGGTACTGGTGTCCAGATCCCGGCTTCGTTGTTTGAGGAAATCAACGGCTTCACGAACCGTCGTGTCGCGAAGTTCAATCTTCGGAATGATGATTCGATTAAGTTTTGCCGTGATAGCCTCATTGCCACGCACGTCGCCACGCAGCCCGATGGCCGAATCGGTGGCACGAGCCGAGAGGTTGCGATTGATCGGGCGTTCCCAGGCTTCATCGACCAGCCACAAGAGGCGGCTGCGCGTTTCGTTGTAAGCATTGGCGTCATACGTGGAACGCTGTTTGTTCACTTGTTCCATCCCCATGCGGGCCGCGTTATTGTAACGATCGATCAAGAGGACCTGCTCATAACGTTTCATGGCCAGATCGAAGCGACCTGCCGCAAAGAAGCCCTTGCCTTCTTCCAATAATTTCAGAACTTGATCGCGGTCGGCCGCGAATTGTGGCGTGACCGTTTTGTTGTAGTGGTCCGGCTGTTCCAAGTTGGAGAGGATCTGCACGGCGGCACGGTTTTCCGGATCGTATTGGGGAAGAAGGATTGTTTTGGCCACGCGTTCGGCATCGGCGTAGCGGCCACCATCAATCAGGGCTTGGGCATAAAGCAGGGCGGTTTTTACGAATTTCGCCACGATGGGAGCCCGCACAGTGGATGTGGAAGAACCTTCAGGCACGTTTTCCAGCGCATCCAGATAGTTGACGTAGGCGGTTTCGTAATCTTTGGAGTCAAAAGCGCGGTCTCCTTTGACGACCAATTGGTTGGCGATGAGAACCCCTTCCTGGCGGCGGACGATTTCCCGGTCTGCGATCGCTGCTGTGTTTTGGGCTGCGGCTTGATCAAATCCGGTGACCGTGCAGATCAAGACCAGTAGCACGAATGTCAGGCGGGAGTTTCTTTGAGATGTCTGGGACGGAGAGCATTTTTCAGGCTGGAGCGGAGAAGAGGAGAAAAGATGTCGGCGGGATGCCAGCGGTCCCGGGTTGATGTCTTGAGAGGGACACCCGTGTTGGTTGACCGTGGGCAAGATGCCGTGGAGGGATTGGGAAGTGATGTTCATCGTGCGGTTCAAAAAGATTTTTTCGAATTATTGTGGCAAGGGGATCGTGAGAGGATCTCCGGCAATGGCCTCCTCGGAGATTCCCACAGCGTTTGGCACACCAATTTCTTGGGCTTCTTCGTCCACTTGGATGATCGGTTGTCCCGCCGGATCGAGGAGGCTGGCTGTCACGAACATGATCAAGTTGCGCTTGATGTGCTGATCGGCGGTTGTGCGGAAAAGGCGTCCTGCAAAGGGAATATCACCAAGGATGGGCACTTTGTCCTGCACCTTCTGTATGTCTTCACGCATCAGGCCACCCAGCACGATTGTTTGTCCATCGTAAACCGTCACTTCTGTGGTGACTTCTCTGGTGGAGAAGACGGGGCGGTTGATGATGTTTTCTGTGAGAAGAACGGTCGCAGAGGTGGTTGGAATGGGGGGAATGCTGAAAGGGTCAGCAACCACCGTTGCCACTGTTGAAATGGGACTTCCGTAGTTGATAAAACCTTCAAACTCCACCACACGCGGGGCCAAGATGAGGTCGATACTGAAATTGTCCGGTCCCACGGTTGGCTCCACTTCGAGCGTGATGCCCACGTTTTTTGTCTCGAAGCTTGTGGGGGTGGTTGGCACCACCGGCGTCAGCACAGAACCGGCGATCGAGGTTGTCTGAGGGAGATCATATTCTGAAGGGTAGCGGAATTCCCTGATAATTTCGATGGTGGCCCGCTGGCCGCTTTTGGTGGTCACTTTGGGAGCGCTGACCAAGTCAACGGCCTTGTTCTGACTGAGAGCGCGAAGGACCACTTGAAATTGAGGGTTGGTGAAGACCCCTGCGATGGCCAGCGCTGCAGGAGCTGGCCCAACGGGAGTTGCGAACAACAGGGCATCAACGGCATTCACGCTGATCGCGGAGGTTCCACTGCGATTGCCTCCTGTGATAGCACCCGCCGTGGCAGAGGATGCTCCGATGGGCACGGCTTGGTTTCCCGGGTTGAGAAGCGGAAAAGAATTTGCGTTGATAGCTCCTCCCCCACCCTGAGTTCCGCCACCGCCATAAACGCCAGTGCCGAAGGGAAGGCCAAACTGGCCGACCAGCCAATCGACCCCGAGTTCCTCGAGATTATTTTGTGTGACTTCCAAAAACTTGGATTCGATTTCCACTTGGCTTGGAGGCGTGGTGCCGGTTGTTTCCACAAGGGCATCGATGATATCCAAATTGCCTTGGGTGTTTTTGGCGATGAGTTTGCTGGAACTTGGCAGGAAAATGGCACTGGCTCCGACGGGGAATGAGACCCCATTGGATTCGAGGAACTCGCGAGCCCCGGAGCGTTCTGCGATGCTGGAGGTGGAACCGGGAGCCGTCCCGCTCACGCCGCCACCCGGAGGGGCGATTGTTCCGCCACCGCCGCCGGCAGGCATGTTGCTGATGAAGCCCGGGGCCACTTTGTATTCCTTGGTGATGAGGACGTCCGTGGGTTCGGACTCGGGAACAACCACCACGGCAAAGGGCTCGATTTTTGGCTTCATGTTTGCAGCCCGGGCAACGTATTCGATGGCGGCCCGGAGGGGAACATCGGTGAGTGACAAATTGATTTGGACCCCTTCTTCCGGGGAGCCGGGGGCCAGCTTGAGAACAAGGTTGAGACCACGCTGGGCGGGATCCGTTTCGGTGGTGTCAAGGGCGGCGGCCCGTTGGCGGATAAATTCCAGTGCTTCCCGGATGGTGGCATCGCGGAAGTCGATGCGGGGAATGATAATTTCATCCAGTTTCCGATTGATCCCGGCGGTGCCGCGGGTGTCAATTTCGGGTTGCTCAATGATGCTGGAGGCTTGGGTGTCGAAGCGTTTGACGGGCAACTCCCACCCGTTGGAGACTTCACGGAGCATGTCGCCCCGGGATTCGTTGTAGGCTGTTGTTGCGTAATTTTGACGTTCGAGATTCACCCGTTCCATGCCGCGGCGGGCGGCGATATTGTATTTGTCGATATTGAGAACCTGTTCGTAGCGTTTGAACGCAAGATCCAGTCTTCCGGAGGCGTAGAATCCCTCGGCCTCGAGAAGCAATTGTTTGACTTCCTCCACATTGGCGATGAATTGCGGCGTGAGGGCCGGATTGAAGCGCGTGGGGTCGGCCAATTTCTTTTGCAGGGCAAGGGCCGGTCCATAGGTG
>JBBECL010000382.1:0-1605 GCA_040881805.1 Terrimicrobiaceae bacterium | reverse complement strand
TTCTACTTGCCGTGCTTGATTTGATTGCCTTGAAGGCGGCTACACGATTGATGAATTTCTTGAGGATTTTCCCACTGTGAAAAAGGCTCAGGTTCTCGCCTTTTTGGAAGACGCAAAAGCGGATTTTTGAGGATATCCGGCCATTGATTCCCAAGATTCTTGAGGCGCTTCTCACCCTCAAGCCAGGTCGAGTTGTCCGGATTTCCTGAAAATCCAACCCTACTTCCTCCGCGGGACTTGTCTTGGTCATCAAAATATTTTAAGTTGGGGATATGAGTGAGATCATCTTCGAGGTGCAAGAGGACGAGATTGACGGAGGTTACGTCGCCTCGGCCTTGGGATACGGAATCCATACTCAAGGAGAAACCATCGAAGAATTGCGCCTGATGGTCAAAGACGCCGTCGATTGCTATTTCGACGACACGATGAATGCGCCACACGTCATCCGACTTCATTTTGTTAGGGATGAGGTCTTCGCACGGTGAAGCTGCCCCGCAATGTCAACGGCCCAAAGCTTGTCAAGGCGCTTCGGGTTCTTGGGTATGTTGTGGACCGGCAGAAAGGCTCTCACATCCGTATCACGAGCCAACAGGACGGAGAAAACCACGAGGTCGTGCCCAGCCATCAGCCAATCAAAACCGGCACCCTCTCCGGAATTCTTAAACGCATCGCCAACCACCACGGGCTGACTGTGGAGCAATTGTTGGAGAAGCTGGATCTATAAAACAAGGCACTCTCCCACGACCATCAGGACTTCATTTGCCTGACTGACATCGCGAAACTTAAGAACCCCGATCACTCGGATGATGTGATTCGCAACTGGCTGCGCGGTCGCAGCACCGTCGAGTTTCTCGGCGTCTGGGAAAGACTCAATAACTCTGGTTTTAATCCCGTCGAATTCGACGGGATTAGAATCCAGACTGGACTCAACAGTTTTGTCCTTACCCCCAAGCAATGGATCGAAAAGACGGGGGCCATCGGCCTCCGGTCCAGCGCCGGACGTTACGGTGGGACCTACGCCCACAAAGACATCGCGTTTGAATTCGCTGCGTGGATTTCGGTCGAGTTCAAGCTCTACCTCATCAAAGAGTTCCAGCGCCTCAAGGACGACGAAAACGACCGTCTCAAGCTGGGCTGGAACCTTCAGCGCACCCTTGCGAAGATCAATTACCGCATCCACACCGACGCGATTAAGGAGACGCTCATCCCTCCTGCCGTGAGCAAAAAGCAGGCGGGCTTCATTTATGCCGACGAGGCGGACCTCCTCAACGTCGCCCTCTTCGGCCAGACCGCCGCCCAGTGGCGCGACGCCAATCCTGATGCCGAGGGCAACCTTCGCGACCACGCGCCCCTTGAACAACTTGTTGTCCTCACCAATCTGGAAAGCCTCAATTCCGTCCTCATCCGCCAAGGCCTGCCCGCACCGGAGCGCCTGCAAAAGCTCAACGAAATCGCCATCAGCCAAATGCGCACGCTGTTAAGTGCGGGAAATGTGAAGCGCCTCAAATGAATACGCCAAGACTCGATCCCGAGGAAGACATCAAAAATCTCGAACGCCGCGTGCAGACGGATGCCGAGAAGAGCGGAAAGCAAACCGGGCACTTG
>JBBECL010000381.1:0-9822 GCA_040881805.1 Terrimicrobiaceae bacterium | reverse complement strand
CGCTTTGGCAGGAGAGGCGCTTGGTTTCACCGTGAGGACCTGCCCCACGCGAATGAGGGAGCGGGACGTGATGCCATTGGCCTGCTCGAGGGCTTCCACGGTGGTCTTGTATTGGGCGGCAATTTTTCCCAGCGTCTCACCGGCCACCACGGTGTGTGTGCCATCGGCATTTTTGGGGGAGGCCGCTTCCTGCTTCACGAGAGAAGCGTCAGCTTCCGGTTTGGAGGGGGCGGTGGGAAGCGGACCCTCCAGCGTCGCTGTGGGTTGTGACACTTGTTTCGCCTTGATGGAGTTGAAGGCAAAAACGCCTGCCACGGCAATGACATGCAAAATCAAGACCACAAACAGAGCGTGCGAGAACCGCATGTTCGGCTCGGCTTCACCTTCGTAGTCCTCAATATCCTGGTCATCTTCGGCCGCGCGCGCGCGCAGCTTGGGGGTCGCCGGACGCCCCCGGGTTGGTGGCCGCTTCAAGGGCATTTTTACGGTTCTTCGTGCTTTCATTGTCACTCCTGGTTTTTGGTTTTTTGGATAAGGGATTCGGGCGTGAGACTCATCACGGCTTGTTTGAAAAGGTTACCGCGTTCTCCGTAGTTGCGAAACATGTCGAACGAGGAGGTGCCGGGCGAAAATAGCACAACGTCCCCCGCTTCGGAAATCTTTGACGCGGTTTTTACGGCCTCGTCGAGGGACCCCGCCAGAGTGGTATCGACACCTGTCCAGCTCTTCTGGATCCGCTCCCGCATCTCTCCCAGCAACACCGCCCTCTTGACCCTCTCGCGCACCAACGCGAGCAAGGGGTCAAACTCGAAGCCTTTGTCTTTGCCGCCCGCAATCAGAACAATTGGCCGGTCTTGGGACAGGATCGCTTTCTCGACGGAATCCAAGTTGGTGGCCTTGGAGTCATTGATCCAGCACACCCCGTCCAGGTCCCTCACAAATTCACAGCGATGAGCCGGAGGGGCATAATCGCCGATTGCCTCCGCAAGTTTGGAAAGCTCAAGCCCGAAGGCCAATCCCATCCCAAAGGCAGCCATCAGGTTTTCTGCATTGTGAACGCCGGGAAGCTGGGTGGACCGCTGATCAATCAAGACCTTCCCTTCAAAAATAATCTCCGCTCCCCTCAAGGTAAAATCCGCGTCTTCCGTATAAGCGGAAAAGGTGATCCGTTTCGCGGCCAAATCGGGCAGCTTGGAGAGGGCATTCACCACCGCGTAGTCTTCCGATGTTTGATTCTTGAAGATCCGTAACTTGGCTTTGCGGTATTCTTCCACGCCGGGATAACGGTCCAAATGATTGGGGCTCAGGTTCAGCCAGGCCGAGATTTGGGGACGGAAGCTGCGGATCGTTTCCAACTGAAAGGAACTGACCTCCAGGACCATGACATCCAGCACGTCACTCTGTCGGACCGCCGAAGCAAAAGGCAGGCCGATGTTTCCACTTGCCATGGTTCGCACCCCGGCTCCCTGAAGCATGGCCGTCGTGAGTTCGGTGGTGGTTGTTTTTCCGTTTGTTCCCGTGATGGCAATCACCGGACAAAGACATTCTTCGTAGGCAAGTTCCAACTCGCCAATAACCGGAATATTTTTGGAAATCACATTCGCCACCAAAGGGACCGCCGGATCAATGCCCGGGCTCAGCACGCAGACATCATATTCGATCGGGTCCTCTTCGGCCTCTTTGCCAAACAGCACACGCGCCCCCAACGATCGCAACAGACCGGCTTTCTCCAAGGCCGCCGGGGACTCCCGGCTTTCACACACGGTGACGCGGGCACCTTCTTCGACGAGAAGGGTTGCCGCCGCTTCGCCACTGTGACCAAGCCCCAACACGACTGCGGATTTGCCGGAATAAATCATCGGAGTTTCAGGGTTGCTAGGCCAAGAAGGGCAAACAGGATGGACATGATCCAAAAGCGGACGATAACCGTGTTTTCCTTCCAGCCGCTGAGTTCAAAGTGATGATGGAGGGGGGACATTTTGATGATGCGTTTGCCGGTGAGCTTGAAGCTGGCGACCTGCAAGATCACCGACATCGCCTCGATCACAAACACCCCGCCCACAATCACCAAAAGAATCTCCTGCTTGCAGCAGATGGCCACCGCCCCGAGCATTCCGCCAATCGCCAAGGACCCCGTGTCACCCATAAAAACTCTTGCCGGATGCGCATTCCACCAGAGAAATCCCAGGCAGGCCCCCAGCAAAGCCGAACACACAATGGCCAGTTCGCCCGACAAGGGCACAAAAGGCACCTGCAAATACGCGGCGGCTTTGCTATTTCCGACAAGATAGGCCAACGCCGCATAGGCACTGGCCACCGTGGCCGTGCAGCCAATCGCAAGCCCGTCAAGTCCATCGGTCAGATTCACAGCATTCGAGGTGCCCACTATCACAACTATGTAGAACACAAATGTGAAGAGCATGGTGCCCGTGACAAGGACAGACACCGGGTAATCAAAAAATGGGATCACAAAAGCGGCATCGAAGAGCGTTCCGAAGGTCGTGGAAGAAATCAGAGGATCCTTGAAAAATGGCACATACAAACTTTGGGCCGCTTCCCGGATTTTTGGATCAGGGTTCAGCAGAAAAAATCCTGCGAAGACCAAGGCCAACAAACACTGAAGCCCGAACTTGAGGCGGCTGCTGATTCCTGCCGAACTTTTTTTGGAGACCTTGAGCCAGTCGTCATAAAATCCGATGGCTCCCAAAAACAAGGTGCTGAAAAGCACCAGCCAAACAAAAGAGTTGGTCGGCCGGGCCCAAAGCAGGACGGAAATAACAATCGACCCGATAATCAAAATGCCCCCCATCGTTGGGGTCCCTTTTTTGGACCCGTGCAATTCGAACAGCGCATGGACCTCTTCCTTGGTGCGCACGGGCTGGCCGAATTTCAGGGAAATGAGTTTGCGAATAATCCAGTTGCCAAAAATGATGGAGATCAAAAACGACGTCGCCGCCGCACAAATTCCCCGGAACGTGATATAGGAAAACACATTGAGGGCTTTCACAAAATCATTGTCCCAGCCCTGCTTCAGGCACCACTCGCTCAGGTCGTAGAGATAATAAAGCATTAGAAAGAATGGATGACGGTTTCCATGCGTGCGGCGCGACTGCCTTTGACAAGCACGATGTCGTTTTCTTCGGCCACTTGTCGCAGAAACTCCGAGGCCTCCTCTGTGGAATCAAAAGACCTGACTTCCGGAAAATGCCCTTTTGCGGCCGTTGCCATGGGCAAAGTTTCGGGTCCGACGGTGATCAGGAGATCCGCGCCTGCGTGGGACCCCACCCGGCAATATCCCTCCTCGGCATGACGGCCCAGTTCCCCCATACACCCGAGCACGGCGATTCGTTTCCCATCACACTTGAGACTTTGCAGGACTTCCAAGGCCGCGACCATCGAATCGGGATTGGCATTGTAGGTGTCATCGAGGAAGATGACGCCCCGGATGACCTTCTTTGCCAGACGTCCGCCGATGATGGGTGATTGCTCCAAACCTTCGGCGCACTCCTCCAGGGAGAGACCGCAGGCCATTCCGGCACCCACCGCAAGTAGCGCGTTGGAAACCATGTGGAGACCGGGAACAGGCAGTCGGGCAGAAACCTGCTCGCCGCCGGCCAGAATACGAAAGCTGGTTCCCTCGGTGGTCACATGGACATCCTCGGCACGAATTTCGGAATGGGGACCCCCGACCCGGATCACCCGGGCCACCGTTCCCGCAGCCAGATAATCGGAGAACTCATCGCTGTCGGGAATCACCGCAACCCCCCCGGGCCTGAGAGACTCCAGCAAGGCACGCTTTTCTTTGGCAATCGCTTCTCGCGATCCCAAAAATTCGATGTGAGCCACGCCGATGTTGGTGATGATGCCAACGTCCGGTCGAACCAAAGCCGCCAAAGGGGCAATCTCCCCGGCATGGTTCATGCCAATTTCCCACACCGCCGCCCCATCGGCCACCTCGGCCGCGAGGATGGAAAGCGGCACGCCGACATGATTGTTGAGATTTCCCTCGGTTTTGACCGTGCGATAGCGGGTGGAAAGCACGGCGGACGTGAACTCTTTGGTGGTGGTCTTGCCATTGCTTCCTGTGATGCCGATGACCTTGAGCGCCAGTCGGTCCCGCCACGCTTCCGCCAGTCGGTGAAGGGCTTTGAGGCCGTTCTCCACAAGGATCACAGGCAGCTCCGGAGGCCGGGGCGCACCGGGATCATCCAAAATGGCGGCTGCCGCCCCTTTGGCTGCGGCTTGATTGACAAAGGCATTCCCATCAAAATTCTCACCACGCAGAGCCAGGTAAAGGTCTCCCGGGACCAAGGTGCGGGTATCCTTCGTGATCCGGCGAACGGTTTTCTGGCCGGAATGTTCGGGCGGTTGGCCGCCGCACATCGCGGCAATTTCATTCAAGGGTAGAGAATTCACAGCCTCTCCTCCTCCGCCAGTTCGATGCGCCGCGAATCAATGACTTTTTTGGCGACTTTGACATCATCAAATGGCACCCGGCCATCGGCAAATTCCTGATAGGTCTCATGGCCCTTCCCGGCAATCAGAATGATATCCCTCGCCTCAGCCAGCTCGACAGCGCGCTCAATCGCCTCCTCGCGGTCGGCAATCAATTCGTGATTGGTTCCGCGCAGCCCGGCTTTCATGTCGGCAAGAATCCGGTCCGGGTCTTCGCTTCGGGGATTGTCAGAGGTAAAAATGCACCAGTCCGCCAGGTTCTCGCTTACAGCCGCCATGAGTGGTCGCTTGGCGCGGTCACGATCTCCCCCGCATCCCACCACCACAATCAGTCGCGCGGGGTTCAACTCCCGCAAAGTGCGGAGCACATTGCGCAACGCATCATCGGTGTGGGCGTAATCCACAAACACTTGGAAGTTTCTTTTTGCCGGCACACGTTCCAACCGTCCGGGCACCTGCGGTGCTGACGCCAACGCGGTGACCGCCGCCCGCAACTCCGTGCCCACGGCAAAACTTGCCGCCAAGGCCGCCAACGCATTGTAAATGTTGAAGGCTCCAATGAGGGGAAACCTCACCAGATACGTCCGCCCCCGCGCCGCCAGGTGGAACGTGCTTCCATGGGAATCAAAACGCACGTCCGTCGCTCGAAAGTCGGCCCGCACGCCAAGCCCGAAGGTGATCGTTGTCAGCTTCTTCGAAATTCTCTCCGTCAACAAATGCCCATACCGATCATCCGCATTGATGATCGCCCGCCCCTTTTTTTGCTTCTGCCCGCAGAGGCTGTCAAACAATGCCGCCTTGGCCTCAAAATACGCGTCCATGGTGCCATGATAGTCGAGATGATCCTGCGTCAGATTGGTAAAAACGGCGGCATCAAATTCAATGGCCCGCGAGCGCTTTTGATGGATGGCATGACTCGACACCTCCATCGCCACGGCTTTGCAACCGGCATCGCGCATCTCTGACAACAACGCCTGCAAGTCGATGGATTCCGGTGTCGTGCGCGGGGCATCCATCTCGCGCTCGGCCACCACATATTTGATTGTGCCAACCAAACCGGTCCGACGAAGTTGTGTGTCAAGAATGTGTCTGGTGAGAAAAGCGGTGGTCGTTTTTCCGTTGGTCCCGGTGATGCCCACAACCTTCAGGCTCTCCGAAGGTTTGCCATAAAAGGTGGAGGCCATATCCGCCATGGAGGCCCGCGCATCAGCCACAATCACCACGGGCACACCGGCTTCGGGAATTTCTTGTTCCGCCACCACCACCGAGGCCCCGCGCGACACGGCATCCCTCACAAAAGCTCCCCCGTCTTCTTTCATCCCCCGCAACGCGAAAAACACGTGACCCGTCCCGGCCTTGCGCGAATCGTAGCACAACCCGGTGATTTCTTTGGGCATGTTGAACGGACGGGAGACCACCTCCGTGCTGTCTAAAAGGGACGCAAAAGGCACACTCATCGCCGCACCTCCCGCCCGGATGGTTCGCTTGGGTGATAGGCGAGTGGCAGTGCCTCCTCGGCTTTCAGCGAGGGAACAAGGTTCATGTAACGGGCCGCCTTTTCTCCGATCCTTGCAAAGATCGGAGCCGCCACCAGCCCCCCATAATTCAGACCCGAGGACAGTTGCGCGTCATCAATCATCACCAAGCACACAAAGGCCGGATTCTCGGCAGGCAGGTAACCAAGAAACGACACCACATACTTGCCGGGCGTGTAACCGCCATTGGGATCGACTTTTTGTGCGGTGCCCGTTTTGCCAGCTGTCAAAAATCCCGGCACATTGGCCAGCTTCGCCGTGCCACCCGGTCCCGTGACCGCCGCCAGAGCCGCGCTCACAAACTTCGCCGTGTCCTCGGGCACCACTTGCCGCACCACCTCGGGGCGGGTCTTGAGAATCTCATTGCCATCCACATCGCGCACGGAACGCACGATCTTCGGCTTCATCAATTTCCCCCCATTTGCAATGGCCCCCATCGCCATGGTCATTTGCAGCGGAGTCACCGCAATCGAATGCCCCATCGGCATCCGGGTGATCGTCAGCTTGTCCCAGCGGTGCGGTGGTTGCAAAATCCCGGGAGACTCGCCCGGCAGATCAATCCCCGACCTTTCTCCAAAACCAAAACCCCGGACGTATTCATAATATTTGTCCTCCCCCAACATGAGCGCCATCTTTGCACATCCAATGTTCGAGGATTTCACAAGGATGTCGTGCACAGACATGCTCCCATATCCCCGGTGGTCTTTCAAAATCCGGCCTGCATAAAGGAACCGCCCATTCTCACAAAAAATCTGCGTTTTATGATTCACCACCCGCTCGGTGAGAGCCGCCGCGGACACCACGATCTTGAATGTCGAACCCGGCTCCACCACGTCCATAATGACGCGGTTTTTCATCATTTCCGGCCGGGTGCTTTTGAGTTCGTTGGGATCAAAATTCGGGCGGCTCGCCATCGCCAGGATTTCCCCGGTCCAGGGATCGGCCAACACCGCCACGGCAGTCGCCGGACGAAGTTCGGCACAGGCCGCGTCCAACTCGGCTTCCACAATGGCCTGCAGCCCCATATCAATGGTCAACTCCACCGTGGCACCATTGCGAGGACTTTCTTCCTGCCCGCGATACACAACAATCTCACGCCCGGTGCGGTCTCGTTCGATATGACGGTATCCATCTTTGCCCCGCAGATGCTCTTCGAAACTGCGTTCGATACCCTCCACCCCCAAAAGATTGTCGTCGGTCGGGTCCTTGCGTCCGAGGAATCCGATCACGTGGGAAAGCATGGCCCCGTTGGGATAAAGGCGGGTGGTGGCCTCGGGAAAGCTGAGCCCTTTCAGGGATTTGGCGACAAGTTCCTTCCTCAGCTCCAGAGATTTTTCTTCGGGCAGCTCGCGGGAGATCACCACAAACCGCTTGTCCGTGACAAATTGGGTGGCCAACCCGCCGGCATCCAATCCCAAATAAGGTGCCGCCACGCGCGCGAGTTCCCTCGCATTGTTCACATGACTGCCATCCAAAACCACACGCCGCACCGGCACATTCGCCGCAAGGATTTCTCCATTGCGATCCTGGATCAGCCCGCGCCGGGCAAAGATGGGCTGACGGATCGAATGTTTGGCCGCTGCAATTTCCGAATATTCTTCATGCTTGCTGACCTGAAGATGAATCAGCCGCAGTGAGAACCCCGTGAAAACAAGACCCACCACAGCACACACCATGCCCGCTCTGTGTCTTGTTTTCAACCTCATCGCACAAAACTCTCGTTGGCAGCCGTGCGGGACAATCCCTCCGCTCCTGCCCGGGCCGGAGGGGTCAGACGCGCGATGGCGTGATCTTGAATCGGACGCAAAACAATGAACCCTTGCTGCAACTTGCGCATCAATTCCGCGCGCGAGGACAACGAGGAAATCCGTGCAAGCAACACTTCATTCAGCGCTTTTTCTTCCACGATTTGACGCTCCACTTCCCGGGTCTTTACCCCGAGTTGATGTTGCTGGTTTTTGACATAAACAAAGATCAGTCCACTCGTGCCCATCACGGCGGCCAGAATCAGCCAGCGGAACAGCGGGGCAATGTGGAGGGGGTTGGAATGTCTGCGGTATTCGATGTCAGTTTTCATGGTCTGTTTCGATGCGTTCTGCGACCCGGAGTTTGGCACTGCGGGCACGCGGGTTGGTTTGAGTTTCTTGGGTCGAGGCGTCAATGGGCCTCGGGGTGAGGAGACGAAAAATATGATTGGGATTCCGGCGGGGTTCCGGCCACTCCGGGCGGTCGATCCATTCCACGCTGCGCTCGCGGAAAAAATGTTTCACGATCCGGTCCTCCAACGAGTGAAACGTGATCACCCCGAAACGGCCATGTGGTGCCATCATCCCGGAAATCACTTCCAAAGCCCGCTCGAGCGCGCCCAACTCATCATTCACGGCAATCCTCAACGCCTGAAAAACCCGGGTCGCCGGATGCCGTGCTCCACTGCGTGCAATCACACTCTCCACAGCCTGGGCGAGATCGGTGGTTGTGCGAAAGGGACGGGTCCCGCGAATCTCAACGATCCGCGATGCAACTGCCCGGGCCCGTGGCTCCTCCCCGTAATCCCGAAAGATTTTTGCCAGTTCCTCTTCCGCCGCCGTGTTGAGCAACACCGCGGCACTCATCGAGCCCTGCTGGTCCATGCGCATGTCCAGAGGCCCTTCGCGCTGAAAAGAAAACCCCCGCTCCGCCGTGTCGAGTTGATGCGAGGAAACCCCAAGGTCCAAAAGGGCTCCGTCCAGTGCTCCCAGACCCAGTTGCTCAACCACTTCACCAGCCTGCGCAAAATTGGCCCGGGCCAAATATAGGCGATCTGCCTGGGAAACAAAACGCTCCCCGCAGTGGGCCATGGCGTCCGCATCCTGATCCAAAGCCACCACGTCCGCGCCCGCCTGCAGAAACAGCTCCGTGTGGCCCCCTCCCCCGCAAGTGCCATCCAGAAACAACTTCCCCGGTGCAGGACACAAAAAGGCCATGACCTCCTCCGGCATCACCGGTGCGTGATACCCCGATGGCATCTGATCAGGCTTTTCCAAGACTTGAAGAAACGGGTCGTCGTATTCCCAGGTGTTCATAAATAGTTTTTTTGGGGAGCTTGATGACGACGTGTCCCCGGGCCTTGCCGTCTCCACTTTTTTCGGGGTTGAACCCGAAGCAGAACGTTCGTCCCGGCTTTGTCATCGCCAGTTCCCTTTCCTCATTGTTGCCTCATAGCTTTAAAGTCCGATCGCCAGGGCGGCCTTGCGGTAGGTGTCCTTCGCTTTCGCAGCCGCTGCCGCGTAGCGCTCCTTGTCCCACACCTCAAACCGACTCCGTCCGCCCGCAAAAACCACAGCGCCTTTCAGCCCCGCCTCCTCGCAGTGATCCTCCGGCAAAAGCACCCGCCCCTGCCCATCCGTGGTGAGTTTGTGCGCCGCGGCAAAAAAGAGCCTCACCGCTTCCCGTTGCTCATGCGGTGGCAAATCACTCTCCATAAACTTTTGCTCCCACCGCCGAAGTTCCTCGGGCGGCATCACAATCAAAAAATCCCCCGAAGGATGCGGCACCACATAAAATTCCTCCCCCTCCTTCTTACCCAACCACGCCGAAGGCACAGCAACCCGCTTCTTCGCGTCCATCGAACGCTCGAAGGTTCCGGCAAACAGGGTCTGGGCTTCTTGGGTCATTCAAAAATCTAGGGTTGATGTGACATTTCTCTCCACAACTCCCCACTTTTCACCACCTTTAGAAGCTTTGGTCAACGCAAATATGAGCCATTCTGCCACATTTCTTGGATCAAAACCTCGGTCACCCCCCCCGGGGGGGGGGGGGGGGGGGGGGGGGGGGGGGGGGGGGGGGGGGGGGG
>JBBECL010000380.1:0-9834 GCA_040881805.1 Terrimicrobiaceae bacterium | reverse complement strand
CGGCTTTTGCGGCGGAAATTGGGACGATGAAGATCAATGAGGAGGTCAGTGCGCTGGAAACCATGGGGCTCGATCCGGTGAGGTTTCTGGTAATCCCCCGGGTTTTGGCCGGCATTTTGATCATGCCTTTTTTAACGATCTATGCCAATGCGATGGGGGTGGCCGGAGGGTTTTTGGTGATGCGGCTTGAGGGATATCCCCTGCCCGCCCTTTGGAACCAATTGGTGGGAGCTGTGGGCGTCAATGACCTGCTCGCGGGACTGATCAAATCCTTTTTCTTTGGATTTTTGGTGGCAGGGATCGGCTGTCTTCGCGGGCTGCAAACCCGCTCGGGGCCAAGTGCCGTCGGCGAATCCACCACCCGCTCGGTGGTGAGCGGAATCTTTCTCATTGTGGTGGCAGATGCAATTTTTGCCGTGGTCTTTTACGTTTTGAAATTCTGATGAAGGCCATCCCATCAGTCCGGGTAATAAACCTCACTGCCGCATACGGCCCAACGGTGATTCTCAAAGACGTGAGCTTTGAAGTCGCAACCGGCGAAGTCTTTGTGGTGCTCGGGGGGTCAGGGTGTGGAAAGAGCACCCTCTTGAAACAAATGATCGGCTTGGTTCCCCCGGCGGCCGGGGAGATTTTTATTGAAGGCGAAAGCCTCGACAAATCTGCGGGGCCTGAGCGGCTTGCGGTGTTGCGCAAATTTGGAGTGATGTTTCAGTCGGGGGCGCTTTTTGGTTCGATGACACTTTCCGAAAACGTCGAGTTGGCATTGGAAGAATTCACGAAATTGCCACGCGACGCCCGGCGGGAAATTGCGGCCATGAAATTGGAACTTGTGGGTCTGGAGGATGCACTGCACAAACTGCCCTCCGAGGTGAGTGGAGGCATGCAGAAACGTGCGGCGATTGCCCGTGCGATGGCCATGGACCCCGGGTTGTTGTTTCTTGATGAGCCCTCGGCGGGGTTGGATCCGGTGACTTCGGCGGATCTTGATGCCCTGATTTTGAGACTGCGCGACAATGTCGGCGTCACCTTTGTGGTTGTCACCCACGAACTAGCCAGTATTTATGCGATAGCGGACCGTGCCATCATGTTGGACAAAAGCACCAAAGGAATTATTGCCGAGGGGGCTCCCTCTGAACTCCGAGACCACTCCGACAACCCTCTCGTCCGCGCCTTTTTTCAACGCAAACCACAAACCTCATGAGCGCCCAACCCAACTACTTTCGCCTCGGGCTTTTTGTGGTTCTGGGGGTAGCCCTCATCCTTGGGGGGCTTCTTGTGTTTGGGGGAGGGCAAATGTTCCGACCCAAGGCCTATGCAGAAACCTATGTGAATGGTTCGGTGCAAGGTGTGGATATTGGTTCCGGGGTCAAGTTTCGCGGTGTTCAAATTGGCCGGGTTGTGGAGATCGATTTTGCTTTTAATCGTTATGACAAAGACAACTTGGATCAGGCCAAAAATTATGTCGTGTTGGTGATGGAGATCGACCGGGAGGTGGCCCCCGGCATTTTTGATCCCAGTGCCAGGGCGGCCTTGGAACAAAACATCAAAGAAGGTCTGCGTGTGCGCATTGAGCCGCAGGGAATCACGGGTCTGAACTACCTGGATTTTGGTTATGTGGACCCCGAACGTTTTCCTGTGCTTCAAGTTTCCTGGGTGCCCGACAATTTCTACATGCCGTATGCTCCCGGAGAGATCACCAACGTCCTGGATTCGATCAACAACATCATGCGTGAAGTGGAAAAATTCAATTTGCAGGGCTTCTCGGAAAATGCGGTCAGCCTGCTTGAAAATCTGAACAAGTCGGTTGTCGAGGCCCACATCGGGGAGATCAGCAATCAACTCAAAGCCCTGCTCTCAGAATTCACCTCAGCCATTGATGCGGCCAACGTGCCCGCGGTGAGTGCCGACGCACAAAAGCTCCTTCTGGGTCTGGATCAAAGCAATACCAAGCTGGAGGAACTCCTTGTCGGACTGGCTCGAAGCAATGCCAGCCTCGAGAAGATCCTGAAAAACATCGAGCCTTCCACTCGTCTGAATTCTTCCGAGGTCCAAGCCATTGTCACCAACTCCGCTGAGATCACAGAAAACCTGCTCCAGTTGAGCCAAGAGGTTAAAAAACGCCCCTCGCTCCTGCTGTGGGGCAAGCCCAAAACGGACGGTTCGCGTGAAACGGAGCGCGGTCCTCACGAGCAGGTGACACCACGCGAAAGGTCGATTCCGACAGGCAATCCCGCCAGGCGGTGAGGCTCACCTTCGAATCCAGCGCGTTCCCAAAGCGACGCCGTATTGGAATTTTCCGGCGTGTTCTCTTATCACAAAAGGCAGGTCCTTGGAGAATGGGAGTTCAAAGTGAGGAGAGAGCAGATCGGTGAGGTCTTCAATGCCCGGGCGCTCAAGTCCAAGCCAGAGTTCGGGCGGAGTGCAGTCTTCCAGCCGGGTGAACGTAGCGAGCCTCACCTGTGCCATGAAAGCGATCTCCTTCCACGAGGAGTTCAAGCTCTAGTCCGTTTACCAATCGAAGTTTTCGGGAATGATTCATGGACCTGATCAGGGTTTTTGCAATGGAACCCTGCTCCAGCCGGAGGCTTCGGTGAACTCGCGGGTGGTGAAACACCACACCACGACTTTCTTGTTTTTGAGGTAATTTTCGTCAGCCCGTGCCCGACGCATGAGATTAATCCGTGCTGGAGTGGCTCCTGAACCGCGAACGCCGACGAGGTCCACGGGGATTTTGAGTTCATGAGCCAACTGGTCGGCCAAGCCGGCCCCGCTGGCCAGCATGTCTCCTCCCGCTTGAAAAACCAGCGTGTGACTATCACCCAAAAGCACCACCGGACTGGCCTTGTCGGGAGGGATGGCAGCCCCTGCGGCATCAGTCACAAATCGAAGGTTGAGGGTTTCGGCGGAAGGACTGGATTCGTTTTGCATTTTCGCGAGGTCGCCACGGATTTCCAACCCGCGTGTTTCGGTTTTGGTCTTCAGAGATTGGGCGGATTTCAGCCATTCCTTGTCCTTCAAAAACTCGGCAATTTTCTCCGCAGCCAAGACGGTGGCCAGGCCGGACCAGTGGGTGTCGGTTTTGCAGAACATAAGATCTTTGGCGCGTTCAGCCAAAAGATCGGGCAGCAAGTCGAGGACAACCACACCGTTTTTTCGAAGCTCATCAAAAAATTGCTGATGAAATCCATCCATGCGCTCCGGGGGGGTATCCCCGGGTTCGCTACCCATGAGGGGTTCGGGATACACAAATGTCTTGGCGGGCACCGGAACCAGAATGAGTTCTATTCCTGCTTTATCCAGCTGGCTCTTGAAATCCAGAATGGCGGGAAGTGGATCGGCATTTTCCGGTTGGGTGGCTTTGCTAACTTTGGTGGCCTCGTCGCCCCAGAATTTGCCGGCCGCCACATGGGTGAGTTCGGCGGGCAAATAAAGCCAGGACCCGGCTCCCTGAACCACGGGGGTTTCTTTGGACTTTGTCGCAACCGTTTCACGGAACGCAGATCCTGCATCAGCCATCAGGCTTCCACTGGCACACATCAAGAGCAGAGTTAGATTTTTTGTCATAGTTTAGGGGAGAGGTTCGCCCCAGGAGGGCGGTTCAAGTTGCAAATCAGAGTCTTCGAGTTCACTGCGGTTGAAGCGTTCGTATTCTGAAGCCACATCATCCCATGATTGTAACTTCACTTTTACCCGCCCGCCAACCTTCCACTCAGAGGCGGCGCTTGGGGAATTATCCGTCATACCAAAAAGATAAACCACGGCTTGCGCTTGGGAGGGAATATTCCTGCCTGTGAGTCCCGTGAGATGGACGGCGAAGACCTGATCTTTGTAGGGCACGGTTCCCGGCCTTGGCACCGAGGATCGTGATTGGACGGTTCCCTCCACTTCCACGACTTGACCGGCATCAGGCACAAAAAAGCCTCCGCCTTGTGAAGAGGGAACATTTTCCACATCAGCATTGGGAACTTCGGGCCGTGGCAGGATCTTCCAATCGCCGACCGCCAACTCCCTCATGGCGAATTCCCAGACCACAACTTTTTTTCCGGCCAATCGATCTTTGCCTTGCGCCAATTCTTTGCTCAGGAGATCACGAGTGGCATGGGCTCCTGCATCATTGCGAAGAATGGTGTCCACGGGGTGCTGTAACAGGTAGCTCAATTGCTCGACCAGGCCGGACGAAGCCCCCCACCCCATCGCATCCAAGGAGTAGATGTTCGCAAAGCTGTCGCCTAAAACCAAAACTTCCGACGAGGGATCCGGAGCCCATGTGGTGTTCACGGCCTGTAACACGGGCTGGATCTTTACAGATTGGGCGGGGTAGAGGGTGCTGTTCTCGGGCAGTTTCAACATGGCGACAATGTCTCCCCGGCCCTCAATGGCTTGTTGGCCCCGCCCAAGCTCCGGCACAGGCATCCGGCTGACCACCTCGAGCGATTTGATTTTTTCTGCCAACAAGGAAGCCGCCAATTCCATGCCCTCCGGTGTCCAGTGGGTGTCTGTCTTTAAAAATTGAGAGCGTCCGGATTTTTGTTTGTTTTCGATGAGCGCTTCGGTCACATCCAAAACATCCACATCGACCTCCTTCATCCGGGCCAGAAACTCGTCATAGGACGGATTTTGCACCGCAGCGAGCGGTTTGGAATCAAACCGCCCGCTCAAACGCTCCGGCTCGACAACCCCTTTGACCGGTATGGGCATAAGAATCAGATGGATATTTCTCGCCGCGAGTTGCGTCTTGAAATCCGCAATGGCAAGAACCGGATCCGGCTGAACAGCCGTTCCCATGCTGGCATCTCCACTCAGGGCACGGCGCCTTTGGAACGCAGGATTCAAAAATCCTGGTCCGGTCAAATAGTCCACACCCGGTCGATAAAACAACCAGCCATCGCGACCGAGGTAGGCTTGCTCATTGCCCAAGCCTGCCCAACGTGCGGTCACGTCCTGCATCCTCGGAATAAAATATTCCGAAAGAAAGGAACGATCCTCCAATTCGGTTTCGTAAGAAGTGATCGCACGCAGAAGAACGCCATTGGCGGAAAAAATTCGGTCGAGCCACCCGTCTTGATCTGCTTTGACAAAGGCTTGGCAAGCCTCGGGGATGGCTCCAAAAATTGCAAAAGCCTGGGGCCATTCGGATTTTCCCTTGGCACGCGATGCGAGCCATTCCCGGGTTTGTTGGACCACGGGAACTCCCGTGATGACCCCAAGGAAGACCACCGTGAGAACCAGACACATCCCGCGCGAGATATTCGTCTGACCGATCTCCTGCTTGGCGATCACTTCCCGGTCACTATGCTGAATCGGCGATTGGCTCATAACCTAAAAGATAAAATAGATGAAGGGGTTGAACGCCTGGGTGGTCATGATCAACAACGAGACAAGGAACAACACAATCACACAAACCACTTTCGGCCAGGTGATGGTGCGTGTCCAATCCCATGTCTGCGGGCAGAACCAAACGATGTAACCCGCAACCAACATACTCACGACATAGTAGGGTTGGTAGATCACTCCCGCGATGAGGTCTGCCCCGGCTTGGGGATCACCCAGACCAATCATACTTCCGCAATAAGCCAGTGCGGACGGCAGATCCTTGGCCCGGAAAAAGACCCACGCCACCATCACGATCACAAACGTGACGGCCACTTGAATGACATGCGGCAACCGGGCATAGGCACTGGTTTTTCCTTGTGCGCGTTCGAAGGCCAACATACCGCCATGAATAAAACCCCAGATCACAAAATTCCATGCGGCCCCATGCCAAAGGCCCCCGAGGAGCATGACCAGCATAAGGTTGATATACGTTCTGGCATGTCCATGACGGTTTCCACCCAAGGGGATATAGAGATAATCGCGCAGAAAGGTGGACAGAGAGATATGCCAGCGCCTCCAGAATTCGGTGATGGAGGCCGATTTGTAGGGGGAGTCAAAGTTTTTTGGGAAAACGAAGCCCAGCATCAGCCCCAACCCAATCGCCATGTCCGAGTAGGCACTGAAATCAAAATAGATCTGAAACGAATAGGCAAACACGCCCGCCCACGCATCCCAAAAACCAACCGACCCCGCATCAAACGCCATGTCGGCGACTTTGCCTGCAGGATTGGCAAGCAGGATTTTTTTTGCAAGGCCCACAGAGAGGAAGGTCATCCCCCGGGAAAATTTCACCAGCGTGTGGGATCGCTTTTCCAATTGATCCACCACCTCGGAAAACCGAATGATCGGCCCGGCGACCAATTGGGGGAACATGGAAACAAAACAGGCAAAATCAATGAAGTTCCGCATTGGCTTCGCGTCCCCGCGATAAATATCAATGGCATAACTCATCGACTGGAAGGTGTAGAATGAAATTCCGAGCGGAAGGGTGATCCGCATCACATTGTCAAACCCCAACTCCCCAAGGCCAAGCACCATGAGGATCTGGTTGTAGTTTTCCACACCAAAATTGAAGTATTTGAAAAATCCCAACAACGACAGATTGGAAACAATGGATGTGACCAGTGCGACACGCTGCAACCGGCTGCGCGGAACATTTTTGTCCAACACATCCACCGCCCCCTTCCAGCGAAACCCATTGCAGGCCTGGACCAGCCCGGCAAAATAATCAATCAGGGTGGAGACCACCATCAACACAGTGAAAAGCGGGTTCGCCCATCCGTAGAAAAAATAACTGATCACAGTCAGCAGCAAGTGCTGCCCCCGTCGAGGCATCAGATAATACAGCCCCAGCGCACAGGGCAGGAAATAAAAGATAAAAAGGTGGGAGCTGAAAACCATGACGACCGGGACCTTTGTTACTTGATAAACACGCGAGGGTCAGTACGAAGCTGCGGTCTTCGAAATTCACAAAAGTTGCTCCATGCTGCACAGAGCGCAGAGCGCGAGTTCTTCAATGACGGCAGCCAGTTCAACTCGTGGCATTGATTCGACCAGCAGGCGTGATCACGGATAGCGCCGACATCCCACTTACTAAAGATGGCCTTTGTTGACCAATTCGTCACCGTGCAATGAGCCACTGTGCCATGGAAGTGGAAGTTGAAGTCAAATCCGATGGGATAATTTCCGCCCATGCAGGACGCGCTACCTTCGGAGCCAGCGAGATCCCAAAGCGACGCCGTATTGGAATTTTCTGGCGTGTTCTCTTATCACAAAAGGCAGGTCCTTGGAGAATTGGAGTTCAAAGTGAGGAGAGAGCAGATCGGTGAGGTCTTCAATGCCCGGGCGCTCAAGTCCAAGCCAGAGTTCGGGCGGAGTGTAGTCTTCCAGCCAGGTGAACGGGGTCGTCAGCAGGAGCTGCCCGCCGGATTTGACCAAACTTGGCAGCCGGTCCAGGAACTTTTGTGGTTGGGGGAGCCGACAAATCAAATTGGCCGCAAGCACCACGTCAAAACCTTCCAACTCCGGATCGAGCGCGGTGGCATCGCCCACGGCAAAGCGGGCGCGGGTGCGGTCAATGTCGGCGGGCACCCGGGCCGTGAAAGGTTGCAGGCGCCCGGCTTCGACAAGGGCCGCCGACTCGATGTCTCCGGCTTCCGCAAGCGCGGTGGCCGCATTGATGAATCCCCGCGAATAGTCGATGCCCAGAACGTGGGAGCAATGACGGGCCAACTCAAAACACGCGCCACCCACGGCACACCCCACATCCAAGGCCCTGGCATCTTCCTTCACAAGGGACAGGTCGATCAGCTCACTCACACTCCGCTGGGCAAAACCCACGGCGTCATGCGGACCGGGCAGGCCACCGAAGGTTTCCCCGGCATTGCCAAAATGAAGGAGCAGGTATTCGCGAAGCAGGCTGTCGGACTCGTAAGGGTTCATCAGAAAGAGCAAAGCGTAAAATCGCCCGCTTGCAAATCCCTGTTGAGAGTCAATTCGCCGAGCGGTGATTTAAAATTGACATTCGTTGGGATTTGGCAACTCTGCACACCCAAGTATGTTGTCACTTGTTGGATTTGTTGTGTTGTCGAGTGCCCTCTTGGGTGGGGTTTGGTGGGTTTGTCGCAACGACACCGGAACCCCATGAACTTTGTGGACCCGTCTTTTCCCCTTTTCAAATCGGGAAGGGGATGGCACTTTTTCTCCCAGGAATGAACGGGCTTTTTGCCGACTACGAGGTCGGAGATTATTTTGATGAGATGTTTTCCGCTTCCGGACAGGTTCGCGGACACTACCGGCCCCTCGCCGAGAGATTCGCCGATTTGCAGGATGATGAGTTTCAGAAAAAGAGGGCCCTTGCGGATCGTTCGTATCTGAGTCAGGGAATCACCTTCACGGTTTACAGCGGCGATGAAGGCACGGAGCGTATCTTTCCGTTCGACCTGATCCCCCGCGTGATCCCTGCGGATGAGTGGTCGCTCATCGAACGGGGGTTGGTCCAGCGCCTGACCGCGCTGAACATGTTTCTTCACGACGTTTACCACGACCAACGCATTTTGAAAGAAGGCGTGGTGCCCCGTGAGTTGGTGGCCACGGCCCGTCATTTCCGCCCGGAAATGCAGGGCTTCGATGTGGAGCGCGGGATTTACATTCATATCTGTGGCACGGATCTCATTCGGGATCGCGATGGGCGGTATTTGGTGCTTGAGGACAATGGCCGCTGTCCCTCCGGCGTCTCGTATGTGCTGGAAAACCGTCAGGCCATGAAGCGGGTTTTCCCCAATCTCTTTGCCAAATATTCAGTTCGCCCCGTGGACCGCTACGCCCAGGATTTGCTGGCGATGTTGCGTCATATCGCCCCCCACGGCAAAGCGGACCCCACCGTCGTTGTCCTCACCCCCGGGATCTATAACTCTGCCTACTTTGAACATTCCTTCCTGGCCCGCTCCATGGGAATCGAGATTGTGACCGGCAATGATTTGGTTGTCGAAAACAAGACGGTTTTCATGAAAACGACCAAGGGCCTCCAAAAAGTGGATGTCATTTACCGTCGCATCGATGACGATTTTCTGGATCCTCAAGTGTTTCGCGCGGATTCCGTGTTGGGGGTCCCCGGCATTTTTGAAGCCTACCGGGCAGGCAATGTCAGCCTGGCGAATGCCGTGGGCACAGGCGTGGCCGACGACAAGGTGACGTATTATTATGTCCCGGCCATGATCAAGTTCTACCTTGGCGAGGACCCGATTCTTCCCAATGTGGAGACCTTTTTGACTTCGAACGAAAGTGACCGCACCTACGTTCTGGAAAACCTTTCGAAGCTGGTTGTGAAAGCTGCCAATGAGAGTGGCGGGTATGGGATGCTGGTGGGTCCTCATGCCAGCAAAGCCGAAATTGCTGCATTCCGGGAAGCCATCATCGCCGATCCCCGCGGGTATGTCGCACAACCGACTATCCAACTCTCCCGTTCCCCTTCTTATTGCGATGGAAAGGTCGAAGGCCGCCACATCGATCTGCGGCCTTATATCATTTGCGGCGAAAAAATATCCATCATCCCCGGAGGACTGACACGCGTGGCTCTGCGCAAAGGCTCGCTGGTGGTGAACTCCAGTCAGGGTGGTGGCAGCAAAGACACCTGGGTGTTGGATGGGGAGGAGGAATAACCCATGCTTTCCCGCGTTGCTGATTCCTGTTTCTGGTTGAGCCGCTACATCGAGCGGGCCGAAACCAACGCCCGGCTTCTGGATGTGAACATGCAGTTGCTCCTGGACCTTGAGGACCAACATCCGGGAACCGTGCACAGGCACTGGCAACCCATTCTGGCCACGTTGGAGGATCAGGACCTTTATACAAAAATCCATGACACCATCACGCCGGAAGCCGTGATGGAATTTGTCACCTTCGAACGCAAAAATCCGCACTCCATTCTCTCCTGCATCGCGAATGCCCGCGAAAATGCCCTAA
>JBBECL010000379.1:0-9852 GCA_040881805.1 Terrimicrobiaceae bacterium | reverse complement strand
GAGGGTTGAGGACGATGTCCACGGGCGTCCCGTCGGCCATGAATGGCATGTCTTCCTCGGGCACGATTTTGGCGACGACGCCCTTGTTTCCGTGGCGTCCGGCCATTTTGTCACCCACGGAGAGCTTCCGTTTGCTGGCAACATAGACTTTGACCTGCTTGATGATGCCGGGATCGACATCATCTCCGCTTTCGACACGTCCAAGGTTTTGTTCCTTCTCGTTTTCGAGATCCACGAAGCGGTGCTCGAATTGTCCGATAATCTCGCGGATTTTGTTACGGATCGGGCTTGGGTCAATCTCGACATGGTCATAGACGCTGGCGAGTTTGCGGAGCAATTGTTTGGTGATTTTGCGATTGGCAGGGATGATGATTTCTCCCGTCTGTGCGTTGACCACATCCAAGGGAATCTTTTCGTTGAGAAGGATATTGGAGAGCGCGGCTGTGAGTTGCTCGTGCAATTCATCCTTGCGCTTTTTGTTGTCCTCCAAAATCATTTTCTGCTGACGTTTGGATTCGGTCGGCGTCATTTTGGCGCGAGCGACTTCTTTTTTCGAGGAGACTTTGACGTCCATGACAATCCCATAGGTGCCCGAAGGAACAGTGAGGGAGGTGTCTTTCACGTCAGCGGCCTTTTCACCGAAGATGGCGCGCAGGAGGCGTTCTTCGGGTGCCAGTTCCGTTTCGCTTTTTGGCGTGATCTTGCCGACGAGGATGTCGCCGGGCTTGACCTCGGCACCGATGCGGATGACGCCATCCGTGCCCAAGTTGCCGAGCGCTTCCTCGCTGACATTGGGAATGTCGCGGGTGATTTCTTCGGGGCCTAGCTTGGTGTCCCGGGCTCCGATCTCGAATTCATCAATATGAATCGAGGTGTAGATGTCTTCTTTGACGACCCGTTCGGAGATCATGATAGCGTCTTCGAAGTTGTAACCATTCCACGGCATGAACGCGACAAGCACGTTGCGGCCGAGGGCCACTTCGCCTTGTTCCGTGCAGGGACCGTCGGCGATCACATCGCCGAGTTTGACGGCCTGGCCTTTTTTGACGATTGGCTTCTGGTTGATGCAGGTGCTGGCGTTCGAGCGCATGAACTTCCGGAGTTCGTAAACGTGAACACCCGCTTCCGCGTCGTTTTTGATTTTTTTCTTACCTTCGGGCAGTTCGCCGGTTTTGGTGATGATGATGTGGCTACCGGTGACCGAGGCCACTTTGCCATCGGATTCGGAAACAATCACCGCCTTGGAGTCTCTGGCCACGCGGCCTTCGAGACCGGTGCCGATGATGGGGGATTCCGAGATCAGAAGTGGCACGCCTTGGCGCTGCATGTTCGAACCCATGAGCGCACGGTTGGCGTCATCATGTTCCAAGAAAGGGATCAATCCCGCCGCCACGGAGACGAGCTGCTTCGGAGAGACATCCATGTATTGGAGCTTCTCGGGTTCCACTTCGACGAAGTCGCCGCGATAACGGGCCGAGACTTTTTCTTCCGTGAAGTGGTTGGTTTTGTCAACAGGCGCGTTCGCTTGGGCGATGTAAAAAATCTCGTCGCGGTCACCGCTCAGATATTCGATGTCTTCCGTCACGCGCCCATTCACGACCTTGCGGTAGGGAGTTTCAATAAACCCGAACTCATTCACTCTGGCAAACGTGCTGAGTGAGCTGATCAGGCCGATGTTGGGACCTTCCGGCGTTTCGATCGGGCAGATGCGGCCGTAGTGAGAAGGATGCACGTCGCGAACTTCGAATCCGGCACGATCCCGGCTCAGACCTCCCGGCCCCAGAGCCGAGAGACGGCGCTTGTGGGTCAATTCGGAAAGAGGGTTGGTCTGATCCATGAACTGACTGAGTTGTGAACGACCAAAGAAGTCGCGAACCACCGCACTCAGGGATTTGGGATTGATCAACTTTTGAGGGGTGATCTGGTCCACACCGATATCAAAGAGGGTCATTCTCTCACGAACGAGTCGTTCTGTGCGGGCCAATCCCACACGGCATTGGTTGGCAAGGAGCTCGCCCACGGTCCGGACACGCCGGCTGCCGAGGTGGTCGATGTCATCAATCATTCCTTCGCCACGGCGAAGATCCACGAGGTATTTCATCGCGGCGATGAAGTCTTCTTTCGTCAGCGTCCGTTCTTCTTGGGAAACCCCCAAGCCGAGCTTTTGATTGATTTTGTGACGGCCCACGCGTCCCAAATCATAGCGTTTGGGGTCATGGAAAAGGCGTTTGAGCATTCCACGCGCATTTTGAACGGTTGGTGGGTCTCCGGGGCGGATTTTGCGGTAGATGTCCTTGAGAGCCTCGTCTTCATCGTGAGCCGGGTCTTTCTTCAGGGATTTGATGATGGTGTCATCTTCCTTGGTGTCCACGACCTTGACAGTCTTGTGGCCCAGGGCGAGGAGATCCCGCACGGCGGCGGCATTCAGGGGCTCAAAAGCGCGGGCGACGGTGATGTCTCCATCCAAAACGTCGGCAATCAAGACCTTCGTGGCAATTTCTTCCTCATCCAAGGTTTCGCTGAGCTTGAGGTCCACGATGTCATAGAACAACTTGATGATTTCCTCGTCGGACGGAAATCCCAAGGTGCGGAGAAATGTGGTGGCCAGGAACTTCCTGCGGCGCTTGCGGCGATCCAGATAGACATAGAGCAAGTCGCTGGTGTCAAATTGCACCTCGATCCATGATCCGCGGTCCGGGATGATCCGGAATCCGTGGAGCAACTTTCCGTTCAGGTGGACGCTGGTTTCGAAGCAGATTCCGGGTGAGCGGTGAAGCTGGCTGACGACCACGCGCTCCGCGCCATTCACCACGAACGTGCCTTGGGGGGTCATGAGTGGGATCTCACCCATGTAAACTTTTTCCTCTTTGGTGCTTTTGTCGTCTTTGTAGCGGAACGTCACATAAAGCGGGGCGGAGTAAGTTTGGCCTTCCCGCTGACACTCCAGAGCCGACATTTTTGGCTCGCTGAGGTCATAGCTGACAAAATCCAAGCTCGATTTTTCCTCGAAGCCGAAGATGGGAAAAAATTCGCGGAACACGGCTTGAAGGCCCACATTCTTGCGTTTGGACGGTTCGACGCCGGTCTGGAAGAATTCCTCGTAGGAATTGATCTGAAGTTCGATCAGGTTGGGAGGCTGGATGGTCTCGTGGAGTTTGCCGAAGGAGATGCGATCAGACATAATACGTGTTGGTTGGTTTGAGATTCGGGCTGTCCAGAGACCCTGCTTGCTGCAGAGGATGCCCTTGGTTTCCAGAAAACGAAAAAAACGTCCCGGCCCGAACCCTGTTTTTAGAAAGGGCACGCGTAGGGACGCTACAATCAGTGGTTAATGGAGAAGGAATCGATGCAGAGCGCAGGGTGTCTTTAACGGCGAACTTTAAGAAATAGCCCTTGAACTTGTCGCCTGGCAAGTTTTTTTTCAGTTTTTTTCGACTTTTTTGTGGAATCCCTCAATTTGGGGCAGGCATTTGGCAGTTCGGGTCTTGGCAAGGCCGGCAGTTTCGAGCAATATTGCCCGATGTCGATTCTCTCTGCACCCCCGGTCAAGGCCTTCCATGTGATGACGAAGCCGATCGGGCCGTTGTGTAACCTGGACTGCAAGTATTGTTTCTATTTGGAAAAAGAAAAGCTCTTCCCGGCGAATGAGAACTTTAAGATGACCGATGAGGTTCTTGAGGAATACATCCGTCAATACATTGCGCTCCAAGCCGTGCCGGAGGTGAGCTTTGCCTGGCAAGGTAGGGAACCAACGTTGCTGGGGGTCAACTTTTTCCGGAAAGTGGTCGAGCTTCAGAGAAAGCACGCCAATGGCAAAAAGGTGAGCAATGCCCTCCAAACCAATGGCACGTTGTTGACGGATGAGTGGTGCGAGTTTCTTGCGGCCAACGAGTTTCTGGTGGGTTTGAGTGTGGATGGTCCGGCCAAGCTGCACGATGCCTACCGGGTGACAAAAAAGGGGGGGGGCTCCTACGAAAAGGTCATTGCAGGATTGCGCCTGTTGAAGAAACACAAGGTGGAATTCAACACCCTCACCGTGGTGAACAAAGCCAACGCGAAGCACCCTTTGGAGGTCTATCGCTTTCTTCGGGACATTGGCTCGGGTTTTCTCCAATTCATTCCTCTGGTTGAGCGCCTGCCGGATGCCGAGGCCACAAAGCTGGGGTTGGACCTGGCAACGCCGCCTCGGGCCGATCAGGAGGGGCAGGTGCGGTTGCCGGTCACCGACTGGAGCGTCCAACCACGCCAATACGGGGAGTTTTTGTGTGCGATTTTTGATGAGTGGGTGCGCAGGGATGTGGGCAACACTTTTGTTCAGATCTTTGATGTGACGCTTGGCAACTGGATGGGGATGGGTGGCGGACTCTGTGTTTTCAGCGAAAAATGCGGGACGGCGATGGCCATGGAGCACAATGGCGATGTCTTTTCTTGCGACCATTACGTTTATCCCAAATTCAAGCTCGGCAATGTGATGAACGGCAGCCTGGGGGAGATGGTGAACTCCGAGTTTCAAAAACAGTTCGGCATGGACAAAAAATCAACGCTCCCAAAATATTGTGTCGAGTGTGACGTCCGGCATCTGTGTCACGGCGAATGCCCCAAACACCGCTTTTTACGAACCCCTGATGGCGACCCGGGCCTCAACTACTTCTGTGCGGCCTACAAAAAGTTTTTCCATCATTCCGCCCCGGCGATGAAACACATGGCCGCGCTTCTTCGCGCCGGGCGGCCTGCCGCTGAGATCATGCGGTGACCCTTTCTTTCGCGCGGTCCCTGACCGACCAACCTCGGCGGGGAAACTGCGCGTGTTTTGAGCCACCGCCGTTCAGGTTCCGAAGTAGCGGTCGCCGGCATCCCCCAGTCCGGGCACAATGTAGGCCTTTTCGTTGAGCGAGGGGTCCAGGACGGCAAGGAAAACTGGGATGTCCGGGTGACGTTCAAGAAAAAGCTCGGCCCCCGGCTGACATCCCACCAGGGCGATCAAGCTGATTTTAGTCGCTCCTTTGGCCTTGAGTTCGTCCGCGGCATCCGCCGAGCTATTGCCGGTGGCCAACATCGGGTCCACGAGGAAGACCTCGGAGGTGGCGAGGTCGGGGGGGGCTTTGAAAAAATAACTTTCCGGCAGAAAGGTGTGCTCATTGCGGGCCATGCCGACATGACCCACATTCGCGGACGGCAAGATTCTCAGAATAGCCTCTGCCATCCCCAGACCGGCGCGCAGGATGGGGACCAGCGTGACGGATGTCGCCAAGCGATGACCCCCACATTCCCCAAGCGGGGTTTCGATAATGTGTTCTTCGACCGGCAGATGACGGGTCGCTTCATACGCCACCAACACCGCCAACTCACCCAGCGTGCGGCGAAACAGCTCGGTGCCAGTGGTTTTGTCCCGCAGAGTCGCCACTTTGGTTTGAATCAGAGGATGGGAGACAAGGTGGATGTTGGATGGCAATCTCATGGGGACATTGTCCTACACAAGGGATGGCCCGCCGTCGAGAGGGTCTTCACGTCCCGGTGGGGCCGGGCGGGGCTTTGTCTCAGAGCCGTGACATCAACAACTCGCGTTGAAACACCAACTCCTTGGGCAGATTGGCGTAGAGTTTGAAGAAGAGTTCGTCCTGCATGACGAGTTCCCTCTGCCAGTCGGCCCGGTCGATGAGTTGGAGTTTGTCCCATTGCTCGGACGTGATTTCTGTTTCCAATCCCCGCATGTCGATGTCCTCGTAGTCGGGGACCCATCCCACCGAGGTTTCGCGGGCATGAGCGCCATGACGGCAACGTTCAACGATCCATTTGAGGACACGCATGTTTTCGCCAAAGCCGGGCCAGAGCCAATTGCCTTCCGAATCTTTGCGGAACCAATTCACGTGGAAGATCCGCGGCAGGACCTTGACATGTCGGCGCATTTCAAGCCAATGGCCGAAGTAGTCGCCCATGTTGTATCCGCAGAAAGGCAGCATCGCCATGGGATCGCGGCGGACCTGGCCGGCACCACCCACGGCGGCGGCGGTCATTTCCGAACCCACCGTCGCGCCGATATAAACACCATGCACCCAGTTAAAGGCCTGGAAGACAAGTGGCATCGTCGTGGCGCGGCGGCCGCCGAAGATAATCGCATCAATGGGAACGCCCCGGGGGTTATCGGCTTCGGTGGCCAAGGCCGGGTTGTTGACCATCGGCGCGGTGAACCGGCTGTTCGGGTGGGCGGCCTTTTTGCCGCTTTTTGGATCGTAGGGGTTGCCATTCCAGTCAATGAGACCTTCCGGGGCAGGGGTGCCGATATCCTCCCACCACACATTCCCATCGGGCGTGAGGGCCACGTTTGTGAAGATCGTGTCTTTGGCGCAGCTGGCGATGGCATTGGGATTGGATTTGGCATTTGTGCCGGGTGCGACACCGAAATAGCCGGCTTCGGGATTGATGGCATACAGGCGACCATCCGGCCCGGGTTTGATCCAGGCAATGTCATCGCCAATCGTGGTGATTTTCCAGCCCTTGAATTCTTTCGGGGGAATCAACATTGCGAAGTTCGTCTTACCGCAGGCACTCGGGAAGGCTGCCGCCACGAAGGTTTTCCTTCCATCGGGGGATTCCACACAGAGGATGAGCATGTGCTCTGCCATCCACCCTTCTTCGCGAGCCATGCAGGAGGCAATTCTCAAAGCAAAACATTTTTTTCCCAACAGGGCATTGCCACCATATCCGATGCCATAGGACCAAATCTCTCGGGTCTCGGGAAAGTGGACAATGTATTTGGTGTCCTTGTTGCAGGGCCATGGCACATCCTTCTGACCCGCCTCCAAGGGGGCCCCGACGGAATGCAGACAGGGAATAAAGTCGTCATCCCCCAACACATCCAACACGGCCCGGCCCATGCGGGTCATAATCCGCATGTTCACCACCACATACGGGGAATCGGTGATTTCCACCCCGATGTGGGAAATGGGGGACCCCAGGGGACCCATGCTGAAGGGAATCACATACATCGTGCGTCCCCGCATGCAGCCTTTGAAAAGCCCTCCCAGGGTCTCCTTCATTTCCGCAGGTGCCACCCAGTTGTTCGTGGGCCCGGCATCTTCTTTCCGACGGCTGCAAATGAAGGTGCGATCTTCCACGCGGGCCACATCGCCGGGATCCGACCAGCACAAATAACTGTTGGGTTTTTTTTCTTCGTTCAGGCGCTTGAATGTTCCCCCATCCACCATCAATTGACAAAGCCGGTCATATTCCTCCTGACCGCCATCACACCATTCCACCGCCAGCGGCTGGCACAACGCCGTGACCTCCCCGACCCATTGAAGAAGCTTTTTGTTCGTGGTCTTCGCGGCATGTGATGGGGTGATCATGATTTTATTAATATAAGAGAAACTTATATCACGCAAAATAGCAAGAAAAAAATGTGACAAATACGATTGGGAAAAGAGTAAGGTCATCAACAACAAACAAGTCTGGCATTTTCAAATCACAACTGGTGTGTTACCCGTTCATCGAATGGAATCACCTGTAGAAAATCAATCCCCGGCGAGTGATCAAGGGCCGGAAGTCGAGGCTGTGCCCGAAGCTCCGAAGACGTGGCTTTTTGTGGGCGATTTTCTTTTCTACCTTCGTCTCCTTGCAAGGCAGCTTTCCAGCCTGGCCCGGGAGCATGGTCTCAAGAAGAAGAGCATGGTGATCGTGCCGCAGATGGACATGGTCTGGGATCAACTCGCGAGCGGGCAGTGCGAGGTCGTGATTCTTGACTGTGCGGAGAGTTCGGAAGAGCAACTGGCATTCATCAATGAAATGAAGATCCGTTATCCTGCCGTGCGCCGCATCCTGGTTTCCGCGACATTGAGCCGGAAAATGGAGTCCGAGTTGATGCATGCGGGGGCTCATTTGTGTTTTGCGAAGCCCCGGAATCTTGAGGAGGCGGGTTCGATGTTTTTGTTGGTGGATGCCCTGTCGAGCAGTCGGGGATTTTTGCCCAGTGGCACTTTCAAGGGACTGGCCCCGGCGCGGTTTATCCAATTTTTGTGTGCCCGCCAGGATAGTGGCAGCATTGCCATGGAAACCGATGAAGGTGAGGGGACGCTGGTTCTGCAAAACGGGGAGATTGTGGATGCCACCATCGGGGATCTGCAGGGATCTGCGGCGGCGGCCCGGATCCTTTCCCTCGACCGCACCAACCGCTGCTCGTTCAAACACATGCAGACGTCCCAGTATCATACCATCAAGCTCAACACGAGCCAGCTCTGGTTGGATTCGGGAAGTGCCAGGGACCTCAGCGTGCAGGTCGTGCCCGAGGCCCGATTGGCCCCCCCGGCGAAGGCACTGCAAGAAACATTGGGCTCCTTGGATTCCATGGAAAATTTTTCCCTTGAGATTGACCTGGGAGCACATGCCAGCCAGGAAGCCGGGACATCCCCCATCGCAGAGATCCATGCCCCCACTTCCGAGACCCGTCCGGCCCCCATCAACCCGGCAAAAAACGAAGAGGTGATTTTTGAAGAAACCCGCGGGGTGATTTCTTCCGAGAACTGCCCCGACGTTTCCCTTCGGGCGGATTTTCTCGCTGTCATTTCCCAGAAAGGAAACGAGGTGGCCTCACGCCTTGGGGCCGGGTCGTTGTTATCGATTCAGTCGGGGGATTCCCATGACCCCTGGTCCGTCACCTTTGGTGCGAAGAGGACAATTTTTCGCCGCAAACCCGGCACCGGTTCCCCCACGCCGGTGGCCCGGGCATCCGCCAATAATGCACAGGACTTCAAAGAGGTGCTGGAAGGCCTTGCTTCGCTCCTTGGCGCGGCCCCGGTGAGTTTGTGCGGTTACTTTGACGGTCATGTGGCCAAGGCGTGGGTTTTGCCCCGCCCGGGCCAACTCAAAGAGGAGACGCGCGAATCCGGTGTTATTTTTGCATTTTCCAGCTGCCTGCCGGCCTTGGTGCTTCATCGCCTCCCTCATTGCAGGCTGCTTTGGGAATTTATGAATTTGCGTGTGATTGTGCAGACCGTGAACGCCTCCTCTCTGCTGCTGGTCGCTTTCAAGCGATCCGCGGCCCAATACGAGATAGCGTCAAAACTCGAATCCTATGTCCGCCAACTCGAGAAGCCCGAGGCATGACGACCCGCCGCTGCCATCCCACAGTCCCGGGCTCTTTGGTGGGTTCGATTTTTTAGTTCGTTATGGCCAGTTACGTTGATTCATCCAATCGTTATGATCTTTGCGGTCTTCTGGGCCGCGGTGGGCTTGGCGAAGTGCTTCTTGCCCTTGACACCCAGTTGGATCGCAAGGTGGCCATCAAGCGCCTTTACCGCAACCCCGAGGCGGATGCCGAAACGGCGGCGGCGGCCATCCGGGAAGCCCGTGTTCTGGCGTCCCTCCTGCATCCCAATGTGGTGGCTGTCTTTGACATCTTCGAGTTTTTGGGGGATGTGCTGGTCGTGATGGAATATGTGGCCGGGCGGACGCTGCAAGAGATTGGTGATTTTGCACCGCTGACGCTGACCGATTTTCTGAGCGTGGCCGACCAAAGCTTGCAGGGACTTGCCGCGGCGCATGAGCTCTCGCTGATGCACTGCGACATCAAACCGAGCAACATCATGGTTTCCATGACTTCCAGTGGAGCCCTGAAAGTGAAGGTTCTGGACTTCGGGCTCGCGCGTTTGGCCGAGGCAACCCAGCAAAAGACGCCGGATGATCAGGAACGGGTTCTGCTCGGAAGCATTTACACCATGGCCCCCGAGCAGTTTGATGAAGATCCCACCGACGCCCGCACGGACCTCTACTCGCTGGGGTGTGTGCTTTATTTTATTCTGGCCGGAGCTTATCCGTTTGTCGGGGAATCCGTCGAAGCCGTCGCGGCCGCACATATCA
>JBBECL010000378.1:0-9936 GCA_040881805.1 Terrimicrobiaceae bacterium | reverse complement strand
TCGTCGTTTTCGCGGCCAGAAGAAAAGCCGACCCCTGACAGCGAACACTCCACTTGGGAGGAAGCAGAGGCCAGATGCCAAGAAATCGTTGCGGAAGAATTGCAGCGGCGCTTTGAAGAGTCCGGATCCTGGACCCTGGCTTTGAAGGGTTATCTCGATTCACGGAAGGTAGTCCGAGTGGAGTCGGAGGGAAAAGCGGTTGCGTTTTTCGGTGATTTTGCACGAACTTGGGTGGCAGGGAGGCTTGAGGAGGACTGGCCTGCGTTGTTGGAACGAATCATCATTACAAAGCCTGAGGTGCCCCGTGGTTGGTTCCGATGGCTGCACCACACTTTTCTTTCGCGCTATCCCACAACGCCGAATCTGAAGCTGGTAGAAGAGTGGTGCGCAGTGGGCAAACAAGCGGCTCTCGATCCGAACCGGATCGACGGTTTGGTGGCTATCAATGTCGAGGCCCATGCATGGGAAATCGGATGGCTTGGACTGGGTCCATTGGCTGAGCAATGCTGGGATAACCTTTCCCCCGGAGCCAAGGGACTGCTCTTGGCTGGTTTTTCCAATCGGGAGGGTGTGAGCGATTGGATTCTCGCCCGGTTGCCGGAAACCCAATTGACGCCGGAAGGAACCCTTGAAATAGCCTGCAATGCCGTTTGGAATTCCGATTCTCCGCTTTTTCAGGCCGTGATGGAAAAAGATCAGAAAATTCTGGTGCAAGAGGTGGAGAGGTTTGAACCTCCCGGGGAGGGGCCAAGCAAAGAGAGCCGGTGGTCCAAGGAGGTGGCCCGACTGAGCAACCGGGTGGTGGACATGACACTGGAGGCCTGCGTGTTGCGGGGCTGGGCAAAAGGAGCACGCGTGGCGCTGCAATTCGGCGCGAAGGCGGATTTGTCGGTCTGGATCTTGGAGCGTAGCTTCAACGAGCACCACTCCGCGTTGAGCTATGCCATCAAGGAAAACAATACGCAGCTGGTGACGGTATTGCTCGATGCTGGCGCGCAGCCCTCGGGGGAGATGGGCAGCATGCCGCTCAATCTTGCGATCTCGAATGGCAACGACTCCCTCGCGGCGCGGCTGATCGAAGACGGCATGGATTTCAATCACGGAGACAAGTCGGATTGGCTGGAGGCAGCGCGGCCTGGCGACAACATCGAATGGGAAAACGCGATGCACTTTAACTGTCACCGGGAAAACATCGAAAAAGCGCAGAGGCTGGGAAAGGGATTGCCGCTGGTGCACGCTTCGGAAGTGGCCTGGTTCTATCGTGGTGATGGTCAGGGCGGGCGCTACTGCACGTTTCTCAGTCATTTTCTCTATCATGACGATGTGGAGCGTTTGCAGCTTTACGTCGGCAAAGGGCTGCCGTTGAGGCTCACCCTGCCGGATTTGGCCACCATGCTTTCCTGGGGAGCCTATGACTGCCTGTGCTCGATGATACGAGAGTGGAATGCCTCGCCCAGCGTGATGTGGCGAATTCGGCGGGAATTGCCGGAATTTGGAACGGAGCGCAGATTGTGGAGGGTGCGGCCGGATGCAAAACGAGTTGGAGTTTTGTCAGACTTCGATCCGGGGGATCAGGAGCCGTTGGAATTGCCAGATGGTGGGCGGCTGTGGGTTGATCTCACGGGTCTCGCCGGAGGGCACGATCAGCCGGGCCCCGTAACGCCCGGCACACTCTGGGTGCGGAAATGCCATGTTGCGGTCCGGCGGAGGGCAGACCGCGTGGTCTTGCGTGGTGTGGACCAGATATGGGAACTCCAGTCAGAGCCCACCAACGACCATCAACTTAGGAACCTGCTTCCCGTAGTCAAAGAGGTGGATGGGGTGTTTCTCGTCACCGGACTGAGCATGGGCGAGGTCCGGTGGCAGGACTATCCCGCGGGTGGAGAGGAGAAAGACTGGATCAAACAATGGACAGAAGGCGCGGCATGGGAGCGTCTTCGGCCACGCGTGATCGAGCGCCTGAATGCCCAGCGCGCAGCCTATCAGACGGCACCGAAGCCTGTGCTGGAGGACGAGGAACTGGAGCCATTTCCCACAATCTTCCATCCTTGGCTGAGACGCGAGGAAGATGGATTCATCCGGCTGGACGAATCCGCTGCGGGAAGATTCCCGAAAGTCATCGCCGATTACCGGGCCTGGGAGGCGTCGGCGCGCCGGCACGAACGGGAGTGGAGCCTTGACGAGCGGTTCCTGGCCTGGCCCTCGTGGACAGAAGTGCCTGTCGATTTTCGTCCATGGTTCGAGTGGGACACGATGCTCCAACGTCCCAGACCAAAAAGCATGCGAAAAGCCAACGCCTATGAAAAAGCCATGTGCCGCCGTGCTTTGAATTGGTGGAACGGCTGGATGATCGCTGGGATTCGGGAGGCACTGACATAATTCAACCGTTCCAAATGCAAGCCATCATACATCACAAAAACCCCGCCTACGTCTGGTGCCGTCAGTTTTCGGCGGCCCTTGGGTTAGGTTTTGAATCCGAGGAAGAGTAAAGGAGCTACAGAAATTTTGAATCCCGCAAAGCAGACAATCCTTGATCTCCTCCTCGACGATTTGGAAATTGATGCCATCCGAATCCCACCTCCTCCACCGGTGGGGTGGCCGTCTCTGTGGGATCAGCCCCTGACGCATGAGGCTTTTCAGGCCTTTGTGAAGGACGAGCAACTCGAATCAAGGGAACTAACGGAAGAGCAACTGGCTTATATCAACTACTGGAGCAAAGAAATTGCCATGGAGCAAATTGGTGAGGAGGCCAGGGAGGCATTTGCGGGATGACGCCCTCCCGGCGATTACCGATGCTTGTAAAAACCGAATAACACAAGGGCGTGCTAAAATTAACACCAAACGGAACCCAATAGCCATCGAAGCGCAAACCACATGCTTTGAGAGCTTCCGCCAACCGTAAATTCAGCATTTCAATGGATGCAGTCTCTGCGGACAAAGCTGCATGGGGACAGGCCCCCGTCTATTTGATCAGGAAGGTTTTCGATGAATGTGCCACATTTGACGATGCCCTGCATTTGCTCTGCCGCACCAAGTTGATATGGTCGGCTGCCTGTTCATGCCGGCGCTGCGATGTGTGGGAAACAACAATCACCCGAACGGGTTCAGAACTTTTTCGCCGGTTTTCAAAAAATCGATGGTGTTGCGTGTGACAACCGTCAGGCCGTGTCTGTGGGCGATGGCGGCGATCTGGCTGTCGAGAGTGGGGACCACGTGCCCTGCCGCATCCCATTTTGCTTTCAACTGGCCCCAGACATGGGCGGAACTCGTGGAGAAGGCGAGGACGCGCCCTTTCATACAGTCGCAGAGCGCTTGCAGCCAGTGGCGCAATTTTGTTTTCCGGACGCCCTCCGGCAGCCTCTCGATGCCTCTCCGCAGCTCGCCGATAGTGATCGTGCTCACGTAGATCTCCCTCTCATTTTCCCGCAACCACGCCATGACCCCGGCATCGGGCCGACGCTTTGCCGCTTCGCTGAGGACATTCGTATCCACGAGAAAACTCATAAATCGAGGGGCTTCGACGAATCGCGTTCCCGCTCGGGAATCTCAAACGGCGCGGGGCAGGCGAAGAGAAGATCAACCAGCCCGCTGTTCGCCGGACGGGAGATCCGCCGGAGAGTGATGGTGTTTTCCTCTTCGATCAACACCTCGAAATCATCGCCGGGAGAAAGGTCCAGTTCCTGGCGGATCGGCACCGGCAGCACAATTTGGCCTTTTTGGGAGAGAATGGTTGTCATGGTAGGAAAATCTTACCTCTTGGGATCGACATTGTCCAACGATTCATGCATACGCTTCTGTCCCCGGGGAAAATCATCCGCCTCCCATCCGGCAGAAGTCAAAAATTTCCTGAGAGAAAATCTCCAGTCGTGACGAAATGCCTCAAAAGCAGGAACATGATTGGCAGCAACCTCTGCCTGGGTTCTTTCCAAAGTATCTTCGGAAAATTCTTCTTCGGGCCACTTTGAATCATCATGAACCCACCCCCATTCAACTCCCAAACAAACCCCATGCTTGAAGCAACCGCCAGCCGTCTTCGCGCCAATGTGGCAGAAATTTGCTTTCCCGAGGGGCGGGTCACCAGCACTCCGGAACTACCGGATTTGCGCGACCTGCTCTTCGTCACGGGTGCGGAAAGTCATCCGGCCCACCCGGCAATCATAGAATCCACACCGGATGCGGAAGGAATCCGGGTCCTCCCCCCACTCAACGGGTATGTCGGCGATATGAGCGACCCCGTGGCGCCGGAAATCGAGCGGATGCAGGCAATCCTCGGCCCCCCTCTTCCAGCCTTGGCAGGCAGGCCCGGCCCCCTGCGGACACGTGAGGATGTCCGGGCTGTTGTTTCAAAAATGCGCCCGACGGGATTGTAAAAAGAAAGTGTCCGAGAAATTATGAAACAATACACACTTCCCCAGATGCGCATGGTCGCCACCGGTGCTTTGGTCTTCTGCATCGTGGGCATGGTTGTTTGTCGGATCTACGAGCCGGTCTTGCCGTTATTAATTTGGCCGCGTGCGTTTTTCGAGGCGGGAACGGTTGGTGCGTTGGCCGACTGGTTTGCGGTCGTGGCTTTGTTCCGTCATCCGATGGGGATTCCGATTCCGCATACGGCGATTCTCCCAAACAACAAAGACCGGGTTGCCGAGTCGTTGGCACATTTTTTGGAGACGAGTTTTCTCACTGAGAAACAACTTGGCCCAAAATTCCGGGGGATTGATTATGCGGGATTCGCATCCCGGTGGCTGAGCGAACACGCTGCCATGTTGGCCACAAAAGCAGCAGGCTTTGCGCCGAACATCGTCAATGGCTTCTCTGATCAAGAAATGACGGCACTGCTTGGTGATCGGGCACGCGAGTTAATCCGCAAGGCGGATGTCAGCCCGATGGTTGGCGAGGGCCTTGAGGTGGTGGTGCAAAATGGACGTGACCGTGAAATATTTGTGTCAGTGCTCAAGTCGGCCCGCCAGTTGATTGATGACCATCGGGCCACGATCCAATCAAAGATCAGCAAGGAAATCCCGATTTCCGGGGAGATGCTCAAAGGGATGCCCTTTGGCAAAGACCTCGTTGGCCCCCTCCTTGATCACGTGCGCGACAGCATCGCCTCATCCGTGGCTGGAAAAACCATCGAGAAAGTGCAGGCCGCCCTCGACGAAGCGGGCACCGAGGCCGATAACCCGCTCTGGCATTCGTTCGATGAGCGCCTCCGCAAATTGATCGCCAACCTGAAATCATCACCCGAGATGGCAGCCCGTATCCGCACGATGCAGGAATCGCTGGCCGGGAGCAGCGTCGTTGATGATTTTGCCTCCAAAACATGGCAGGAGGTGAAGGATTTTATTCTCCGGGACTGTGCGGCGGAGGATTCCTCGGTGCGCCAAAAGATTGAGGAAGCCATCCTCTCTGCTTCACGACAACTGAAGGAAAACGCCAGCGCCCGGAGCGAGATCAACGCATTTCTCGGTGAGCAAGTTCTCGCCAGCCTACTTGCCGCCAAACACCATGCCCGAGAACTCGTCATTTCAACCATCCAAGCCTGGGACGCGAAAGAAATGGCTGACAAGTTGGAAGGCACAGTCGGGAGCGACCTGCAATTCATCCGACTGAACGGAACCATCGTCGGAGGAGCTGTGGGGCTGGCGATTCACGGCGCATTTCATTTGATCGGCAAATAGCCAGCACCCCCCTTTTTAGTGACCAAATTTCAAGAATTGACATTCTTACATCTGTTCTGTAAAAATGCGACCCATAATGACGGAGTGGTCAAGATTTTTAGAGGTGCCGGAGGGGCATT
Organism: Terrimicrobiaceae bacterium; assembly: GCA_040881805.1. Lineage (GTDB taxonomy): Bacteria > Verrucomicrobiota > Verrucomicrobiia > Chthoniobacterales > Terrimicrobiaceae > JAJTZA01. The sequence goes on along the minus strand of JBBECL010000378.1, from coordinate 4,142 downwards.
TCTTTTTGTTGGGTCCACGTGGGACGGGGAAGACGTGGTGGGCGCGGGCGGGTTTTCCCGGAGCGCTTCGATTGGATTTGCTGGATCCGGAGACCCATCGGGAGTTTGCTGCAAAACCAGAGCGACTGCGGGAGCGCGTGGCAGCGCACCGTGGTGCGGCGGTCACGCTGATTGACGAGGTTCAGAAGTTGCCCGTGTTGCTCGAAGTGGTGCATGGATTGATCGAGGAGAAGGGGCCAATGCGATTTATTCTGACGGGATCGAGTGTACGGAAGCTGCGGCGGGAGGGAGTGAACCTGCTGGGGGGACGTGCGCGGCAGATCTCCTTGCATCCGTATATGGCGGCAGAACTCGGAAAGGACTTCAGTCTGGAATCTGCATTGGAACACGGCCTGCTGCCGGTGGTCTTGGCCGCCCCGGAACCCGCCAAACAGATCCGTGCTTACAACGGGCTGTATCTCAAGGAGGAGGTTCAGGCCGAAGGGTTGGTTCGCAATGTGGGTGCCTTTGCCCGGTTTTTGGAAGCGATGAGTTTTTCCCATGGCGGAGTCCTCAACCTCTCGAATATCTCGCGTGACTGTCAGGTGAGCCGGGCGACAGTTGACGGTTATTGCGCGATCCTGGAGGATCTCTTGCTTGGCTACCGGGTGCCAGTGTTCACCCGCCGGGCGAAACGGGCGATGGCGTCGCATCCCAAGTTCTATTTTTTCGATGTGGGAGTGTTTCGGGCCAACCGACCGGCCGGACCGCTTGATTCACCCGAGGAAATCGCCGGAGCAGCTCTTGAAGGTCTGGTGGGCCAGCATTTGCGGGCATGGTGCGCCTACAGCCGGGATGAGCACACACTTGGCTACTGGCAAACGCGCTCGCAGAACGAGGTGGATTTCGTCATTTATGGGCCGTGCGGACTTTTTGCAGTGGAGGTCAAAAACTCCGGGAGCGTGCGGCCAGAGGATTTGCGGGGACTCAAGGCGTTTGGCGAGGATTTTCCCGAGGCGAGGAGGTATTTGCTTTACCGTGGAAAAGAGAGACTGCTCCGTGATGGGATCCTCTGCATGCCCTGCGAGGAATTCCTTCGTGAGCTTCGCCCGAACGCCTTTCCATCGTGATGCGTGATGAAAAGCATTCCCTTCCGCACAACCGTCCATCCCCCACCTGCTGACCTGAGCGATGGCGTTGAGATGGCTCACTTCCTGCCCAAAGGGCACTCTCTCGAAGACGTGGCGGGGAAAATCAGCACGGTCGAGTTGCTCTGGCCTTGAAACCCACGGGTGGAAAATCCCTCTCCGAATCTTGAAGTTGTGAGCGAGGTTCCCGATGAACTCCGCGTGATCGCACCGCTGCCGAACTTTGTTGTGGTGAAATTGTTGCCCGCGTCATCGCGGCTGATAAAACCCGTGCCAAACCTCGTTGTCGTGACAGAGTTTCCATCGGATCCCCTGGTGATGGCCCCGCTGCCAAATGAGGAAGTTGTCCAGGATCTGCCGTCATTGCTGCGGGTAATCCACCCACTGCCAAACTTCGTGGTCGTGTAAGATTGCCCGGATGAGTCCCTCGTGATGTAGCCATCTCCAAATTTGGAAGTCGTGAACCCCGTGCCTGTCAACTGAACGGGAATCACTACCGGTGGGACCTCGCCGGCCTGCACCACGGCAAATGGGAAGGTGAACATGGAGAGACCAAGGATGGGGATAAGTATTTTCATGGCCGTCATTTTACCAGCGACACTGGGACAAACGCAGACCCACCCCAAAATATTCAACCAGAACCCTGAGATCAAAAACCATGCCGCGCTGGTAGCTGTCTCTGAACTGTGGACGTGAGTGATCGACAGATAAGTTCCTGAAGACCGGTCGGCACATCGTATGTGGCTTTCCAGCCGGCCTGTTGCAATTTGGAGGCATCAGCCGTGGAGTGGCGCAGATCACCGGGGCGGATGGGGGCAAACTGGATTTCTGAGCGCGAACCGGTGAGTCGCAGGATTTCGTTCGCGATCTCGAGGACACTCATCGCTCCCCCATAACCGACATTGAAGACACCTTTCGCATCGGCACTTTCTGCCACAAAGCTCAGGGCGCCCACGATATCCTTCACAAAAATAAAATCCCGGGTCTGGCCGCCGTCACCGAAAATGATGAGCGGTTCGTTGGCCAGCGCCTTGGCGAGGAAAATCGGCACAGCCGCCGCATACGCGCTCTTCGGATCTTGGCGCTGACCAAAGACATTGAAAAAACGCAGGCAGGCGGTGGGCAGCCATCCTTCGCGGTCATAAAGCGCGCAATAATACTCTCCATCGAGCTTGGTGATCGCATACGGGCTGCGTGGGTCCGGCGTTTGGGTTTCCACTTTGGGTTGACTGGGGTTTTCTCCGTAAACGGCGGCAGAGCTGGCAAAAACGAGCTTCTTGACACCACCGGAGCGGGCGGCTTCCAGGACGTTGAGCAGGCCGGTGACGTTGAGTTCCACGGTCTCGTGCGGTTTTGCCATGGATTCCGGCACACTCACCATGGCAGCCAGGTGAAACACGTAATCCACCCCGACCATCAATTCTGCCAGCAGCTTCCGGTCGAGGATCGAGCCTTCCACCACCCGGCCATCGAATCCGGCCAAATTGCTGGCATGTCCCGTCCGCAAGTTGTCCAGCACGGTGATGTCCGCCCGCCCCTGATACCGCTCGACGACATGGCTGCCGATGAACCCCGCGCCACCTGTGATAAGAATCTTCATCGTTGAGCCTGCCTGACAAAATTATTCATGGCGGTTTCCTGTTCCTCAAGACTTTTAACCAGCGCAAGCTGGGTGCGGCAGCGATCAAGGTTATGCCCGGGGCGCTTCGTTTTGAAATAAACATCTCCTTCCAGATGATCTGTGAGGAATCGCATCCCGATTTCCAGCGTGATCAGTTTCCCGGAAAAGGCCAGATGGGCGATTTCTGCTTCATTCAAAAATCCTCCGGCTGACGCCAGATATCCGCGCACCAGCGCCTCGAACATGGGCATTTGCATCCGCACTTTCGAAGTGTCGGGCTCATCTTCGAGCGCCGGACTTGTGGCTGTCCGCACCATGTCCCCAAAATCGTAGAGAGCCGCTCCGGGCATCACGGTGTCCAAGTCGATCACACAAATGCCCTGTCCGCTGGCATCGTCGATCATCACATTGTTGAGTTTGGTGTCATTGTGGGTGATGCGTTCCGGGATTTCCTTGCGATCCAACAAGTCCAGAATGACATCGACGATTCCCTCACGCGAGCGGATGAAGTCCCATTCCGCCACCGCTCCGGCGAGGCGGCCAGCTTTGTCCGCTTCCACGGCCTCGCACAGCCGCTGGAAGCGGGCGCGGGTGTTGTGAAAATTGGGAATCGTTTCATGCAGACGCGGGCCGCTGATTTCCGATGCCAGCAATTGGAATTCCCCAAACGCCTTGGCCACTTCAAAGGCCTGCTGCGTGTCCTTGATGATGTCGTAAGTGCGCGCCCCCTCGATAAACAGGTAACACCGCCAGAGCCTGCCATCGGCGTCTCGCACGAAGGGGCGCCCGTCCTTTGCCGCAATCAACCGCAGGGATCTCCGCGTGGGATCAAGGACTCCCTCTGACCGAAGCTTCTCCCTCGCGGCTTCCGTCACCCGCTGGATGTTTTCCATCAGACTCTCGCCTTGCTGAAAGACATGCTCATTGACCCGCTGAAAGACGTAGCGAACGCGGGTGCCGGCATGGCTGTAAGCGGCGACATAGGTGTCATTGATGTGGCCCCCACCATAGGGACGGCCCTCCAGATAGGCTCCTGTGATTCGGAAACAATCAGCAATGGATTCGACAGGTGTGGTGTTACTTGTCATGAATGGATTTTCCAAAGAGGGGATTGATACAGGCCTTGGCGGGTCATTTCTGCAAGATCCTTGGCAACGGGGTCGCGATCTTCACGGTATGTCACCCCAAACCACCGACCGGTGGTTTGTAGCACCGAAGCCGGAGCCGCACCCGAGGCGATGATTTCGGTCACCGCGCTCGGGATATAGAACTCCGACTTCGGGTTCTCGATCCCCCCCGAGTCGAGAAACTCTGCAAACATTCGCTCCAGCCCAACGAAAACTTCCGGCGTAAACCCCCAGAAATTCATAGAAACCTGGGAGCCCGGATCCAGC
>JBBECL010000377.1:0-1638 GCA_040881805.1 Terrimicrobiaceae bacterium | reverse complement strand
AGTCAACAGTTCAATCAAGGAAAATGCGCCTCTTGCCGGCCGGAAAACACGGGAAGATAAAGGGGAAGTCATATCGTTATCATAGACCAGTTGTGTCGCGAACTCAAGTCTGCGGGATATTCGCATTGAGACATTTCATTTGAAATGGTGACATTGTTGGCGCTTGGAGCGCTCATTTTGAGCGAGGATGTCAGAAATTGGTAAGAAATGTCCATTTCAGGGTAGAAGAAATACGTGATTTTCTGTGCCAATCGCGATAATGTATTCATATTGTGAATACATTCCCCCAAACCGATCAAGTGAATTTATCGAACGAGGAGGCCCGCGCCTTCCCGGAACATGCCCCACGGCCCCCCCGCTTTGGCAGGAGGCCAATGCAGGCCGGTTTTGCGCTGGTGCTGGTGCTGACCCTGATGGCACTTATGGTGGTCCTCCTCTTGAGCCTGGCCAAGTTTTTGCAGACCGAAGGGCGTTCGAGTGCGACAAGGGCCGATCTGGCCGAAGCACGAGCGATGGCCATGGTCGGGTTGCAAAAGGCGGTCGGTGAGCTGCAGACGCTGGCCGGACCGGACCAGCGGGTCACAGCCACAGCCGACATCCTGTCACCAACCGGGGTTGGAGGTGCTGATGCTGACCCTGCGAAGCGGCACTGGACGGGTGTTTGGCGCACCACTAACTACAACCCGGCAGCCCCCGACACACGCGAATTTCTTGGCTGGCTGGTCTCCGGGACGGATCGGCCCACTGCCCTTGGAAATGCGACATCAGCCTATCCCGCGCCGACCACCGAGGTGCCCGAGCCGACCATCGAACTGGTTGGGCTTGGATCGCTCGGCGCGAACGCCACCCAGACAATCCGGGCCCCCCTCGTTCCTGTGATCGATGCCGACGGAACAACAAAGATTGGAGAATATGCGTTCTGGGTTGCGGACGAAGGGGTCAAGGCCAAATTCAACCTTCCCCGCCCCTCCGCATCCGATCCGAGCCCGCTTCGGGCCCGCTACGATTTTATGACCGGTCAGCGGGATGCGGTGGAGGCCTTCAGCGCTTCCGCAGTTTCCGAGGCGCAGTCCACCGATCCTACAGCCGCGCAGGCGACCATTCGTGAGCAACTCCGTCTGATCGGGGTTCCCGAGGCGACCCTGCAAACGCATTTTCACGATCTCACACTGCACTCGACTGGAATCCTGAGCGACACAAAAAACGGGGGGCTCAAACGCGATCTGACGTGGCTGTTTGAGAACTCGGATGGTGCGGTTGCCAGCACGCTCGCCTCGCTGGATGCCAACCCCTCGGTTCCGGGCTCCCAGATCAGCGCGGAGTGGCCGAGCGACACGACGCGAGCCCACTGGGCTCCGTCGCCCACGTGGGAGTTGCTGCGATCCTTCTACCGCTTAAAAGACGTGTCGCAGCCTGTTCCCGCGCGAAAACAAACCGCCACGGAACAGGGGATCATGCCGGTTGTCGCCAGTTGGCGTCTTTCCTTTCTGCCGGGAATCCGGAATGTCCCACCCAATGTCTTCTTCCGCGTCAACCTCGATATGCAGTTGGTCCTTTGGAACCCCTACAACGTCTCCATTTCCACACCCGCTTACGACGTGGAGTATGCCTCGCAGGGCTTCCGGATGTTTTTCAGAG
>JBBECL010000376.1:0-10079 GCA_040881805.1 Terrimicrobiaceae bacterium | reverse complement strand
CAAGAATGTTGCCTCAAGAATGTTGCCTTGCACCTGAGGCGGCAATTCTGTGAATGTTGGGTTGAATGAAAAAGATCTACCTCGGAACGGACAGTGGGGCCACGACCTCAAAAACTTGCGGCATTTTTGAAGAGGGTTCGCCGGTCACCTTGGATCTTTCCCAAAGCTCAACCAATTCCCAAAATGGCACGGCGGCCGTTGTGGCCGGCTGGGTGGAAGGCGCGGAAAAATTTTTGGCCGATAACGCGATCATTTGGGATCAGGTTCAAGGCGCGGGGCTCGCCATGCCGGGGCCCTTCCAAAGTTATGGGGTTCTTGACCGCACGGCGAACCTTCCCGCGTCCTTCGCCGGTTGGGAATTCCGGGCCGACTACGAAAAGGCGCTTTCGAAAGCGGCAGGCCGTCATATCCCGGTGATTGCGGGAAACGATGGAAATTACGGGGGCGTCGCCGAGGCGGCGAAGGTGAGGGGAGGCAAGTCTGCTTCCGTGATCTTGTTGGCACCGGGCTCGGGCCTTGGGTGCGCCTATGTGGGGCCGGATGGGTTGCCTTTGGATGGCGACACGCTGGCCGGCATGGAAGCCGGTCACATGCCGGCGCCCATCCATTTGCTGGGACTGCCTCCTTTTGTGTGTGGTTGCGGGCGGACGTGGGGATGTTTCGAGGCCTACACCACGATCTCCGGTCTTCCGCAGTTTCTCGACTATCTCCTCCCCAAATACCCGGACCACCCATTGGCCCACTCCGTGGCTCCCAATAAAGAAAAAGCCCTCTCCCTCCGCGGCCTCGCACAAAAGGGGGATGCTCTGGCTTTGGAAATCTTTGACATCCAGGCCAAGGCTCTTGGCATCCATGTCGCCAACCTGTCGATGGCCCTGGACGCCGAATTTGTGGTCATCGGAGGAGGTCTCATCGACCCTCACTCCACCACCGAAGAGTTCCGGAAACGCTACCTGGCCACCATCCATGCGTCTGCCGAGCCCTGGCTCTGGCCCGTCCAGCGGCAAACGCTCCAAATCGTTCCAGCCTCCCTTGGCGAGCTTTCCCAATCCATCGGGGCGGCTTTGGTGGCTCTCTATTCCGATCAAAAAAAGCACTGACGAGGTTTTGATCGGATGGGAAAAACTGGGTGAGGTTGACGACCCCGGGAACGCTGCCATCTTCTTTACCTCACACAGTTTTGCCCCCATTCGACACGATCGATGATTACGGAACGGTCAGGCGTGTGGTCGCAAATTTCCACCACCTCGTGGCAAGACCCTGACTTGATGCTGGGCAAAGGTCCGCGGCTTTGCCATGGTTTCCCCCGTGAAAACAAACGTCCTTGGAACCCCGTTGAAATGTTGCTGTATGGAGCCAATCACCGGATTTTATCGGGATGGCTTTTGCCGCACGGGGCCCGGCGACCATGGACTTCACACCGTATGCGCGGTCATGACGGATGAATTCCTCACGTTTTCACGTGCCCGTGGCAACGACCTCACGACCCCCATGCCCGAGTATGATTTTCCAGGACTCAAAGCCGGGGACAAGTGGTGTCTTTGTGTGGGGCGGTGGGTGGAAGCCCTCGAAGCCGGCGTCGCCCCCCGGGTGATCCTTGAGGCCACTCACAGCTCCGTGATCGAGTTCGCCGACCTTGATGACCTGAAGTCACATGCTTGTTAGAGGAGGGCATTCATGTTTGGCGGGTATCCTTACGGCAAGACCTCGTCATTCGTAGGGGTGTCGTAGTGGCCGTTTTCGAGTTTTTGCCAGAAGAGGAGGGGGGCATGGGTGGGGGGATCATCCGGGGTTCGGAGGGACCGGAGGGTGCGATGACCCCGGATGGCCAGCAGGGAGGCTTTGTCGGTGATTAACAGGGGACTGAGAGTGAGGGACTCCAAGGGCAGCATGAGGAGGGTGCGGAGGGAGGAAGGGTTTGTGGCGCTGAGATCCAGGGTTCGGAGCCGGCGGCAATTGAGGAGGGGGCTGAGTTCGGTGGCATCACTGCCTGCCAGATTAAGGGTTTCCAATTGGGGCATCATGCGAACAGCCTCCAGGGACCGGATGCGCGTGTTTGCCAAGTTGAGTGAACGCAGGCGCAGAAAGGATCGGGGGCCTGGCGGAAGGGATTCGATGGGGGAATCAGAAAGGTCAAGGCTCTCAAGGGGCAGGGTGGCCAAGGTTTCCCAATCCACGGAGGCGCAGTTTTTCAGGGTGAGCGAACTGACCGTTATCCCCCGCAGCGCGGAGAGATTGGCAGCATTGTCATCGAGGGTGGCCGAGAGGCCGCCGGGGGCGCTGCGATCTCCGGAGATGGTGGGAACTTGATCCAGATTGTTGTCCAGCATGAGGGTCAGCGCCAACTCGCTGGTGCCGGGTTCCCTTCCGAGTGGGGACTCTTTTGGCAGCCCGGACTTGATCAATGTGGGTTTGCCGGCGAGAAACCGGAGGATGTTGCCAGTGGCATGATTATCCGGGTTTCCGGAGCGCATGAGAGCATCGATGATTTCGCTGTTTCGCGAGATGCCGGTGGTGGAGAGATTCTCGGCAAAGCCGAGCATGGTCGCGGGATCGTCATCCGGGAACTTGGAAGGATTTCGGGCGCGGGGAGTGTTGGTGAGTTCCCCGGCTTTTGAAAAGGCCCGCACCGCCGGGGGAAATTCCATCGCGGCCATATGCAGGCGGCCTTTGATCATCCACGCCTCGCGGAATTGCACGTTGGCACCGAGAGCTTCGGAGACCAGGTCCTGGGCTCGCGAGAGCAGTTGAACCACGGGGTCCGGGTTTTTTTCGTAGCGCTGGAGTTCGAACGGTGACAGTTCAAAGTGAAAGATCGTGAGGGCCTCGCCGATGGCCCGCTGGGCGGCTGCCATGACGGCGGGGTCCCGGAGCGGTTTGGGCTCAAAGGGGGTCTCCGGTGTGGTGGCGACAGGAGCCTGGATGTCCTCGATCTGTTTGATGGTTTGTTGCAGCAGGCTTGCCTGCTCGGCGCGTTCCCGCTCCGCTTTTTCCCGGAGTCCGCGCTCGGCCTCGGTTTCAGCGAGAGCCTGCCGGGTGGAGGCACGGGCGGCTATCACGGCATCTTCGGCCGCTTGTTTTTCGGCAAGCAGGTCTTTGATGCGCTGGAGTTGTTCCGTGGCGACGTGTTCTTTGGATTCCGCCTCCAGGCGTTTTTCTTCCGCGAGGCGTTTGTGGTTTTCGGCTTCCGAGCGAAGTTGTTCCGATTCTTTTCTTGCAGCGGTTTCCGTGGCGAGCTGGCGGCTCAGACTCCAGACCGACACGGTCACCATACCAATAATCACAGCAAGGGAAACCGCCGAGATCGCGGTGGCGGCGCGGTTTCTCTGCACAATCTTGCGCGCCAGGTCCAGGGCCGACACGGGCTTTGCCGTGATGACTTCGCCCCGCCGGTAACGCTCCAAGTCCGCCCGCAACGCGGACACGCTTTGGTAGCGTCGTGAGGGATCATTGCGGAGGGCTTTCAGCGTGATGATTTCCAAATCCACATCGAGCCTGGCATTGAGCGTTCGCAAGCGCGGCGGTTCATGGGTGCGCAGGGCTTGGGCATCGGTGACAATATTTCCTGTGGCCTCAAAGTGACGCCGTCCCGTGAGCATCTGGAACAAGATGGTGCCAATGGCATAGACATCGGCCCGCTCGTCCACATCCTTGCTGGATTCCGCTTGTTCGGGGGGCATGTTTTCCAGCGTGCCAACCACATGACCGCTGACCGAGAGCGACTGACTGCCGTCCGGGGTGTCAATCTTTGCGAGACCAAAGTCGGCAACCAGAGGTTCGCCATCCTCGCGAAGGAGAATGTTTCCCGGCTTCAGGTCCCGGTGGAGCACCCCGTGTTCGTGGGCAAATTGGATCGCCTCGCACACCCGCAGAACAATCGACAGGCTTTGCTGAACGGGGAGAACCCGGCTGGTTTTGGATTTGGCGCGGGCCTGTTCCTCCCCGGCCGCTTCGTCCGGATTCCCGGCTTTGTGCTGTCTCTCCAAGCGAAGCGATCGGATCAGCGTTGGCAAATCGATGGCTCCCGCGGAGACATGCGAGGAGGCGTTACTCCCGAAAAGGAGATCGGCCAGAGACAGCCCATCCACATACTCCATGGCGATGTATTGGATGCCCTCAAACTCATTCATCTCATACACCCGGCAAATGTTTCGATGGGGCAGGCGGGCCATGATTTCGGCTTCCCGGCGAAAGCGCTTCAGTTGGGCCTCGGTGACCGATTCATGGGAATGCAAAACTTTGATCGCCACGTTGTTCCCAAATCGGTCCACCCCCCGCCACACCCGGCCCATGCCGCCCGTACCGAGCACTTCGACAAGCCGGTATTTGCCAAGAATCTGAGCGGTTTGGGCTGCGATCACATTGTCCCCGCGGAATTCGATGGAATCCCCGATGTCTGACATTCGCACAACTCTCAAAATCGGGGTGGCCGTGTCCCGCCCCGGAACTTTCAAGGACCAGAGATAATCGAAGCTGTATTCTGCCTGGGAGGTATCCAGGTCCACGCCCGGACCCACCAAAAAAATGATGCGCCGCAGAGGCTCGGGAAGTGGTTCGATGTCGTCCCCGGTCCATTGGAAGTCGCTCAGATCCGGCTCCGCTTCGGTGATGGCCCGCAGATGGCTCCATCCGTCTGGAAGGACCCGCAGCAAGTGGGTGAGGGTATGTTCCGGCACCAAGATTTCGCCGGGCCGGGCGAGTCGGCATAATTTTTCCGAGAGCTCAACACTTGACCCGAGGGCGGTGTAATGACGGGAGGGACCTCCGCCCAACGTGCCCACCAGGGCCTCTCCGGTCCAGATGCCACACGAACATGGCAAAATTTCTTTGCCCTCCCGGTGAAAGCCGGCGTGTAAAGCCGAAGATTTCTGCATCGTCGCGCAGGCGGCTTTGACTGCGCGGAGGGGATGATCCAAAAAATTTCTTGGAGCGCCGAAGATGCCGAGGATCGAATTTCCGCTGGCGCTGCCAACCGTTCCTCCGGGTTCCAGGATGGCATCCACGGCCTCTTCGAGGAAAGAGTCCACAATCAGGCGGGCCTCCATGGGGGGGAGACGCTCGGCCATGGTGTTCACATCCCGAAGCATGGTGAATCCCACGGACAGGTAGCGGCGTTCGGGCTGTCTCGCCGTTCGTAGTTCTTCCTCTGTGAGACTGTCAAAGGGCACCCCGCTCGCTGTGGAAAGCTCGCCCCCAATGCTCGCGGCCGTTGTCACCTCGTCGAGAACAATATCAAGCACGCCACTCTCGCTGTAAGATTTTGCCTCGAAGACCCGGCCTTCGTCGTCGGTCACCAGCCGGTTGGAATTCCTCGCGGAATGGGACCTGCTGAAGCAACTGCTCAGTTCCCCGGTGCAGCGGCTTGCGAGAACTTCCAGCGGGGTGCCGATCAGGTCCTGCTTGGACGCCCGCAAGTAATCAGCCAAGGCCGCATTGGCATAGATCACGATATCTTCCGGAGAGATCCGGGCCAGCATCGTTCCTCGGGCTCGCAGGGAAGGAGACGTCATCGCCGCACACCCTACGCGCAACCCGGCCTCCGGGGGGAGTCAATTTTTTTTTCGCACTCCATCCGAGGGGTGTGATGAAAAGTGGGTGAGGTCACCGGCCCTGGGAGCGCTGGCGTCCTCTTGTTACCTCGCCTCCGATCACACCCGCCTTTTTCCCACCCGAAGGCCGGGGCCTTCCGATCGTTGACATGGTGGGAAAAGACTGGCTGATCAACCTTTCTGCGAGTCGAGGACGGCATTCAACACATTCGTTGGGACCTGCTCGAAATGAGAGGGTTCCATGGAATAGGAGGAGCGTCCCTTCGAAAGAGACCTGATGGCGGTTGCGTAACCAAACATTTCCGCCAATGGCACTTCCGCCGTGATGGTGCAGAGGTTGAGTTTGGTTTCCATGCCGCTGATACGAGCCCGCCGCCGGTTCAGGTCGCCCATGATATCCCCTTGGAATTCATCCGGAGTGATGTTCTCCACTTTCATCACGGGTTCCAACAGAATCGGTTTGGCCCTTTTGAGGGCATCTTTGAGGGAGAAAATCGCTGCCATCTTGAACGCCAGTTCGTTGGAATCCACGTCATGGTAACTGCCGTCCACAATGTCGATGTTCAGATCGATGACAGGATAACCTCCGACGACGCCATTGAGCGTTGCCTCGTTGAGACCTTTGATCACGGCGGGGATGAAATCTTTCGGGATGGTTCCACCCACCACCTTGTTTTCGATGGTGATGCCCTTGCCCCGTTCGTTGGGTTGGATCTTGATGATCACGTGGCCGTATTGACCGCGACCACCGGATTGTTTCACCAACTTGCCTTCGCCATCGGCAGGAGAGAGGACCGTTTCTTTGTAAGCAATCTGGGGTTTGCCCGAATTGGCTTCCACTTTGAATTCCCGCAACATCCGGTCACGAATAATTTCCAAGTGCAATTCGCCCATGCCGGCGATGATGGTTTGGCCGGTTTCCTCGTTGGTGAAGACCTTGAAGGTGGGGTCCTCTTCCGACAGGCGTTGGAGGGCAATGCCCATTTTTTCCTGGTCGGCCTTGGTCTTGGGTTCCACGGCCATGGAAATCACGGGATCAGGGAAGGAGGGGGGTTCCAGAAGGATCTCATGGTCCTCATCGCAGAGGGTGTCACCCGTGGTGATATTTTTGATGCCCACGATGGCGGCAATATCCCCGGAGTAACACGTGTCGATGTCTTCGCGTTTGTCCGCTTGAATTTGGATCAGGCGGCTGATGCGCTCGCGCTTGCGGGTGCGGGGATTGTAAACCGTGTCGCCTTTGGTGAGCTTGCCACTGTAAACGCGGAAGAAGACCAACTTGCCGACAAAGGGATCGCTCCACAGTTTGAAGGCGAGGGAGCAGAAGTTGCCGGTGTCATCGGAAGGCGCATCAATGGGCGTGCCATCATGGGGGTTCTGGCCTTTGGCCGGGGGAATGTCCAGAGGGCCTGGCAAGTAGTCCAGCACGGCATCCACCAAGAACTGAACGCCTTTGTTTTTGAATGCGGAACCACCGGCCACGGGAACAAACTTGTTGGCGATGGTCTGGCGGCGGATCGCGGCTTTGAGTTGTTCTTTGGAGATGGGCTTCTCTTCAAGGAAAAGGTTGCCGATTTCTTCGTCCAAATCGCACATCTGCTCGATCAAATCCTCGTAAGCTTTCTCGGCGCTGGCTTTGAGCTCCTCCGGGATTTCCACGACGGTATAAACCGAGCCCATGGCATTGTCATCCGAGTAAAGCACGGCTTTTTGGTTCAGCACGTCCAATTGACCTTTGAGGTGGTCTTCGGCACCCCAGGGGATCAGGACCGGCCAGGCGTTGGCACCGAGCTTGGCGCGCATACTTTGCACGGCGGCATTAAAGTCCGCGCCGGTGCGGTCCATTTTGTTAACGAAGGCAATCCGGGGAACGCCGTATTTGGTGGCTTGGCGCCAGACGGTTTCGGATTGGGGTTGCACACCAGCAACGCCGCAGAACACCGCGATGGCACCATCCAACACACGCAGCGAGCGTTCGACCTCCGCCGTGAAATCCACATGGCCGGGGGTGTCGATGATGTTCACCCGCATTTGTTGTCCCTCGTAAGCTTTGTAAATCCCTGCTTCCGGCTTTTGTACCCAGGCGCAGGTGGTGGCTGCCGAGGTGATGGTGATTCCGCGCTCGCGCTCTTGCTCCATCCAGTCCGTCACCGTGGTGCCATCGTGCACCTCTCCGATTTTGTGGATCATTCCCGTATAAAAAAGGATGCGTTCGGTGAGCGTGGTTTTGCCGGCATCAATGTGGGCTGCGATGCCAATGTTGCGGGTGCGCTCCAATGGGAAGGCACGATTCGGAGAGTTGGGATTCTGAGACATAAATTTCTAATGGATCCGGTCAAACCGGAATTGGATTCTTTGGTTGGTCCGAAACAAGTGGCCGGGGAGCAGGGCGTGGGGGATCCCTCCCAACCATCATGACACGGAGAGAAAAACCTAGTGTCCGCACGTTCCCAGGCAAGAGAATTTTCTGGGAATTTTTTTGCAAGCGTCCTCATTTGGTCGGTGCATCCCGGCATTTTCAAATTTGATACCCGAAGTGCAGCAAATACCTGACGGGCCAGACGAGCATGCCCCTTGGTCTGCATGGCAGCATCCCGCCGATTTCATCTCATCCCTGCCGGGACCAAATAAAAAAAGGCGCTTTCCTTGCCTGGAGGGGATGGGTAATTTCTGCTCGTGCCATGACAGCTTCCACGATTCGAATTCCGGCCACGACGGCCAACCTAGGCCCCGGCTTTGATTGTCTGGGGATTGCGCTTCAAATTTACAACTTTGTGACCGTTCGAAAAATCTCGCCGGGTTCGAAGGAAAACGCGGGTCCCGAGGATGCGATGGTTGATGCGGCGGCGGCGGCATTTTTCCGGGTTTCCAAACGCAAACCGTTTCCTTTTCATTGGACCATCCGTGGGGAAGTGCCGCGCTCGCGGGGGTTGGGCAGCAGTGTGACAGTTCGGCTCGGCATTTTGCATGGGCTGAACGACCTGTGCCAGGGGCCGCTGGAACGCGAAGTTATTTATCAACTCTGCGCCGGGCTGGAGGGGCATGCCGACAACGCGGCTCCGGCAGCCTTTGGGGGCTTCACGATTGCCGGCCCCGGCACGGAGTTGCAACGCTATCGGGTGGACACCACATTGGAGTTTGTGTTGTTGATTCCCGACTTGGAAGTGCTCACGGAAAAAGCCAGGAAGGTGCTGCCCAAGACCATTCCTTTTGCCGACGCGGTTTATTCTGCTTCCCATGCGGCGGCTGTCGCGGGTGCATTTGCGAGCCGGGACTACGCAAGGCTGGCGAACGCCTTTGGAGACCGCCTTCATCAACCTTACCGTCTGTCGTTGGTTCCCTACCTTGAGGATGTGATTGAGGCGGGTCGCAAAGCTGGCGCGCTCGGAGGATGGTTGAGCGGGTCGGGATCCACGGTCGCTTGTGTGACACTTGGGTCTCCCGAAAAAGTGGCCGCTGCGATGTTGGCAGCCTCCGGACTTCAACATGCGTCGGCAATCACGGCACGCGCGGACAATTCCGGCGTGAAAATTCCAACCAGCAAGTGAGACGCTGGCTCGAGGGCCTCGAGACTTTTGCCATCGACGTCATTCTTGGCCGTCGCTATGGAAAACGTGCCGATGTCCTCCGGTGGGTCATGCGTGGGGTTTCATGGATTTATGCGTTGTTGGTTGCCTCGCGGTTGGCGCTTTATCGGGGCCGCACTTTTAAATCGCGGCCCATGGGGTGCCCGGTGATCAGCATTGGAAATCTGACGGTTGGAGGCACCGGAAAGACGCCCGTGGTGGAAATGTTGGCTGCCACGCTCCGCGATGGCGGCCGTAATGTGGCCATTTTGAGCCGGGGATACAAAAGTGTGCCAAAGCCATTTTTGGTGAGGCTGTGGGACAAGTTTGCGAAAAACAAAAACGTGTTTATGCCGCGGGTGGTTTCCGACGGGGTTTCACTCTTGTTGGATTCCCGCGAGGCCGGGGATGAACCCTTCATGCTGGCCAGCAATCTGAAGGGAGTTGTCGTTTTGGTGGACAAGGATCGCGTCAAATGCGGCCTGCACGCCATCGAGGAATTTGGAACCGATGTGCTCATCCTGGACGATGGCTACCAATACCTCCGGCTTCATCGCACCATTGAGATTGCCCTCATTGACCGCCAGGCCCCTTTTGGAAACGAGTTTCTGCTTCCCCGGGGAACCCTTCGCGAGCCACCAAAAAATTTGGCTCGGGCGACCCACATTTTTATCACCAAAAGCACGGAGGAAAACAACGACGCGCTTATTCAGCGGATTCGCACCCACAACCGCACCGCAGACATCATCGAATGTGCCCATCGCCCCGTGGTGCTCCGCAATTTCACGACGGGCGAAACCGAGCCGCTCAGCTTTTTGAAAGGCCTCAAGATTGGCGCCATCTGCGGCATTGCCGTCCCGGAAAGTTTCGAAGCGGCGCTAACCAGCCTGGGGGCCGAGATTTGTGTGTCCAAGGCCTACACCGACCATCACCGCTACTCCGACCGCGAGGTCGAGGCCTTTAT
>JBBECL010000375.1:0-1648 GCA_040881805.1 Terrimicrobiaceae bacterium | reverse complement strand
GTTTCAATCCGCGCCCCGCGATTGCTCGCGGGGCGATAGCGACCTTCGCAAACCGTTGGCGTGAAGGGTGTTCTTGGCCATCGATCGCGAAGGTCGATAAAGTTGATTCACTAACTTAGGTTGTCAAAGAACGGCTGGCTATCAAAACGTTGATAGGGTGGTAAATCCAAAGATCGCGAAGCCTCTGCGGAGAGGACGAAGCCACCGGTTCGCGGAGAGGAGTCACAGCACAAACGGTTCCTCGAGGTCGAGAGGTTTGCCGATGCCGTGGTGCTCGGTGCGGCGAACAGCCTCGGCGTCGAGGAAGTAAAATCGGATGGAGTCCTTTTCGAGTTTGGCCTCCTTGAGAAGCCTGCCGCGCAAGGCGACCCATTCTTTTTGTCCGACCTGGCATTCAAAGACCGATTTCTGGACGCGCAGTCCGTAGTCTGAGCAGGCACGGGCCACACGCCGCAGGCGGCGGGTTCCTCCATCATCGGAAGTTGCAACGTCATAGGTAACCAACACAAGCATCTCATTTTGGGATCAATGGGGAATATTCTGCGATATCGAGTCGCAGGACGCGAGCCAGAAGCCTGGCTTGAACAAAGAAACTGCGGGAAATGACGATTTGTTGTCCGAGTGCGGGATGGTTGAGGCTTTCCCGTTTTCGTTCTTGGTAGGCTTTGATGAGAGTCTTGCGTCCCTCGGCGGTGAGTTCGACGGCACCGCCTTCGCGAAGAGAAAAATGGCCGGGCTGGATTTGTTGTCTATTGATGAGGGTGATGGCGAGTCGGTCGGCAAGCCACGGCCTGAATTCCTCCATGAGATCCAAAGCGAGAGAGGGTCGGTTGGCGCGTTCCGCATGGAGAAAACCAACAAAGGGGTCAAGACCGGCGACGGTGAGAGCGGAGATGCAGTCATGGCGTACCAAGGCATAAAGAAACGAAAGGAGGCAGTTCACACGGTCGAGGGGGGGCTGACGGGTTCGCGTGCGAAAGGTGAATTCTTCCCGCTGCTGTTTCAGCAAATGGGGAAATACGGAAAAATAGGATTGTGCACCCGCGCCTTCGAGTCCACGAACAGAATCGGCATCCGGAGCTTCTGGAAGCCGGGGAATGAGGCGGGCGATGGCGTCAGTGGCTGAAGATATTGCGTCTGCGGTTTCGGGGGCGGGAGATTCGCGGGCTCCGCGCAGGAGTGAGTTTCTGGAATTGTGAAGTTTGCCGGCCACAATGGACCGGCAAATTCGGGTTTGCAGTTCGGTGTTTTCGCTGGCACGGAATTGGGAACGCCGAAGTGTCACGCTGGTATCAGGAACGCCGGTGACCCTTGCCCGCAGGCGGCCATTTTCGTCCAAGTAGTTGATTGGCACAGCTTGCTCAAGAGACAACTGCATTGCGCCGTGGCTGAGCACGATTTCCTCACCCATCACGCAAACGCTTTCGATGTGGTGGATGGGGAGGGAAAGAACAAGGGAATGATCCCGCTCGATGCGCAAGGTGAGGTGATCCCTCTGGATGTAGAGTCCGGGAGTGGTCAGATAGAGCACATTCTGAATGACTTCCGGCATGGGGGATTACTCCAAGACAAAGGGCTCGGGGTTCATGGAGGCAAGCCTTGCCGCGTAAAAATCAGCAGGTTGGGATTTCAGCAGAAAACAGGCATG
>JBBECL010000374.1:0-10103 GCA_040881805.1 Terrimicrobiaceae bacterium | reverse complement strand
CATGCGCGTCTGACCCGCAATGTCGGTCACAACCCCCACGGGCAGGTTGTGGTGTTCCAACACGGGCCCTTGCTCGATGTGAATTTCCAAATAGGCAAGCAGAGAGTCCGGGGTGTAGCGGGGGATCGGTTCCTGGTGGCCGGACGGAATCAATTCCCGAAGAAAAATACCCCGTGAATCCCCGCGCAGGAGGTCCTCCTCGCTGATGGCCCCAATCGCCGCCCGACTTCCAAGATAAGCACTTTGAAATCTGGCCCCCTCCTCATCGGAAAAGGCTGCAACTTCCAACTGAAAGGGAAGAATATCCCAACGGTCACGCAAAAGCTCCACACAGGCCATGGCCGCCAAAATTCCCAAGGGTCCATCAAATCGCCCGGCATTGCGCACGGTATCAAAATGAGATCCCAAAACCACGCGCGGTCGATCCGAGACTGGGGTTTGACCAAAGACATTGCCCCAACCATCCCGCTCCGTGATCAGACCCGCCTCGTCCATCCACTGTGTCAGAAGCGCCGAGGCCCGCTCCATGCCGGGCCCTCCAAACTCGCGTGTCAACACCCCCGGCTCATCACTAATCTCCCCCAACAACTCCAGGCGTTGCCAGGCCTGCTGAATCACGGAATCCATCAGCTTCCCCGGTAAGTGCTGTAGGCCCATGGGGAACACAGGAGCGGCACATGGTAACTCCGGTCGCCTTCATCAATGCCAAAACGCACGGGCACCCGACCCAAAAACGCCCCCTCCTTTGACTGCGCAAAGTAGTCCCCCACAAAAAACACCAGTTCATAAACGCCCGGCTTCAGGGCCTCGCCTTCCAAGAGTGGAGGCGTTCTCCCATCCGCATTTGTTTTGTGCGTGGAAATCAAAGTCCCTCCCTGCCATAACTCAATCGACATTCCCCCCGCAGGAATTCCCCGGCTGGTGTCCAAAACATGGGTTGTCAGTTTTCTCATAAATCCGTCACCAAATCCGCCAGCCGCAAAGCCGCAATTTTTTGAATCTCCGCCCAAGCCGCCGCCATCTCCACCTGCCGGTCATGGGTTATCCTCGACTTCATCGCATCAAAAATCGTGAAAAGAGAATTTAAGCGCGCACAAATCACAAACGGAAACCCAAAACGCTCACGATACGCGTCATTGAGAACGCGAAGCTGATCAAGCGGGTCTTCGGAAAGATCAAACAACCCGGATTGTTCCCGCAGCGACTCGGACGTGAGCCCCCGCCGTTCATCAACCCTCGCTGCAAGGTCGGGATGCGCCTGGATCAACGCCAGGAGCGCCGACTCCCCCGCGGCCTCCACGGTTTTTGTCATTTCCTCCAACAACTGAACCCGATCGACAAAAGGGCGCCGCTCCCAGGTCTTGCTCGCAATCCAGGGAGACTTTTCGAAGACTGGTCCAAGAACTGCTTGGAAGTCCTCCTGATTTGAGGAATTGAGTTGTTTGATTGACCATGAAGGACCGGAGGACATACCACACTTTTCCCGCATTAACCGTGCCGCAGCGCCGAAAATCCATCAAATTCGAACAATGAAACTATTCAGTCAAAGTTACGGAAAACAAAAAGTGCGGTTTTTGAGGGTTCTTCGCGCGGAGTCTTTGCACGAAATTTTTGAGGTCACGGCGGGTATTGATTTGGATGGAGACTTTGAGACGGCGTATTTGAGCGATGACAATTCAGCGGTGGTGGCGACGGACACCATGAAAAACACCCTCCTCGCTCTCGCCTACCGGTTTCAGGGGAAGACACTGGAAGAATACGCTATTTTTGTCGCGGCGCATTTTCTGGAAAAATACGCCCACGTTCACCATGTTTCGCTGGCATTGGAACAAAAGCCTTGGTGTCGCGCGACCCTCGCCGGGGGTCCACATCCGCACACCTTTGAGGGAGCGACGGCAGTCTCCACCGCACGAATAGTCGCCACACGGGAAATGGTTGCTCTCCATGGTGGCATCAAAAATTGGCAACTTCTCAAAACCACCGATTCCGGGTTTGCCGGGTTCCCCCGGGACGAATTCACGACGCTACCCGAAACCTCGGACCGGATCCTCGCGACGGAAGCCGCCGTGGAGTGGCAATACCTTTCCCCGGAGGCAGATTTTGAAATGACCCGCCGGGACGTCGTGGCCGAACTGCTCCGGGTGTTTGCAGAGCATTTCAGCCCCTCGGTTCAGCGCACCTTGTTTGAAATGGGAGAAGCCGCCCTGCTCGCGGGTCCGGCCCTGACAAAAATCAAGCTGACCATGCCGAACAAACACTACCTCCCGCTTAACCTCACCGCCTTCGGTGCCCCTGGGAATCAATCCCTCATCTTCCTGCCAACTGAAGAACCCCATGGAAAGATCGAGGCCACGGTGATGAGGTGACCCGTGCTGGGCAGGAAATGCCAAATTTTCCTCCTCGTTACCGGCGTCCCTCTGGGTTGGCAGTGCCTGGCCGTATTGTTGCATCACCCTCCCGTGTCTTGGGCGATTTTGGAGAATGCGATGTCCTTGGGATCGTAGCCTTGGGAAGCGGCCAATCCAACGAGCGCCTCGTATTGGGTGGGGGTCATTGTGGGTTTGCGGGAGAGGATCCAAAGAAATTTGCGGGAAGGGTGGCCGACCAGCGCCCATTGGTAATTTTTTTCGTCGAGTCCGAGGACCCAATAGTCGCCGGCAAAGGGGCCGAAGAAGCTGACTTTGAGTTTGGCATTGTTTGAGCCGGGGACGGGTGTGGCCGTGCCGGTGATGCGGCTTGGCGTGCCATCTTTGCGCAGGCAGGAATTCACGACGCGGATTTTTCCATCGGGCAGCGGGGAATACTCGGCGGTGGTGCCTGAGGCGCACTGACGCTGGAACCAGTTCGGCATCCGGGCCACTTCATACCATTTGCCCGAGTATTTGTGCAGGTCCACCGAGGCAACAGTCGTGGGAGCCGGGCGTGTGGCACAACCACTAAAACAGACGGAAGTTGCAAGAAGGATTGCAGCGAGCGAAATCTTTGGTGTCATGGTTCCTATGATACGCATTTTCGGGGTTTTGGCGATGGTCTTCCTGGTGGGTTGCGGGCGGGATGACCGGCGGGCCGATTTGGTTTTGATCAACGGGGCCGAGCCGGAGACCTTGGATCCTGCGATTATCACGGGGCAGCCCGAGGGCCGGATCGTCCATGCGTTGTTCGAGGGACTTTGCGCGTTCGACAAAAAGGGCAAGGCGGGACCGGGAGTTGCCGAGCGGTGGGAGGTTTCCGAGGACGGGCGGACTTACACATTCCATTTGAGGGAAAACGCCAGGTGGAGTGACGGGACACCTGTGACCGCCCACGATTTTGTCGCCTCATGGAAACGAACGCTCTCACCGGCGACAGCAAGCGCTTACAACTACTTGTTGTTTCCGATCCGGGGAGCCCAAGAATTTGCCGAAGAAAAGATCAAAGATTTCACGGACGTGGGAGTCAGGGCGCTGGATGACCGGACCCTCAGAGTCGAACTCAACAGTCCGACGCCCTACTTTCTGGACCTCTGCTCCTTCCCCACCCTGCATCCGGTGCCGGTATCCTTGATTAAGAATGTGGGCGATGACTGGGTGAAGCCCGATCATTTGATCAACAATGGGGCCTATGTGCTCAAGGAGTGGCGGATCAATGACCGCATCCGTTTGCAAAAAAATCCGCACTACTGGAATCGGGAGAATGTCGCCTTGG
The DNA here is from genome assembly GCA_040881805.1 of Terrimicrobiaceae bacterium. Classification (GTDB taxonomy): domain Bacteria; phylum Verrucomicrobiota; class Verrucomicrobiia; order Chthoniobacterales; family Terrimicrobiaceae; genus JAJTZA01. The sequence continues at coordinate 6,419 of JBBECL010000374.1, read as the reverse complement.
AGACTGTGGACATCTTGCCGATCTCCAAAGATTCCGTGGCTTTTAATTTCTATGAAAGCGGACTGGCGGATTTGGTCATGGACAAAGGGTTGGCACCCACATCCCTTCTCGATGAACTCAAAAAGCGCGACGATTTTCATGCGGCTCCCTTTCTTGGCATTTACTTTGTGCGGTTCAATTGCTCGAAACCGCCGTTCGATGATGTGAGGGTCCGGAAAGCCTTTGCGATGGCCATTGATAAAACCCGCATTGTCGAAAAAATCACCCGGGCCGGTGAATTGCCGGCGGCAGGGTTTGTGCCGCCGGGTATTGCAGGTTATGACGGAGTCGAAGGATTGCCCCATGACCCCGGGGCGGCCCGTGCCTTGCCCGCCGAGGCGGGGTTTCCAGGCGGGGCGGGTTTTCCGTTTGTGAATTATCTTTTTAATGAAAGTCAACAGAACGAATCCATCGCTGTGGAACTGCGGGACATGTGGCAGCGGGAGCTGGGTGTTAATATCTCCTTGGGGCGTCAAGAGTGGAAAGTGTATCTGAACTCGTTGTCCTCGCTTGACTACGGCATCGCCCGCTCGTCCTGGGTCGGAGATTATCCCGACCCCAACACCTTCCTCGACATGTTTGTGACGGGAGGGGGCAACAATCGGACGGGATGGAGCAGTGCCAACTATGACCAACTCACCGCCGCCGCAGCGGCCGAGGCCAACCCGGAAGCCAGGATGCGGCTATTGGAGGAGTTGGAGAATCTGCTGGTGGAAGGCGAGGCCCCGATTGCTCCGATTTACTACTACGTGGGCATCCAGCTCTATGACCCTTCAAAAATCGGCGGGGTCGAGGCCAATGTCTTGGATGAACACCCGATTCGGGAAATGTATCGGAAGGACCGGTGAGGGATCGATCGATTTTGGACCACGAATAAACGGCCCTGCGAATGTGACGAAAGTCGTTTCGACCTCCGCGACGCGACTGGTCAGTTTGCAGAAACCGGAACAACGTTGATCCGGCGGCTGTTGCGATCGAACATCACATGACCGTCAACCAACGCAAAGATCGTGTAATCCCGCCCGATGCCAACATTGCGGCCCGGCAAGAACTTCGTTCCGCGTTGACGGATGAGGATGTTGCCGGCGATGACGGATTGCCCGCCAAATTTTTTGACGCCGAGTCGTTTGCTCTGGCTGTCGCGTCCGTTTTTGACACTGCCTTGACCTTTTTTATGAGCCATAACTTAAGAAGGGTTGAGAGACCGTTGGGATTAGGCCGAAATGGCCGTGATTTTGAGTTTTGTGAGCTGTCGGCGGTGGCCGACGGTGCGGTGGTAGCCTTTGCGGCGCTTGTATTTGAAGGCGATGACCTTCGGCGCTTTGTTTTGGTCAACGACCTCGGCCGAGACGGAGGCACCACTCACGTAGGGGGCTCCGACGGTGACGCCGGAGTCTTGGGAGACAAGCAGGACTTCCGGGAAGCTGGTTTGCGCACCGGCTTCGAGGTCAAGTTTTTCGACGTCAAGGACGTCGCCTTCAGCAACACGATATTGTTTGCCGCCTGTGTGAATAACTGCGTATGCCATAAAAAATAAGTGGTTCTTCGAGTGAAGAGCCAGAAAATATCTCACCCTTGTCACGACACAACAAGATTTTTTTTGATGAAATTTGGGTTATGGTTACTCTTCCGAAACGTGGAGGAGGGTGATGTGGCGGGATTGCAGCCAGCGGATGCCCAACATGTCCATCGTTGCCCGCAGGGCGCGGTTGCCAAGGCCGTATTTGCTGGTGCCGAAGCGGCGGGGACGGTGATTCACGGAAACTTCGACGATTTGGAAGCCGGCATTTTTGATCAGGGCGGGGATAAAGCGATGGACGCCTTTGAATGGCACAAGGGCCTCCACGCATTCCGAGCGCATGGCTTTCAAGGTGCAGCCCGTATCGCGGATGCCATCACCCACAAAGCGACTGCGGACAAAGTTGGCAATCCGGCTGGTCAATTTTTTGACCAGGGAATCTTTGCGGCTGGCGCGGTAGCCACACACCAGATCCGCGCCACGATCCAGCCCGTCCAACAGGCGCGGGATATCGGCGGGGTCATTTTGCAGATCCCCATCCAACAAAACGATTTTGGAAGCCCGGGCGGCCCGCATCCCGGCAATCATTGCCGCGCTTTGGCCGCCATTTTTGGCAAACCTAAGCAGCCGGACGGTATCTCCCCTGACCACGCGCCGGGCGGTGGCATCCGTTGATCCATCATCCACCAAGATCAACTCAAAGTGGCGGCCGGCGAGGGCCTGTTGGATTTCCGATTGGAGCAAGGCGACGTTGTCCTCCTCGTTATAGAGCGGGATCACAACAGAAAACTCAGGCGGATTCAAAGCGGGAGGGTCTGGTAATCGAGACACAGGTAGATAAAAAGGGCATCCTGACCTTTTCCGACTTCCTGCACAAGCTGGACTTCGGAAAAAGCGGAACGGATTGAGGAAGGCAGGTTTTCCGGGCGCTCCCGGCCCACATACAAGGCGGCATGTCCAAGGTAGGGATTCACCGCGCTGACCTCGGTAAAAAATTCATCAGCAGGGGCCGGTGTTTCGACAAAATCATCATAGGACGGCCAAAGCGCGTATTGGTTCGAGATGTCCTGGGAGGCAGCGGCATGAACCCGCGGGTAACCTTCCGGCGCGATGAAGGCCATGCGAAGGTGATACCCCAATGACGAAGCCAGCGGGGCATCCGTGGCAATAAAAAAGATGCCCTCTGGCAATTGCGGAGAAAGTTTTTCCTCCAGCGCGAGGACGGCTTCGGCCGCTTGGCGTGGGACGGCCACCAAGTGGGGATAGGCCAACCACACGGGGACACTCAGGCCTGCCGCGACAACCATGGCCACCCCAAAAAGCGCCGAACGCAGCATGGTCGCCGCCGCCGGAAGCCACACCGCCAGGGCCAACAGCGAGATGGTGGCAGCATCCCACCCGCGATAGGCGAAAAAAACGGTGAGCAGAAGGGATGGCAAGGCCACAATGAGTGCGAAGCCGGTTGCGGGCTTTTCCGCAGCCTTGCCCGCCAACTTGCAAATCGCCCAGATCACGGCCAGAGCAAGCAGGGGCGAAACCCCGGAAAAAAATCCGAGAAGCCCGCCACCCAACGCCTGCGGCTGGAATTCCATGAGGCCCCGGAACGTCGACCCGGCCAGGGGAATCCAGGATTTGGACTGATTCCAGATCAGAGCAGGTGCCAGAGCGATTGCGACCGCGATAAGGACGAGGGCAGCGCCCACACCATTGCCGAGGCGGCGACCGGCGTCGCGTGTCCATGGCGCAAGCACGCAGGCCACGGCCACCAAGGCGGCCCAGTAAGCAAACAGCACCGCCCCCGCAAAAGCGAAAGCCGCCGCAACCCAGCCAAGGAGAGCCCCGCGCTGATTTCTGCAAACATCCCAGATAAGGGAGGCGCCGGTGAGGGAAAAGGCCAACGCCGGCATCTCCGGCCCCACAGAGAAGGCCGCACTCTGAAAGGCAGGAACCAGATTCCAAGCCACGACACCCAGCCCCGCCGCCTTCTCACCAAACAAACGTGTTCCCAACCTCCAGGCCGCCAGCGACGCCAGAAGGGCCCAGACCGGACCGGACACCAGCCACCAACGTTCTCCCACCGCTCCCAAAGCCCGACCCAGCATCGCCGAGCCAGCCGGCCCGTCAAAGTAAGCCAAAGCGGGGTGTTCCGCGCAAATGCTGAAATAGGCGTTCCCGGGCGAAACACCACTCGAGAGCAGAATCCCCACCCGGGCAAGCGTCAGAGCCCCCACCACCACAAAAAAGATGTTCCGCACACTCATGACCTCAACAGCTCGGGATACTTGCCACTCCAACGGGGCAGAAGTTTGGGTCCCCACGTTCGCCAGGCCCACGTCGCCAGGGCCATCACAAGCAGGGCGATGCCAGTCCCTAAAAAACAAGACACAATCACATCCAACGGCCAATGAGAGCCCACGTAGATCCGGCTGTAGGACACAAATGCCGCCGGCAAAAACGCCAGCCACCCCCATCTCCGGTAAACCACGGCACACACGGTCGCCACCGCAAAATTGTTTGATGCATGACCGGAGGGAAACGAATTTCCCACCGGAGGATGGATGCGGGCCACCGAATACTTGACGCGAAGCGGCTTGCCAATGGCGAGGATCCGGGGTTCGGCCTTGGCCAAATCCAGGGTTCTCACGCCCTCCAGAATTTCATGCGGACGGGGACGCCCCACCAGCCCCTTCAGCGAATCCACCACCAAAGCATCCGTCACCCCCACGGAAACTCCGGCCAACAACAAAAACACAAATCCCCGCTTTCTGCCAAAAATCAGCAGCAACAGCCCCCCCACAATCGCCGGAGGCCACCAAAAGTCCCAGCTTGAAGCCGCAGCCATCGGCATGTCCAGCCACGGAACCGCCCACGAATGGTTGATGAGAAAAAGAAGATGTTGGTCCATGACGCTTAAACCCATAGTTTTCCGAAGTGCGTCCGCAATCAAGCCTCATCCCGCTTCCGGCTGCGATCTTGAGAAACCCCCGGCTGGTGCCATAGGAGGAAAACGGAGCGGGGAAATCAAAAAGTCGGCGGGCCGCCAGCACTCCCGGAGCCGACAACCTTGCCCCGTTTTTATCCCGCCCTTGCAACATTTTTCAATCCCGTGTAGCCAAAATATCAATCATGAGATAAACAGGGATTGTCATTCTCATTTTCCACCGAAACAACCATCCCGAACGAGCCCCCACAGAATCGCCGTGAGCGCCAGACCCCAAGAAACATCCAAAGCCGACAAGGTTCCCCTGCACGAAAAACTTTTTTACGGGGCTGGTTCGGGGAGTTTTCAGCTTTCGTCAGATGGGGTCAAAGGTCTGGCGAATCCGATTTATAACATCACCTTGGGATTGAACCCCTCGTTGGTGGGGTTGGTGTTGATGATTGCCCGGTTGTTTGACGCGTTCACTGATCCGCTGATTGGCAAACTTTCCGACGATGCCCGCACGCGCTGGGGGCGACGCCGGCCCTTCATCTTTGTGGGGTCTTTTTTGACAGCCGGATCCTTCATTTTGATTTGGTTTGTGCCCGAATCGTGGGCGGGCAACACGTGGCCGCTGTTCACCTACTATCTGATTGCGATGCTGATTTTCTATTTTTGCGCCACGATTCAGGTGGTGCCATATCACACCCTGGGGCTGGAGATGACGCCGGACTACAACGAGCGAACCGTCGTCTCGAGCTACAAGATGATGTTCAGCTTTGTTTTCACACTGTTTCTGCCGTGGATCTTCCGCCTGGCGCAGTCGGATGTTTTTGAGGGAAACACCATGGCGGGCATGCGCTATTGGAGCTTCATTCTGGCGGGTGCGATTGTGGTGGGCGGGGTCCTGCCTGCGATTTTTGTCAAAGAACGATATTACAAATTGGCGAGCGGACAGGCCAGGATCGCCTTCTGGAAAGGATTTCGCCTCACGCTCCAGAACAAGCCGTTTCTTGTGCTCACAGGCATCATTTTGACCATGGGGTTGGGCAATGGCATGGTCCACGCACTCGGGCCGTATATTGTTTACTATCATATTTATGACGGGGACACCAAGGCGGGGGCAGGACTGATCGCGATCGCGTCAAATTGCTTTTCCGTGCTGGCCATTGTTTCCATCCCCCTGCTGACGGCTTTGTCCAAGCGCATCGGCAAAGTTCGCATGCTCCAATACCTCATCCTCCTTGGGATGGTATCCTCGCTGTCCTCCTTTTTTCTCTACAGCAAGTCCATGCCGTATTTGGTGATTATTGTCTATTTGCTGTCAGCACCCGCAGCCGCGGGATTCTGGACGCTCACGGGGTCGATGAAGGCCGACATTTGTGACGATGATGAATTGAACAACGGCATGCGGCGGGAGGGGATGTTCGGAGCCGTGGGCGGATGGATCATGAAGACCATGCTGTCCTGCACGTTTCTTTTCTCCGGGCTGATTCTTGAAGGCACGGGCTTTCGCGTGGAAATGAAAGGGGACCAGCTGCCGGAAACCATCATGGGCATGCGGATTTGGTATGCTTTGGTTCCAGCGGTCAGTTCCGGCATTGGCTTGTTCCTGCTGTCGCGGTATTCCCTGAGTTCCGATCGCATGACAGAGATCCGGGAGGAACTTGAGCGACGCCGTCAAACGGTGTAGAAACGGTTTTTCGTGAATTTCCATACAGTTGGCTTGATATTCCGTGCGCTCTGATCCTTTATGTTTGGGTATTCACTCGGCATGATCAGACGATTCCCTTTCCCATTCGCCTCATGAGGTATCTCAAGGCCACGCTTCTCATTGGCACGATCAGCGCTTTGCTGGTGTTGCTTCTCACGGCCACGGGCTGGATTTCCACAACCCCGGACATTGTTCTGAAAAAGATCTATGGTCTGACCAATCCCAAG
>JBBECL010000373.1:0-10145 GCA_040881805.1 Terrimicrobiaceae bacterium | reverse complement strand
AGCTGGCATGTTCCACCTCGTGCCACCACCGCGAACCAAGGGCCAGGTCATACAGCGCCGGGATATGCCACACGACGTTGCTGATCACAAACAGGGACCAACACACCACCGGATGCGTCAGCCCGTGTACGAGCTTTTTCATGAGCGGCCAAAGAATGAACGGGCTGATCACCACAACCACAAAGCGTTTCGGCAGCCCGCGCAGTAGGGGCAGTTGGGGTGCCCCCAACCAGATGAGGGGCGGGGCAATCATCGTCAGCAAAAGATGCTGCGCCATGTGGGAGAGCAGGAGAAAGGAAGCAAACGCATCCAGGGGGGAGGCGATCGAAACAAAAATTGCGAGCAACCCGCCCAAAAAACAAAGCGCCCGCCAGCGCGGAAACCGGAGGGGAACCTGCCGGTGAAGCACCCGCCACCCGCGCAGGTAAATGACGGCGGTGACAAGCAGCAGGGTCGTTGGCAGCCAGGGGACGGACCACGAAAAGAGAGCCGCCTCGTGCGCTGTCACTTGTGGTTTTTCCCGGGACTGCCGGCGACCCGCCGGCTTTTTTTGGCTGGGGTGGGAACGTCAGCCTTCGAAGTGGGGCCCGCAGGCCGCACGCGCCCGCTGATCCGAATGTCCGGCCCTACGCAGCGATAATCGACCTCTTCCAACATCCCTCCCAACTCCGGAGACGCCGCGCCACGACCGCCCACGGCCGGGGTCCCCCCACCAAAAATCACGGGTGCGACATAAAAAACCACGCGGTCCACCACCTTCCGGTCAAAGGCCTCCCCCAAGGTTCGGCCCCCCCCTTCGATGAGCACGGATTGCACCCCTTCTTGTGCAAGCTGACGAAGCGCCTCCCGCAGCGAGACGCCCTGAAAAATGCGGGTGCGGTTTTTGTGGCGGTCCGTGAAAAGATGCGCCTCGGGAGGCAGCGTCCCGCTCCGCGTCCACACGGCCCGCAGGGGCTGACGGGCTCCGGGGATGCCACGGACCGTCAACTTGGGATTATCCACACGCACGGTTTCGCCGCCGACCAAAATGGCGTCGCAGGTGCTTCGCAGCTGCATCGCATCGGCACGCGACTCCTTGCTGGTGATCCAGCGCTGACCCGGCGGGGACGTGATGCGTCCATCCAAAGACATCCCCGCTTTGGCGATAACCAAAGGGCGCTTTTTGGCGATCCACACATTCCAGGCTTCGTTGATGGCCGCGCAGTCTTTTTCCAGGATTCCCGGGGTGACGGAAATCTTGGATTTTTCCAGCAGGTGCCTGGCGCGCCCGGCGTGGCGGGGGTTCGGGTCGGTGGCCCCATAAACCACGCGAACAATTCCCGCTTGCACGATGGCTTCCGTGCAGGGAGGGGTTTTGCCATGGGTCGAGCAGGGTTCGAGCGTGATGTAAATGGTGGCACCTCGCGCGGCCCCATGACTTTTGAGGGATCGCAGGGCCTCGATCTCTGCGTGGGGGGCTCCCGCCTTTTTGTGCCAACCCGCTCCAAGGATTTTTCCGCCTTTGACGATCACGGCCCCCACGGCGGGGTTGGGCGCGGTGTGACCACGCCCCTTCACCGCCTCGGCGATGGCCAGACGGAGAAATCGTTCATCCTGTGCTTTGAGATTGCCCACAGCCCTAGATTTTCTCAAAGGTAGGCATCGTGCAACCCGGCTTTCGAACGAAAGCGCGTTTTTTTCATGAACTCGCGCAACTGCTCCGCAGTGGAATCGGTCTTCCCCAGGCCATGGAATTGCTTGTTCGCGGACGTGGGGCATCCCATCTCGCCGCCTCCATCCAGCGGGGACTGACCCGTGGGGATTCGGTCCCCGGGGCTTTTGCCGGTGCAGGATTTTCTGCCGGGGACTGTGCCGTCATCGAAGCGGGAACTGCCTCCGGCCACTTGGACACCATCTTCGGGAGCCTGGCTTCCCATTACGAACGCCTGGCGAAAGCCCGCAGCGCTGTCATTGCCAAATCTCTCTACCCGATTTTTGTTCTCCACCTCGCGGTGGTCCTCCTTGCGATCCCGTTGGCGGTGATTGATGGGACCAAGGTCGGGTATGTGGTGAATGTGCTTGGGACCCTGGGTTTTTTTTACGCGGTGGCGGCCCTGGGGGCGGTCCTTTGGTTGGGGCTTTGCCGGGCCTTCGCAAGCCAAGCCTCTCTTGCCAGAATGATTTTGTTGATCCCGATGGTGGGGGCCTGGCTGGAGACATGGACCGGTTCCCGCTTTGCGTCGGTGTTTTCGTTGTTTGTGACCAGCGGGGGGAGTCTGCTGCGGGGGCTGGAATTGGCGGGAGCCTCCAGCGGCAGCGCCCTCATTCACGAAGCCAGCCTCTCAACCCTCGCGGGCGTTCGTGAAGGACGCTCGCTTTCGGATGCCTTCACCGGCCATGCCGGGGTTCCCCAGGAAATCGAACGGGCCATCCAAGTGGGGGATCACTCGGGACGGCTGGACGAAGAAACCCGGCGGGCCGCCGAGGCTCTCCAAACCAAGGCCATCGCCTGGTTGGACGCCTTGGCCGAATGGATGCCCCGCATTCTCTACGTGGGCGTCGCGTTCTATGTCGGCTGGCGAATCATCAGCACCGCCATGCAGGTGGGTGGTGCTGTCGGCGAGGCGCTCGATCTTTCGATGCGCTGAATCTTACTTCGAGAGGAGATTGAACTCGGGGCTGGTACCGGCGGCATGAAGGCCGCTCTTTTCGCTCGCCGGGTGAAGCGCCGGACGGATCGAATATTGGAGTTCCTGGCCACCTCGGATCACACGCACGGCCACCGCATCCCCATCCGTCAAAAAAAACGAGGCATCCAGCACGTCCTCGACATTTTTGATGGCGACATTGCCGACTTGCAGAAGAATGTCCCCTTCTTTCAGGCCCGACTGCGACGCGGGCGTTTCGGGTCCCAGCTCGGCGATGTGGACCTCGTCTCCCGGCATGGACTCCACCGTCACCCCAATCCATCCGTGCCTCGCCTCGCCAAACCGCACAAAATCTTTCCTGATCTTTTCGGCAGCCTCGATGGGCAGCGCAAAGCAGGAGGATCCGCCTTCCAATCCGGCGATAATAATTCCCACCACCTCTCCTTGCAAATTCAGCAGGGGAGCCCCCCCGAATCCGGATTGCACGGGAAGATTGGCACGGATGTGGGTCGAAACCAGGAACCGCCCTTGAAATTTTTTGTCAAATCCTCCCAGGATTCCGAAACTCGGGGAAGCCTCAAGGTCCATGGGAAACCCGATCGCAACCAGCGGGCTGGCCAACCGCAAGGACGCGGAACTGGCCGCCGGAATAAATGTCGTCTCAATGTCAACCTTCAGCAGGGCAATGCCACTGCGGGCGTCGGCCGTCAAAACTGTCGCAGGCAGGCGGCGGCCCTGCACCACCACAAAAACTTCCCGGGCCTCGGCGACCGTGGAATACACGGTGTAAACGGTGCCCATCGGATCGGCAAAAAATCCGGTGCCATTCAAACGACCATGACGGTCCGTGGCTTCAACTCGAACCACGGCTGCCGAGCGGTCTTGGAAAACCTTGCTGACCTTGTCGGAGAGGGACTTCGCCAAGTCCATTTCTTCCGCCGAGGCGTTCGAACCAAGAATTGCGACTGCGCCAAGCAAGACTGCCGGCCGGAATCTCATGGACGGCAGATGTTAAAAACTGAGTGGCCGATCATTGCTGGCAGGCCGGGGCTGCAACACATAATGTTGCGAAAGATCCCCACGGCCGGAAACAGGCAGAGTGGAGCCAATGGTGGCCGGGCGTTGGGGTTCAAGCGAAAAATCTGGCAGGACATTCAATTCCCCGATCGATGTGTGGGGCACGGGGGCGGAGGCCAGCAGATTTTCCGACGAGGAAGGCGGGTTGACCAGATAACCCGCCGCAGCGATGGCGGCGACGGCCATTGTGGCATACGCGAGCTTCGGCACTTGAAAATTGGGCCAGATGTCGCTGACGCTGTCCCACAGGTTTTGCCACGGGCTGCGTTTCAGCAACCCGGCGCGCTGACGCCGGTGAAAATCCCTCAAAAAGGCTTCGTGATATCCTTGGGGAGGCTGTTCGTAGCGCTTGAGCCTCAGCAATTTTGAGATGCTTTCTTCGTTTTCCATAGGATTCACTTGTTTGAGATAAACTCTTGTAGGTAATTTTGCAACTGGCGATGTGCGTAAAACAATCGGGATCTGATCGTGCCTTCCGAGACCTTGAGGATTTTGGCGATTTCTGAGTGCGGCATTCCTTGGATATCGAACATGGTGACCACGGCGCGATGATCATTTGACAGCTTCTGCATCGCTTCGTTCAATCTTTTCTGCAATTCCGTGAGATTCGCCTCCCGCCGCGGGTCGGTGGTGGCCGTGGCCTCCAGGAAATCCGGGTCGTTTTGTATCCCGCTATCGACATCATCGAGGCTCAAAGCGTAGCGGCGCCCACGCTTTTTCAGGAAATTGATGCTCATGTTGACTCCGATCGAGTGCATCCACGTGTAGAAACTCGATTTGCCCCGGAAGCTGTGAATGGAACGAAATGCTTTCGAAAAAATATCCTGAAGCAAATCGTTCGTGTCCTCGTGGTTGGAGGTCATGTTGTAAACCAGCCCGTAAAGCCGGGGGCTGTAGCGCACGATGAGGGCATCAAAGGCCTCCGCATCGCCGGCTTGGGTGCGGGCGACCAATTCTTCGTCAGAAATGTCCGGGGTCTCGTCCATTCAAAAATGACCCGCCTTCTTAACACAGGTTTTCATGAACGGAACGGCAAATTCCGGGAATTTCAGCTTCTGAATTTCAGCTTCTGGTGGACGTGGCGTCCAATCGATGCCATTCTGCCACGCTCATTTCATGGCACAACTCAACTCGCATTACTTAAAACTCAAAGCCGGATACTTGTTTCCTGAGATCACCCGGCGGGTCTCGGCCTATCTGGAGGCCAACCCCGAAAGCGCCAAACGCCTGATCCGTTGTGGCATTGGCGACGTGACCGAGCCGCTGCCCGAGGCCGCCCGCCTCGCGATGCACCAAGCCGTGGATGACCTCGGCACGCGCGAGGGATTTCATGGTTATGGCCCGGAGCAGGGCTACGCGTTCCTTCGCTCCGCCATCGCGGAACATGACTACCGCTCAAAAGGCATCGAGGTGGCCGATGACGAAATTTTTGTCTCCGACGGCTCGAAGTGTGACTGCGCCAACATCCTTGACGTGCTCGGGCCCAAAAACCGCATCGCCGTCATGGACCCGGTCTATCCCGTCTATGTGGACACCAATGTGATGGCCGGACATACGGGAGCCCCCGAAGAAGACGGCACCTATCCCGGTTTGCACTACCTCGAATGCACGCCCGGCAATGACTTCATGCCCGAAGTGCCAAAGGTGCCCGTCGATGTGGTTTACCTCTGTTCTCCCAACAATCCGACCGGAGCCGCCGCCAGCCGCACCAAATTGGAGCAGTGGGTGGCCTACGCCCTCAAGCACGAGGCGCTGCTCCTTTATGATGCCGCCTACGAGGCCTACATCAGCGAGCCCGGAGTGCCTCATTCGATCTACGAAATCGAAGGGGCCCGGCGCTGTGCGATCGAATTTCGCAGCTTTTCCAAAAGTGGCGGGTTCACGGGGGTCCGGTGCGCCTTCACCGTGGTGCCCAAGGAGTTGGAATTGGTCACGGACACGGGCGAACACCAGGCCCTGCATCCCCTCTGGAACCGGCGTTTCAGCACGAAATTTAATGGCGTCAGCTACGTGACCCAGCGGGGGGCCGAGGCCCTCTACTCCGAGGCGGGACGCTCCCAAATCGCCGCTCTCGTCCGCAATTATATGGGCAACGCGGCCATTCTTCGGGAAGCGGTTTCCTCGTCGGGGCTGGAAGTGCATGGCGGGGTGAATGCCCCCTACATCTGGGTCCAAGGGCCCGCCGGCGCGAAAAGCTGGGATATGTTTGACCGAATCCTCAACCAATCCCACATCGTGGTTACCCCGGGCAGCGGATTTGGTCTCGCCGGGGAAGGCTATTTCCGGATCTCCGCCTTCAACTCCCGCGAAAAAGCCGAAGAAGCAGCCTCCCGCCTCGGGGCCATGCATTGGTGACCGGTGTGGCGCGTGGGCAACGTGGCGGAAAATGGAACATTTTTCGTCCTCGACATCTTTCCAAGCTTTAAGCATGGATTTGGATGCGTCCCGGGGTCTTTGCAACACGTTACCTCTCTATATGATCGCCCTTATGCCCAATTTTAATGAAGAAGGAAAATCTTCATCCCCCAAAATTCCCGAGGCGGGGATGGAACGATTGCTTGAAGACCTTGTGATGCAAACCCGAGAAGAAAATATTTGTGTGCCGGAAACGTTGAAACGTCGCGTTTTCGAGCGCATCGACCAAGAACCTGCGCGCGTCGAGACAGATCTCCACGGTTGCATCGAGGCCATCAATCCGGCCTTTTCGGGCCTTTGTGGTTATTCTTTTCCGGAAATTCAAGGCCGCAAGCCGGGGACATTTCTGCAAGGACCTGAAACCGATGCTGTCGCTGTCCAGACATTGCGCGACGCCATCGCTGCCCTTTGTCCGGTGGAGGTGACTCTCACCAACTACCACAAAAATGGATCTCCTTACAAAGTGTGGATCGCGATCACCCCCCGCCGGGATGCCGACGGAAATGCCGTGGGATTCACTGCCGTTGAGAAAAAGCTCTGATCATTGCATCAGAGCCTTCACGTCATCCCTGTAGGCAAAGCTCTGAAAGGCCCGGTCGTTGACGAGGTAATGGAACGAATCCACAGGCAGCAAGTTTTTGCAGCGATTCAAAAGCCGGATTCCCAACTCAAAATTTTCGTGGCGCATGGCAATGTAGGCGGCCGGGAACAAGACCCGCACGTCGTCGGCAGTGGGTTCGGTGGGTTGTAATGCCTCCAACGGCAAATTTTCGACCTCGATGAGACCAACCGTCACGTCCACGGCAAGATGCGAATCCACGGGGTGCAGTCGCGCCTTGGCTGCCCCGAGTTCTGTGAGCGCTCCCGGTTCATCGCCCATGTAGCGCAGCAAGGACCCCAATTCCATGCGGGCTCCCGAACTCATCGGATCGGCAGCAATCGCCTTGTCGAGGATTTCGCGCACACGCAGCTGGGGGTTCACAAATTGTTTATCCGGCTCCTCCGCCCGCATTTGGGCCTCGGCGATGGAGATCAACACATAGGAATCCGAGACCCGCTCGCCCTTCTCGATGGACGCATTGGCAAACGCTATCGCCGTCTCAAATTCCCCGGCCTGGATGGCCCCCAACCCTGCGGCATAATTCAGGGACGCTACATGGGGAAATTTTTCGACCAACTGCGCGAGCGTCCCGGCGGCTGCGACGGCATTTCCGGCCCGAACCTCGAGCAGCGCAGCATCCAATTGTTGCTGCGCCTCCGGAGGCAACACATAAACCTTGCGCGCTTCAAGGACAGCCATGTCGCGCAGAGCCGCCTCCTTCCCCTCGCGCTCGCCCCGGGATTCCCCCACGCGATAAAATGTCAGAGCCACCAGAATTCCCCCCGCCACCACCGCAAAAATTGTCATCGCCCGACGGCGAATCTTGATCAGCACGCGCTTGAGCGAGGGCTTGGAGGGCTTCTTTCTCCGGCGTCTGCGCCCCCCTTGGGATTCCCCCTCCTTCACCGCCTCCGGCTCACCCTCCCCGGATTCTTCCTCGTCGTCGGTCGCCTCCTGGCCGTCTTCCAGCGCCTCCGCTTCTACCCTCATCTTCTCCCGGGCAGCCTCCTTGGCAGCCGGCATCCCCGGCAAATCCTCCCCCGCGCCGTCTGGATCGTCTTTCTTGTCAGAGGACTTCAATTTCGCAATCCACTCCTCATCGCTCTTCTTCTCAAGAAGCCGCCGCCGCTTTTTCTCCTCCGCCGCCTCACCCGATTCCTTCTCGGAATCCGACTTGCCCGCATGACGTGGCCGAATCTTCGGCGTCTCCCCAAACTTCTCCGGCCTGTTTTCCTTGTCCGACATCCCGCTACCTATAAGCGACTCCCCATAGGATGCAATCCCCGCTTTTGTTGAAAAGTTTTTTGACAGGATTACAGGATTTGCAGGAAACAGCCGGGTGGATCGGGCACTCCCTGCACGATGAGTTCAAGTGGCGGCGAAGCCGCGTGGCGAATCAAACGGTCTCACATCTTGAACTCCCGCGCTCTCATGCCAATTCAGAAAGCAACTGACATCCCATGTCGGACGGGTGGAGCGAGCCGGTATCATGATCTTTTCAAGCGGGCACGTTTTTTGTGGATTCTTAACGTTTGCCGCAACAAAGGAATATGTGCCAAATCTTTCGGCCGCCTTATTTTTTCTTTGCTTTTTAACAACGACTCCAACGGGAGGACTGGAACAATCATACCCTGCCAACGGACCCTTCGGGCCTTTTTGATCTCTTCGCCAAAGACGCCGATGCCATCCACCCTCGGCAGAAAATTAACCAAGGTGTCGTCCTTCAAGGCGGCAACTGTGCTTGCCAACATAATCCCACCAAGGTCAATAACGATTGCTGTGAGTTTGACGAATTGTCGTGTGGGAAGCTCGACCCAGATATCCGTGTCGAGAGTGGTTGCGGGCACTCCCTGTAGGATGGCCGCTGACATTCCGGCTATCTGAAACCGAATGCCTTTCTCTCGGAGCGCGTGAACAAGCCGTGCGATTTGAGAAAGTTCTCGTGCCTCGCCCAGCGCTCGTCTGGTGTTGCGCTCAGGCTCATCGCGAACAACACTCTTTCGTCTTCCGACAGATTTCGAAACTTTTTGAGTCTTCGAAATTCTGACTCGAATTTTTTTTTGTTCATTGAGTTGAGACTATCAATTGCCGAACCAATGGCAATCTCTCACATCCATGTTTGCCGCCTCAGAATCACTGACACCGAATCAAGCGCGGGCAGTTCACGCCGGCATTCCGCTACCTGTAGGCAGCTCCCCATAGGATGCAATCCCCGCTTTTGTTGAAAAGTTTTTTGACAGGATTACAGGATTTGCAGGAAACAGCCGGGTGGATCGGGCACTCCCTGCACGATGAGTTCAAGTGGCGGCGAAGCCGCGTGGCGAATCAAACGGTCTCACATCTTGAACTCCCGCGCTCTCATGCCAATTCAGAAAGCAACTGACATCCCATGTCGGACGGGTGGAGCGAGCCGGTATCATGATCTTTTCAAGCGGGCACGTTTTTTGTGGATTCTTAACGTTTGCCGCAACAAAGGAATATGTGCCAAATCTTTCGGCCGCCTTATTTTTTCTTTGCTTTTTAACAACGACTCCAACGGGAGGACTGGAACAATCATACCCTGCCAACGGACCCTTCGGGCCTTTTTGATCTCTTCGCCAAAGACGCCGATGCCATCCACCCTCGGCAGAAAATTAACCAAGGTGTCGTCCTTCAAGGCGGCAACTGTGCTTGCCAACATAATCCCACCAAGGTCAATAACGATTGCTGTGAGTTTGACGAATTGTCGTGTGGGAAGCTCGACCCAGATATCCGTGTCGAGAGTGGTTGCGGGCACTCCCTGTAGGATGGCCGCTGACATTCCGGCTATCTGAAACCGAATGCCTTTCTCTCGGAGCGCGTGAACAAGCCGTGCGATTTGAGAAAGTTCTCGTGCCTCGCCCAGCGCTCGTCTGGTGTTGCGCTCAGGCTCATCGCGAACAACACTCTTTCGTCTTCCGACAGATTTCGAAACTTTTTGAGTCTTCGAAATTCTGACTCGAATTTTTTTTTGTTCATTGAGTTGAGACTATCAATTGCCGAACCAATGGCAATCTCTCACATCCATGTTTGCCGCCTCAGAATCACTGACACCGAATCAAGCGCGGGCAGTTCACGCCGGCATTCCGCTACCTGTAGGCAGCTCCCCAAAGGATTACAGGATTTGCAGGGAACAGCCGGGTGGATCGGGCACTCCCTGCACGATGAGTTCAGGTGGCGGCGAAGCCGCGTGGCGAATCAAACGGTCTCACATCTTGAACTCCCGAATATTCTCGGGCTCTGGTGGCACCTCTGGATGTAGAGCCCGGGAGTGGTCAGATAGAGCACGTTCTGAATAACCTCCGGCAAGGGGGATTACTCCAAGACAAAGGGCTCAGGGTTCATAATGGCCAGCCTTGCCGCGTAAAAATCAGCAGGTTGGGATTTCAGCAGAAAACAGGCATGGG
>JBBECL010000372.1:0-10230 GCA_040881805.1 Terrimicrobiaceae bacterium | reverse complement strand
GGCGAGGGAAAGCGCCTTCTTTTGGCCCACGATCACCACAAAGCGTTTGCCCCGCGTGAGTCCGGTGTAAATCAGGTTTCTTTGGAGCAAAAGAAAATGCTGCATGGCCACGGGGATCACCACGACAGGAAATTCCGACCCCTGACTTTTGTGGATCGTGATGGCATAGGCATGGGCCACTTCGTCCAACTCCCCAAAATCATAAACCACCTCACGGTCCTCGTAACAAATCGTCACCTCCCGCTCGCCCGGGTCCATGGCCGCGATGCGTCCGATGTCTCCGTTGAAAACATCTTTGTCATAGTTGTTCCGGGTTTGAATCACCTTGTCCCTCAATCGAAATTGGGAGCCGAAGGTTTCCACCAGAGGCTCATCAGGTCGGCGGGGGTTGAGAGCTTCCTGCAAGATGGCATTCAAATGACGTGTCCCCAGCGTGCCGCGATTCATGGGGCAGAGCACTTGAATATCCTGCACGGGGTCGCAACCCAGGCGCTTTGGGATGCGGGTTTTGACCAATTCCAGAATCGTGGATTGGGTGGATTCCGCCTCCTCGCGCTCGATGAAATAAAAATCCGAATCCGGCCCTCCCTCCAAGTCGGGCAGGTGCCCGTCATTGATTTTGTGGGCATTGCGAATGATCTGGCTGCCTTGGGCCTGGCGAAAAATCTCGGTGAGCCGCACAACGGGGACGATGCGGCTTCGAATAACATCACCCAGCACCGACCCCGGCCCCACACTGGGCAATTGATCCACATCCCCGACCAACAACAGATGGGCATGCGGGGGAAGCGCCCGCAGCAGCTTGCTGAAAAGCAACACATCAATCATCGAGGTCTCATCAGCCACCAAAAGGTCACAGGTCAGCGGATTGGCCGCATCATGGGCAAACCCGCCCCCCGACGAACGAGCCTCCAGCAGTCGGTGGATCGTTTTGGCTTCCATGCCGGTTGTTTCCGCGAGCCGCTTGGCGGCGCGACCGGTCGGAGCACAGAGGAGGCAGCGGACTTTTTTGCCGCGCAGGATGAGAAGGATCGAATGCAGCAAGGTCGTTTTGCCAACGCCCGGGCCGCCGGTGATGACAAGGACCCGCGACGAAAGAGCCTGCGTGAGGGCCTCGACCTGATGCGGGGCGAGGACTTTCCCGGTTTTTTCTTCCACCCATGGCAACGCTTTCTCGATCGCAATTGCAGGGTAAGAGGACGGTTGGGAACTGAGGCCGCGCAGTCGGCTGGCAATTTCTTGCTCCGCGCCGCGAAGTGCGGGCAGGTAAATCAGGGGGTCATCAAAAACCAACTCACCATCCACCAAAAGCCGCTCCAGGGCCTCCGCGACAAGACATTCATCCACACTCAGCAACTCCCCGGTTTTTGAAAGAAGATCCTGTTTTGGCAGGCCGCAGTGGCCGGATCCCATCGCCTCGGCAAGGACATGGATCAGCCCGGCCCTCGCCCGAAGGATGGAGTCCTGCGGAATTCCGAGCTTTTGGGCGACCTGATCCGCCGTTTTGAAACCAATGCCGGGGATATCTTTCGCCAGCGTGTAAGGATTGGCACGCACGATCTCCATGGCCTCTTCCCCGTAGGTTTTGTAAATCCGGACCGCCCGGCTGGTGCTCACCCCATGGGCATGCAAAAACAGCATGATCTCACGCACCGCCTTTTGCTCAATCCACGCGGCCCGGATTTTCAGACGCCGCCCCTTCCCGATCCCGGGCACTTCTTCCAGCCTGGCCGACGACTGGTCAATGATGGTCAGCACGCCCTCCTTGAATTTTGCGACCAGCTTCTTTGCGTAAACCGGGCCAATGCCCTTGATGAGCCCGCTGCCCAGGTATTTTTCGATCCCTTCCCGGGATGTGGGGGCACTGCAATGAAGGGAACTCGCCTTCAATTGAAGCCCATGATCCCGGTCCCGAACCCACACCCCTTGGGCTGTGACCCATTCTCCCGCGGACACATTGGCCACCGTCCCCACCACGGTCACAAGGTCACGCTTCCCCTGCACCTTGACCCGCAACACACAAAACCCGGTTTCTTCATTGTGAAATGTCACCCGTTCCACCATGCCGGCCAGGCCATCTTGCAAATCCGTGGGGCTGTTCGTTTTCACAATCGAAGGTGTTGAGTGCAATGTAAGCGTCACCCAAGGCACAGGTCGATAGATTCGATGCAAATTATTCAGTAGAAAAACCGGCTTGACTCGGAAAGCTTTGACGACAAGGGTTGGGGCCAACAAATTTTTTATGTCAAGGAAATGCGAAATCACAGGAGCCACGCCCACGCGAGGATCGAAAATTCACCGACGCGGTTTGGCCAAGAAAAAAGGCGGCATTGGAATGCACGTGACGGCCGTCACCCCCCGCTGGCATCAGCCCAATCTGAAAACCAAGCGGGTCTGGGTTCCCGAGCTTAAAAAATTTGTGGTCGTGAAAGCAACGGCACGGGCATTCAAGACGATCACCAAAAACGGGGCTCACAAGACCCTGACGAAAGCTGGTTTGATTTAATTCTTCAGGGTGAAAGCCCGAACAACTCGCAAGCTCCATGGGTTACAGCGTTGCCAGCAAAAAATCGGGAAAGACGTATTTTCTCCATCAGCGGCACCAGAAACTCAAGGGCGGGCAAGAGGTGACGCTTTACTTTTTTGCGGGCCAACCCGGCGAAGGAGCCATTGATGCGCTTCCGACCGGCTATATCGTTTCAGAAAACGAGCGCACGGGCCTTCCTCTTCTTAAAAAAGGCTAGGGTGGTTCGCCGCAGGCGGCCATGAAGCCAAAAGAACGCATCGACATTCTCTTGGTTCAGCGGGGATTTTTCGATTCCCGAGAAAAAGCCAGGCGCGCTGTCATGGCAGGTGTCGTGTCTGTGGACGGACGCCGCGTGGACAAACCAGGAACTCCCACCCTGGCCGATACAAAAATTTCTGTTATCGCCGCCGAAAAGTATGTGGGTCGCGGGGGCTTGAAATTGGAAGCGGCTTTGGATGCCTTTGCCATTCCTGTGAAGGGTCGGATCTGCCTGGACATTGGAGCGTCCACGGGCGGGTTTACGGATTGCCTGCTTCAGCGGGGGGCTTCCAAAGTTCATGCCATCGACGTCGGGCATGGTCAGCTCGATTGGAAGATCCGCGAAGACCCCCGCGTGATGGTCACCGAAGGCCTGAACGCCCGAAATCTTTCCCGAACCGACGTCTCCGACGCCATTGATCTCACTGTCGCGGATGTGAGCTTCATCTCCTTGACCCTGATTCTTGGGCCCGCGTTTGCTGTCATGGCACCCGGGTCGGATGCGGTTGTCCTCATCAAACCCCAATTCGAACTCTCTGCCAGGGAGGTCGGTCGGGGGGGGGTTGTGAAAGACCCTCTCCTGCGCGCCAAGGCTGCCGAAAAAATCCGGACCTTTGTGGAATCCAACGGCCATCAATGGCTCCATGTGATGGATTCACCCGTGCCGGGTCGGGAAGGCAATGTCGAATTCCTCGCCCACCTGCGCCCGCAAGGAGGATCTCCACAGGGTTGATTCATTATTGCGTTGGAAAACCCGTCACCTCCAGTTTAAGTACGATCATCATGAAGTTGCAGGATTTCCGCTTTTTTGAAGACCCCCGCTTTCGCAAAGAGCGACTGATGTGGGTGATTCTGATCCCTGTGTCGCTCTTAATCATCACCGGGGTGGTGGTCGCCTTTTTTCTCCAACAAGCCGAACCCTCCGAAGCGGACATGGCCCGGAACTCCCAGCCGCTGGTGGAACTGCCCGAGAGACCTCTCACCCCCGAGGAACAAGCGAATCGCAGCGCGGGAGATGCCCGCCAGGCCTTCCTCGACAAGGAATTCGACAAGGCGCGGGAACTTCTTTCCACCGTGGATCTTGAAGCCTTGCAATCCGCTTCCGCCTGGGAACTGGCCGGACGCCTCCAACTCGAAGCAGTGGACCAATCGGCGGCGATGACGAGTTTTACCAAGGGGTTGGCTCTGGACCCCTCCCCGGGCCTGCTTTTTCGTCAAGCGCTGCTCCTCCGCGACAGCGGAAAACTGGAGGAGGCCCTCGCACAGGTTCGTCTCGCCCGGGAAAAAGCGCCCAGCGACCCCGTCATTTCCAACGAATACTACCTCCTCCAAATCCAAATGGGTCAGGCCGGACAAGTCACCGCCGACATCGAAGAACTCATTGCTCAAACGGGAACCCTCGGCTCGGAAAACTGGGTGGTGGCCTTGGCGGGCGTGTTTCTAGATCGTGGAGATTATGCCGAAGGCGCCCGGTTCTTGAACCTCGGAAAAAAGGCGCTTGATCCCGTCGCGTTCCGACAACTGCTCGAAAATCCCGTTCTCCTCCGCCACCAAGGCCACCCGGACATTCTTCCCCTTTATCTGGAGAACTATTAACACGACAGGGACATCCCTGGAATCTTTCGCCTTGGCTCATTTCTGAGAAGCAACCAGGCGCATTTTCTAATCAAACCGTATTTCTTTGGATTTTTTCCTTGAAATCAGGCCCAAAACGGAATACAACAGGTTGCGTGAAAGCGATAATCCTCTTCTGTGCCATGGTTTTCCTATCGGCATCCCTGACCCAAGCCACGGTGGTCACTGTGGGCGTGGGGGGATGGGCCACACCACTTTCCCAGACCTTCAGTATGAAGCCAGCGGGAGCTCCCTCAGAGAACATTGCTGCCACGGGTTTCCGTATTAACCTGCCCGGCAACATTGAAACCATTGCGCTTTGTATCGAACTGGGTCAGTTCATCACGCCGGGATCGGGAACAGGCCTCAACAATACCTCTTTTGAAAATGCCAGTTCGTTGTCAAGTGCGGCTCGGGGAAGTGCGACCGGCCCGGGCGGAACCGGTGATGGCGCGAATATCACCTCCGGGGCGGCTGGGGGAATTGGTGCTTTGAGAGCAGCCCAAGTGAGATACTTGTTTGACAATTTTTGGCAGGGTGGCACCCCGGCGTCATGGACGAATCCCACGGTGAATGTCCCGGCTTTTCAGTTGGCCCTCTGGGAACTTACCCAAGATTTTAACTTCTCGC
The DNA here is from genome assembly GCA_040881805.1 of Terrimicrobiaceae bacterium. Classification (GTDB taxonomy): domain Bacteria; phylum Verrucomicrobiota; class Verrucomicrobiia; order Chthoniobacterales; family Terrimicrobiaceae; genus JAJTZA01. Next base: position 5,201 of record JBBECL010000372.1, on the reverse strand, counting down.
TGGTGAATCAGAACGCCTATGCCACCGAGCTTTATGTGAACAACCCCGGAAGCCTCACGGGCGACGCCTTGCTGGCCTACAATGCCGCAACCACGATGGTCGCCGCTGTCAACACCGCCAATGTGCAATCATCCTATGCGAGCACCACCTGGCAGGTTGTATTGCTGGAAAACAGCTCGTTTGTTTCGTCTCCTGCCAATGGCGTTGTTCAAGATCTGGTCTATGCAACAGCAATTCCGGAGGCCACCACGGCCGCTTTGGCTCTCGCAGGGTTGGCGGTTTTGGCCGCGAGACGCCGTCGTCGGCAGGCCTGACCTCAGAGCCGCTTCGCGAGCCAGCGGAAAAGGTCGGCGGACCACGGATGACCATCCTTCATTCCGAGTCCATGTCCGCCGTCCTGGTAGATCAGGTTTCGAAGCGGAGACGATATTCCAAGAACCGTGAGGCCAGCGAGACGGGAATCGTCAAGACGAGGTAACCCACCGCCAGCGGCAGGAAGCTTTCCAGCGTGCTGAAGGTGGCGGAGTTGACCTGCTGGGCTGCGAGCGTGAATTCTGCGATGCCCAAAATGGACAGCAGGGAGGAATCTTTGATGATCGATGCGAACTGACCGGCCAACGGGGGAAGGGAGTGACGAAGGGCCTGGGGAAACACAATCAGCCGATAGGTCTGAACCGTGGTCAGGCCGATGGCGCGGGCACTTTCGCGCTGGGAAGCGCCCACGCTGCCAATGCCGGCACGCACAATTTCCGCAATGTAGGCACCCGAAAAAAGGGAGAGGGCAATCACCCCGGCGCTGAGGCGATCCTGCCATCCCAAGGGGTTGGCCACGACATAATAAAAGAAAAGAAGCAGCACAAGAAGGGGCATCCCCCGCACCAGTTCGATGTAAAGCGTGGCCAGACCACGGAGCGGCAGAAATGTCGAGCGCCGCAACAAGGCCGCCGCCGTGCCAATCAAAAGACTCAACACCAAGGCCGCTGCAGACAGCTGAACCGTCAGAATCCACCCCTGCATAAACACCGCCCGGTAACCCCAAACGGCTTCCCAATTTTTGGTGGCCCCGGCAAGGAACCCCCAACACAGTCCGGCCAGAAGCACAAGACCTGCCACGGAGAGAACCACCTTGGCCCACCAGGGAGAAGGGGCCTGCGGGCGATCAAAAACGAGGGAACCGAGGTGGGTCATGTGGTCTCCCCAAAATAAATCGACCTCAGCACGACCTTGTTTTGAGTGATTGTCGCATGCGCGGCCAAGGGAGCCGCACACCCGCCTCCGAAGGCCCGCAGGAGCGCCCTTTCCGCATTCACGCACCGGGCCGTGTCCGCATCGTGGATGGCCTCCAGCACCTGCCGTGTTTCCTGATCATCCTCCCGGCATTCCAAACCCAGGGCTCCCTGGCCCGGTGCGGGAAGCATCGCGGGCTCAACGGTTACCATCAGCCCCTCGGGCACGATGTGAGGCCCAAGGCGGTCCAAGCCGGCTTTGGCAAGCACGAGCGCATCCAGCGCGGGGTCCTCCGCAAGCTTCTGCAGCCGCGTGGGCACATTGCCACGGATGGCCTGAATGCACAGGCCGGGCCGCAGATGTTTAAGCAAACATTCCCGGCGATGACTGGATGTGGCAACGGTGGCACCCTCCGGCAGGCCCTTGATGCCACCGGGGTGTTTGGAAACCAACACCTCGGCAAAATCCCCGCGCTCGGGGATCGCCCCCACCACGAGCCCGGCGGGCAATTCCACGGGCAGGTCTTTCAAACTATGGACGGCAACATCAATTTCCCGCGACAAAAGGGCGTCCTCAAGTTGCTTGGTGAAGAGGCCTTTGCCGAGGGGACCGGGGCTTGTCAGGTCAATATCCAATCGCTCATCTCCGGTGGTTTTGATGATGCGCGTTTCCATGGGGAGATCCGGGTGCTTGGCGGTCAGAAGCCCGAGGACGATCTCCGTCTGGGCCAAAGCGAGCGCACTGCCACGGGTGCCAAGGACAAGGGACGTCATGACCTCTGATGTTCATGTGTTTGGAGCCACTCCACAAACGTGCTGACATGGCCGCCAATCATGACTTCGCAGCGTTCCATCTCCCCACGCCGCTCGTTTCTGGCCTGACTGGCAATGCCTTCAAGGGAATCGATATCATAGAGAAACACCCCATCGATGCCGCTGATTCCCGGGTCGGCATCACGCGGAACCGCCAGATCAATCACAAAAACCGGTCGGCCGCTGCGGGCTTCCATGAGGGCTTCCATTTTATCAGGGGTGAGCAGGTAGTGCGGGGCCGAAGTCGAGCAAATGATCACATCGACATCCGGAATGGCATGCTGCCAGTTGTCGAAGGGGATCGCCACTCCCCCCATGTCATCAGCCAATCGCACCGCCCGCTCAAAGTTGCGATTGGAAACAATCACGGTCTGAACACCCCGGGACACCAGACTTCGGGCCGTAAGTTCACTCGTCCGCCCTGCTCCGAGGACCATGACCCGCTGCCCGGCCAGATTCCCGAAAATTTGGCCCGCCAGCTCGACCGCCACGGCACCCACCGACGTGGCACCCCGCGTGATTTGCGTCCCGGTTCGCACATGCTTGGCCACACGAAAGGCCTGTTGAAACAACTTGTTGAGGTGACGGTTCGTCGCCCCGCAAGCGGCGGCGGACGCGTAGGCCTGTTTGACTTGTCCAAAGATTTCCGTCTCCCCGACCACCATCGAATCCAAGCCGCTGGCCACACGAAAAAGATGGCGAATACTCCCCGGGGTGTCGTGCACGTAAAGCGGAACTTCCACCCCCGCCAGGTCGTGGAGCAAGCGGGTTAACCCCTCGGCGGCTTTGACATCACTCCCGCCGGACGCATACATTTCCACCCGATTGCACGTCGAGAGCATGACGGCCCCTGTGAGACCCTCCATGGCCTTCACGTCGTGAAACACTTGCGACATTTCCTGCGGCCGCACCGCAAAACGCTCCCGCACCCCAACCGGCGCAGAGGCATGATTCATGCCGACACAAACGATGTTCATGCGGCGTGGAATTGGCGGTGTCCTGACAGAGTAAAAGCTTGGTCCATTTGAGAAATTCCCAAGATAGGGGACTGACGTTGCGGGAGCAAATTTTTATGAGGATTTTTCACGGGCCGGCGGATAACAGAAATTTGGTCCATCCCTTGAAACCTGAAAAAACTGGATTATTGTTCGAAATGATCAATCGCAGTTTAGCAGGCCTGGCTTTATTAGGCTCCCTGGCACTTGTGCCAGTCTCCCATGCGCAGGAGGCGTCCACCATGGCCCGCGCGCTGAATGATGCCTTCAGCGCCGTTTATGAAAAAGTCGCCCCGGCGGTGGTTGTTATCGAAGTCCAACCGGGCGAGGCCGTGGCTCCGGTCCAACTCCCCCAAGGCTTGGATTTCTTTTTTCGGACGCCGGACGGTCGCCGGATGGATCCCGGACCGGACCAAGGTTCGGGGTTCGTTTTTCGTCCGGATGGATTGATCATGACCAACAATCACGTGGTTCAAAATGGCGAGGGCGGGAAAATCACCGTTCAACTCTTGGATGGCCGGAAATTTCCGGCGGAGTTGGTGGGTCGGGATGAGCGCTCGGACATTGCCGTCTTGAGAATCGATGCCAAGAATCTTCCCGCCGTGACCTTGGGAGACAGCGATGCGGCCAAGGTCGGGCAGTTCGCTTTCGCCATAGGAGCCCCCTTTGATCTGCCCTACACCTTCACGTCGGGCATTGTCAGCGCCAAAGGCCGGACCAATTTGACCGGAAGTCGCAACTACGAGGAATTTATCCAAACGGATGCCTCGATCAATCCCGGCAACAGCGGCGGCCCGCTTTGTGATATTGATGGTCAAGTGGTCGGCGTGAACACAATGATCAGCGGGATCAACCGGGGACTGGGATTTGCCGTGCCCATCAACATCGCCAAGACGGTGGCGGAACAACTGATCACCAATGGTCGGGTCTCCCGGCCGTGGTTGGGCATTGGCATTTCCGGGCTGGAAGAAAACGAGCAGCGCCGGGCGCTTTTTCCCGGTGTGGATTCCGGAGTGGTTGTTGAAAGCATTGAGAGAAACACGCCCGCTTATCGCAGCCAACTTCAGCCCGGAGACGTGATCCTCCGGGTGGATGGTCGGAAGGTGTCCCTGGCCCGTGACCTCCAACGCGAGATCCTCTCCAAGACCATCGGCCAAACAGTGAACTTGGAGATTTGGAGAGGGGGTCGCACGGTCTCCATCCCGATCCAAACAGGCGAGCACCCGGACGGTCTCATGCAGGCCTCTTCCCAAATGCGCCCTGTGCCCGTAATTCCCTCTCCCTCCACAGCCCCTCCCACCCGACCACTGCGGGAAGAATCGGCTTTGCCGTTTGGGCTGGCTGTTTCTGAAAGCCCGGACGTCCGGGGAGTCAAGGTCGAGCAAATCGCTCCGGGGTCGCCAGCCGAAGTGGGCGGCCTACTGCCGGGGGATATCATCACGGAACTGGGAGGCCAGCCCGTGATTTCGGTGAGGGACTATGAAGACATTGTTTCTGCCGCAGGATCAGATCGGGCGCTGATGGTTCTTGTTGAACGGGAGGGCGAACGCACGTTCGCTATATTGAAACCGTGAGTGCCCGCCGCAAGAACTTCCTGCCAACAGATCTGGGCGGGGGATGCCGCATGGAAGTGCTGGAAGCGCTGGCACACAATTCCCCGCGCACCGTGAAGGACTTGTCAGAGGATTTGGACCTCAGCTACATGGGCGTCAAAAGCCAGTGCCTCCTTCTCGAGAAATCGGGTTACCTCGAAAGCCGCCGCAGACGCCGCAGCCAGGGCCGCCCGGAAGTGCTTTATTCTTTGGCGGAGCGGTCCCATGAACTGTTTCCGAGTCATGGCTTTCCCCTGGCGTTTTCGTTGATGGAACACATCGCCCGCCTCCATGGCAAGCAGGCCCCCCTCAAACTCCTCTTCCTGCATTTTCAATCCAAGGCCGAAACCTATCTTACCCGGATTGATGGGACCACCCCGGAGGACCGGGCAGGGCAACTTGCGACGCTTCGCTCCGCAGAAGGTTACTATTGCCGTTTCGAACCGGGCCCACCCGCCGTGCTGATGGATGGTCACGACCCCCTGGCAAACCTCTTCAAAAATTTTCCCGAAGCCCTTGCCTTCGAAACCGAAGCCCTCTCCCGCGTGATCGGTGTGCGGTTGGAAATAACCCAT
>JBBECL010000371.1:0-10300 GCA_040881805.1 Terrimicrobiaceae bacterium | reverse complement strand
CCAAGGCGTTATGCGAAAATTTCGAAAGTAATAGGGACACGCGGCCCGCGTGTCCGCCTCCTGAACGGACGAGCGGGCCGCTCATCCCTACCAGCTCAACGTTCTTGGTCATCTCCTTCTAATCCGTGGGTTCCGTGAACTCCGTGATTCTTGGGTCGGTTTTTAGGTTGAGTGCTTTGGGGTCTGCTCGGGATGCTTCTGCCGATACGCACTGGGGGCGAGGCCTTCATGGGTTCTGAATGCCTTGCTCAGTGCCGCCGCCCCTGCAAACCCGGATTCCGAAGCCACGCCTTCCAATTTCAAATCGGTTGTGGAAAGGAGGCTCTTGGCTCTGTTGAGACGCAGACGCGTGATTTCACTGCCGATGGAACGGCGCACATAGGTCTCGAACTTCATGTAGAGCGCCCGGCGGGAAGCTCCGGAGGCCAGAACAATGTCCTGGATATCAAGCGGCTCAGACAGGTTGGCCCGGATGTAGGCAAGAGCCCGGGCAACGCAGGAGTCCTCTGCAGCAAAAACATCGGTGCTGCGACGGACAACGACCCCACCCGGAGCAATGCGGATCGGCTGGGAAGGCCGCTTCCCTCCACGCATCAGACCGTCCAAGACCTCGGCGGCCCGATATCCCAACAACTCCCGGTTGCTCAGGACACTGGTGAGGGGGATCGGCCCGAGCTCGCTGTAAATCGGATCGTTGTCAACCCCGACCACCGCGACCTCGTCGGGAACAACAAGGCCTGCCAGTTCACAGGCCCGGACAATATGAATCGCTTCGCCGTCGTGCTGGGCCATTGCCCCCAGGGGCTTCGGCAGCTTTTTCAACTCACCAGCCAACCAGGGAATCATCCGCTTTTCGGGGTGTGGCTTCAAGGATTCCTCGGTGAAATCAATCGGATGAAAGCGCCCTCCTGCGGCCAAAACCGCACCGCGAAATCCCGCCATCCGCTCTCTCACCACCTGGGCTTTGCGATTGAGAAAAAAGAACGCGAAGTCTGTAAATCCCTTGCCCAGCAACTCCTCGGCTGCGATGCGACCAATGGCCACATTGTCGTGAAGGACTTCGACGAATCCATTGTTGGAGTCTTCATTCACCAAATTCACCACCGGCATGCGCAGCCCTTTAAAGAGCTTGGCGAGGGGCGAAATCCTGCTGTTGGTCATCGTGATGACGCCATTTCCAGACCAGCCCGGCGGAACTTTCCCCGCGTGGGATCCTGCGTCGTCCAATATCCAATGGGCCTCGCGGGCGAAACGCGCCACCCCCACGTTGATCTCATGGACATACCATGACAGAGCGAGCAAGACGGATTTTGTCTTCTTTTTTTCTCTGGAGGGAGGTTCCATGGATATTGCAATAACCTGCGGGGGTTTAATGCACAATCAATTCAAGGCTCTTCACCGTAAAGTCGAAGGCGCCCGGAATGGACTGTCGCATCGGGGCTTGATTTCAGCGCAGCGTCTCCAAAATTCGGGAAATGGACGCGGTTGCTCCACAGATCACCGTATCGGCTGCCCCGTAATACATCGTGATCCGGTCTCCATCAATCACGTGACCGTTGGTGAAAACCACATTGCCGAAGAAGCCGGTCTTCTCGTAATCAGCCTCGGGCTCCATGATGGGATCGACCGAGCGCGCCAGCACGTTCCACGGCTCTGCCAGGTCGAGAAGAAGCGCCCCGAGACAGTAGCGGTTCTGTTCGTTGGCACCATGATAAATGGCCAACCAACCTTCCGGCGTGCGAATGGGAGCGGCCCCCGCGCCGAGACGCACGCTGTCCCAATGGCCCGGACGGGTGAGCGCAATGCATCGATGTTTCCCCCAATGGTCGAGGTCGGGTGATTCCGCGATCCAAATGTAATTGCCCCCGATCTCCGGACTGCTCGGACGGTGAAAGGCAAAATATTTCCCTTGGATCGTCTCATCAAAAATCGCGCAATCCTTGTTGTGGGCGGTGAAAATCATCCCCCGGTTTTGCACGGTCTTCCAGTCGCGGGTTGTCCGAAGTCCCACGCCAACTCCCATGTGGGAGGCCACGGAATACGTGAGGTGATACTCGTCTCCGATCCGGGTCACCCGGCAGTCTTCGATTCCATACGCCTCCTGCTCGGTTTCACAGAAGAGCGCGGGATAGTCGGGCTCCTCGTGGAAGGTGATCCCATCTTCGCTCGATACCAGTCGCAGGTGCGACATGGTGGTCAGATACTGCCGGCCATCATAGGTAATGATTCGGGGATCCGATGCATTCAGCTTGGGATCCGAAAGGTCGAACTTGACAATCTGAATCGTCCGATCCCCGCCAAAAACCGGAAAGGAGATGAAGCCGGGCTCCTGCACAGGACGCTCGGCGACGCGGAGCAACAGCCAGGTTTTACCCTGGTAGCGGAACGCTCCCGGATTCAAGAGGCATTCAATCACCATGTCTTCCCGGCTCGAATGGATGTCCGCGGGCTGGAGGATCGGATTTTCAGGAAATCGAACAAAGAGGTCTTTCATAGATGGAAGTGTGCAGATGGCAAAATGGGCAGGGGTTGTTGGTCGCAGATCAGGATGCGGGCGGAAATATTCCTGCTTCGGCTTGACTCCGCAACGACCATGAGTGCAATTCGCCTTGCTGCGAGTGCAATTGGCGACGCTTTTCGAGGTCTGCGGAAGTGTGGTCTTGACTTAAGTTTTCGGTCCTTCAATCCCACTCCCTCCCCATAAGCACAACACACGACAGATGGATCGGGTGGTTGGAGTCCAGAAGGGATCGACGTTTACTCAATCGGAATGAAACAATACTCAATGATTGAGTAAAAAAACTCCCCTCATAGCGCTCCAGCATTTGGTTATCCGACGGCTCCCTCAGTGGACTACGGAGGAAAATCACACGGAAAATCGGTTTTCTCTTGCTCAAATTACCCCAGAAACATACCTTTCCCCTCCCGTTATCAACAACGGTCAACGCAGCCGTAGCTCAACTGGATAGAGCATCTGACTACGGATCAGAAGGTTTGGGGTTCGAATCCCTACGGCTGCACTATTGAAAATACAACCACAGGTGCCCACCCCTGTCGTTCTCAGCACAGTAGAGTTCACCTCCTTTTCCCCGGACAATGGCACAAAACTCAAAGCCATACCGCCGCTCCGTCAGCACGGAGGTCGCCACTCCCAAATCGACAGCATTTTCGGAACCCGGATCCAGCCTGAACCAGTGAGAAATCCCGCTCCCGGCAAAGCAGTAGATGCGTCCATCAGGCAGGCTTGCAAGCGCAGTCACCGGAGACAAACCCACCTTTCCACGAACAGAGACCGCCTGTCGCTCCATGTCCCAAAAGTAAATTAAACCATGTGCCCCGGCCCAGAGCAGCCCTCCTTCACAATCCGTGAACACACCAGCGCCCCGCAGCTCTGGATACTCCCCCACAAAATCAGCCGTCCACTGTCTGCAAAGAGAAAGACCCTCCCCCGGGTATCAAGAATCAGACATTGGGAGTTCACCGAGCCAATACGGCCGTAGTCTCTCAGCTTGCCACTGTCGCGCTCTCACCCCCGGTGTGCTCCGTGCAACACGCTATGTAAACGCGCCCGTCCGGCCCGGTCTGGACGCTCCAACAGGAATCCGAAAGCGGACGCTCGGAGAACTCCAAAGACTTCCAGTCCAAATCAGTCCAAATCAGTCCAAATCAGTTATAATCAGTCGGCAGGTCAGGAGGCATGGTCGTCTCGATGGTGGGGATGTTGGTTGGACGCGGAAAATCGCACTTGAAACGGGCGGGACGCACCATTCCCCCTGACTCACCCGTTAAAAGCAAGTCACCAAAACATCAGCGCGCAGGCGGTGATGGCAATGCCATAGACCAGACCGGTGGCGGCGATGGTTTGGAAACGGCCTGAAGATTTGGTGGCCCATTGGATTTGATCCCGCAGGAGCCATGGCATCCCCACCCAAAACAGCCCACCCAAGATCCAGGCATAGGCCAGAAGAACGGCAAGGACTTTGGAGGTTTCCGGACGGAGGAAAGCGGCGCCCAAAATTGGCTCGGCCGCCAGCAGGGCCAGCATTCCCAAAGCGCGGACCGCAAGAAATTCCGGCACATAAATGGCGGCAAGGATGGCTCCCACCACGACACCAATGGCCATCGGATTTCGTAAACCCGAAAATTCGCCGAGGTCCATCGTCAACACCAGATAGAGACTCCAGGCGGCCGCTGCGGCAACAAGGAAAATCCCGGCGACTCGCGACCGGGGAAAGGCAATGAGGGTTTTCTGAGTGGTTCCGCCATAGGCCAAAGCCACCGCGTGTCCAAGAATGAGGGCCAGGCCAAGAACGAGGCCGACTTGTTTGAGATCGAAGGGATAAAGCATTAGGATCGTCCGGCTGCCGTGAGTTGTCGATGGTTGGTGGCGGGTCGTTCCCAAGCGCGGCGCTCCAGGGCATCCGCAGCGGCGGCAACTTGGGCCTGCTTTTTGCTGAGCCCCTCCCCGCGCCCGAGCTCCGCCCCATTCCAAAGAACCCGGCAGGCAAAGGTTTTTGAATGGGCGGGGCCGGTTGTTTCCATCACTTCATAACCCGGGGCCATGGGTTGGATGGATTGGAGAGTTTCTTGTAGGGTCCCCTTGGGATTGAGTTCCTCGGGGTCATCCATCATGCGTTCAAATTCATCGCGCGTTTCCCGGAGGACAAAGTTGCGGGCCGCGTCAAATCCCCCATCCAAATAAATGGCTCCAACCACGCTTTCAAACGCATCCGCCAGAGTCGAGGAACGTTCCCGGCCACCGCTGGATTCTTCGCCCCGTCCCATCATCAGGTATTTCCCCAACTCCAAATGTGCCGCCAAGACCTTCAACGCAGAACGCGAAACAAGACGCGCCCGCAGTTTGGTGAGAACCCCCTCGGGAAATTCCAAAAACAATCGGTACAAGTGCTCGGTGATCACCAACTGGATGACGGCATCCCCCAAAAATTCGAGCCGCTGATTATCAAAAGGATAATCCTTGCGCTCCAAGGAAATGCTGGGATGGGTGAGCGCTTCCGCCAAAAGCAAACCATTGCGGAATTTATACCCCAACCTCTCCTCGAGGGGGTTCATAATTTCCGCCGCATGGCGGTTGGCTTCAGCGTGTTGCATCATTTTTGTTTAAAGGTCCCGCCATAAATAATCAACCCATCGCATGACCGTATCTCCAATGTAATTTAGGAGCGCGGCGCTGACAATTCCATTTTCATGGTCCTTACGTTGGGGGCTTCCGCAATCTCGACACGGGTGCCCTGCCGGGAGTAGGGTCCGGGGATGAGAAGTATGACTGGTCACGGGCGGGGCTCCGCCGAAGCGGGCGGGATCCATGCCGTGGTGGAATGTTCTTCGGTGAATCGCAAGCAGACCGAGGTTTCCCTTTCTGCGGCGCGCGAGCTCCTGTTTTTGGAACCGCACATCCGTGAGGACGTGGTGAAAAGCGTTGGCCGCGGGCGGGTAAATGTCAGTGTGGAAATTCTTTCCGGAGACTCCGGCGGCATCGTGGATGAAAAACGGGCACGGGTTTATCTGAATGAGATCTTGAAGCTCAAAAAGCGACTGGGCTTGGAGGGAGAGGTTCGGATTGAGACAATCCTTGCCGGGCCCGGCGTCGTGAGAAGTGGTCCGGCGGCAGGAGACCCCTGGCCAGCAGTTCACAAGGCCCTGGCTTTGGCGCTGGGCGGGCTTTTGCAAATGCGGGAGCGCGAGGGAAAACATTTGCAGAAAGTTTTGCAGCGTGAAATCGCGCAGCTTGGGAGGCTGGCCCGCAAGGTTCGTCCGCTGGCCGCACGGGCTCCGGCACGTCAGCGCGTGCTGCTTCTTGACCGGCTGTCCCGCGCCGGGCTCGGCCTTGATCTTGCGGAGCCAAGGGTCTTGGTTGAGATCGCCACCTTTGCGGAGCGAGCGGATATCTCCGAGGAACTGGACCGGTTGGAGAGTCATGGCAAACAATTCACCGGGCTTCTGCAAAAGGAAGGCCCCGTGGGACGCACCCTGGAATTTTTGACCCAGGAACTTGGGCGGGAGTGGAACACGATTGGCTCCAAAGCGTCCGATGCAGAAATCTCCCGCTTTGTCGTTGAGGCCAAGACAGCGCTTGATAGACTCCGGGAACAACTCGCAAACATTGAGTAACACCTTCCAACGCTCCGGAATTCTATTTGTGCTCAGCGCTCCCTCCGGCGCGGGCAAAACCACGCTGACCACCGCCCTCCGCCACAAACCGGACTTTGTCTATTCGGTCTCCTGCACCACCCGCAATCCGCGGTCGGGTGAAATCCATGGCGAAGATTATTTTTTTCTTTCCGAAGAAGAATTCCAACACCGTGCAGAAGCGGGGGAATTTTTGGAATTCGCCGAGGTGCACAACCACCATTACGGAACCCTGAGGGGGCCCATTCTCGAATCCCTGGGACAGGGCGTTGATGTGTTGATCGATATTGACATCAAAGGCGCGGAAATGATCCGCCGGGATCCCGCCGTCGCGGATGCGCTCGCCGACGTCTTCATCATGCCACCCAGCTTGGAGGAATTGGCACGCCGCCTCCAAAAACGGGGCACAGAAACCGAATCCCAAATCGCAATCCGCCTCCAAAACGCCGCCGCCGAAATCCGTCACTGGCGCGACTACCGCTACACCATCATCAGCGGATCCATGGAGGAAGACATCGTAAAATTTCGTGCCGTCATGCGCGCGGAACGTTACCTCAGCCGTCGCCTCCTCATCCCCGAACCATGAGCCAGCCCCGAACGATTATCCTCGGAGTCAGCGGTTCCATCGCCGCCTACAAAGCCGCCGACCTCACCAGCCGCCTCACCAAGCGGGGACATTCCGTGTTTGTGGTCATGACCCATCACGCAACAGAATTTGTGGCTCCCCTCACGTTTCAAGTGCTCTCACGAAATCCTGTCACCACCGGCATCTTCGATGAAAAAGAATCCTGGCATCCCGGTCACATCGCGCTGGCAGACCGGGCGGACTTGCTTTTGATCGCGCCGGCCACAGCCAATGTGATCGCCAAACTTGCCCATGGCATCGCCGATGACGCGCTCACGTCCATTGCACTTGCGACGGCGGCCCCGCTTCTGATTGCTCCCGCCATGAATGGAAAAATGTGGCAGCACGCGGCAACCCTTCAAAATGTGAACACCCTTTCTTCGCGTGGCGCGGAATTTATCGGCCCCGAAGAAGGTTTACTTGCCTGCGGATACGAAGGACTCGGGAGGCTCTGGAATGTGGAGGCAATCGCTGCCAAGGCTGATGAAATCTTGCTCAAACGCGATTGAGCGTTTCCCACTGCAAAAGTCGTCCAAAAAAAAGCAAGCGAAAAACAAAAATTTTCGTTGACGTTCATCGGTCAGAGAACTATTCACAACACAACGTGAGTTATTCACATTTTATTAACACTTTCCCGCAGATGCGGATGGAAAGGGGGGATATCTAATGCCAGTCGCCAAGAAAAAACCAGCAGCGAAAAAAGCCCCGGCCAAAAAAGCAGCTCCTGCCAAAAAAGCAGCCGCTAAAAAGCCAGTCGCTAAAAAAGCCGTTGCCAAAAAGCCGGCCGCCAAAAAAGCAGCTCCTGCCAAAAAAGCAGTTGCTAAAAAGCCAGTCGCTAAAAAAGTGGTCGCCAAAAAAGCGGTCAAAAAGAAATAACAACCCTGTTTCCGATTCTTCGGAAATAAAAACCAAATTTGGGGGAGGCCATGTGCCTCTCCCAAATTTTTTTTTGCCCCCGGCCGGTTATGTATCGCGCCGGTTATTCCAAAACGCCCCGCTTGCGCATCATCCGCGTGAGGCGCAGTGGAGAGCGCGGATCGAATACGGCGGAGCCGTTTAATTCTATAGGCGCACTTGGGTTCGCCATGGAGGCCAAGAGCATGAAGGTAGATGAGACATTTTTTCCTACTTTTTCTCGAGCTGTTTGTTCACAAAATCCCAGTTGACCAGATTCCAGAAATTGACCACGTATTCGGCGCGGCGGTTTTGGTATTTGAGGTAGTAGGCGTGCTCCCAGACGTCCAGGCCGAGCAGGGGGACCTGGCCATGGAGGATCGGGGGGTCTTGGTTGGGGGTTGACGTGATGGTGAGGGATCCGTCTTTGTTTTTGACCAGCCATGCCCAGCCGCTGCCGAAGCGTTTCATGGCCGCATCATTAAAGGCTTTCTGAAAATCCTCGAAGGAGCCGAAGGATTTGGAGATGGCCCCGGCGATGGGGCCTGTGGGTGGGCCACCGGCCTTGGGGGCGAGGAGTTCCCAAAAGAAGGTGTGATTGATATGGCCACCGACATTGTTGAGGAGCCCGGCCCGGACATCTTCGGGGGCTTGATCGAGGTTAAGGATCACGTCTTCGGGGGAGAGTTTGGCGAGGTCAGGGAGCTTGGCCAGCAGCCGGTTGGCATTGTCCACGTAAGCTTTATGATGCTTGTTGTGGTGGATCTCCATGGTCTGGGCATCGATGTGGGGCTCCAAAGCCGCATAGGCGTAGGGGAGGGGTGGAAGAGTGAGCGGGCCATCGGGGGCCGGGGGAGCGGCCGGGATCGCGGGGCTTTGAGCTCGGAGGGAAAAATTGGGGCCAAAAAAGGCCACGGCCAAGGCTCCGAGGCCAAGCCCCAAACTTTCGCGACGGGAATAATTCTGCAAGGAGATCGTAGGTTTCATAGTATCAAGAGTCATGGTAAACTGATCTCATCATTCTGCAACTCTCCATGAAAACTGCCCCTCCCACTCCCTTCCAAAGCAAAGTGTATGAGACTGTCCGTCATGTGCCTCAATCCATGGTTGCGACCTATTCCTTGATCGCAGCGCGGATTGGCTGCCGCTCTCCTCGCGCGGTTGGTCAGGCTCTGCGAAAAAACCCTTTTGCCCCCGAGGTGCCCTGTCATCGCGTGATTTCCAGCGATGGCTCCTTGGGAGGTTTTTTTGGTCATACGGGCGGCCCGGAACTGACTCGCAAGCGGCGGCTTTTGGAGGCGGAAGGTGTTCGTTTTGATGCCTGGGGAAAAGTTCTGCCCGAGCATATCCTGTCATGATCGCGCGCACCCAATCCTTCATGGTCACCACGCGTGGCAAAGGCCTCACCGAGATCACGTCCGAGGTGGAAAGGCTGGTGTTTTCAAGTGGCGTGGTGGATGGGACAGCCACGATTTTTGTCCGTCACACCAGCGCGAGCCTGGTGATCTTCGAGAATGCCGACCCCTCGGCGGCTCAGGATCTTCTGACGTTTTTTGAGCGGTTGGTTCCCGAGGACACGGAGGGTTATGTTCACACGCTGGAGGGGGCAGATGATATGACCTCTCACATCCGGATGGTGTTAACCCGGACGAGTGAAGTGATTCCTATTGGGAAAGGAAAGCTCATGTTGGGGACTTGGCAGGGAATTTTTTTGTTTGAACACCGACGGGCTCCGCATCGGCGGGAGGTTGTGGTCACTGTGATGGGTTCCTCCCAAAGCTGAAATGTCGGCGGTTTATCGCGGAAGGCTGGCACCGACACCCACGGGGTATCTTCATTTGGGTCATGCCGCCACCTTCCGCACGGCCTGGCAACGGGCACGCGCTGCGGGCGGATCGCTGGCTTTGCGAATCGAAAACCTGGATCCCCGGCGTTGTCGCCCCGCGTTTGAAGCGGCGGCTTTGGAGGATCTGACATGGTGTGGATTGGATTGGGATGGGGAACCCATTCGTCAAAGCGAGCGGCGGGCGCTTTATCTGCAAGCCTGGCAAACCTTGCGGGACGGTGGTTGGATTTACCCCTGCTCACGGTCGAGGCGCGATATTGCGACCTCGCCTCTTGCTCCGCATGGAGACGAATCGATTTTCCCGGCGCAATGGAGGACTTCCTCGGCGAGGGCCAAGGGCCACGCGGCACCCGAAGGCGTCAACTGGAGGTTTTGTGTGCCGGATGGGAGGGTGATCCGGTTTGATGACCGGCGGCTCGGCGTGATCGAAAAAATTGCTCTTCAGGATTTCGGGGACTTTGTGATTTGGAACCGTGACAACGTGCCGGCTTACGAACTGGCAGTGGTGGTTGATGATGCCACGATGGACATCACCGAGATTGTTCGCGGGGAGGACCTGCTCACCTCCACGGCCAGACAAATCCTGCTTTATGAGGCCCTGCAACTCGGGAGCCCTCCCGCCACGTATCATTGTCCGTTGGTCAGGGACTCCTCGGGCCAGCGTCTGGCTAAACGCCATGACTCCAAATCCCTCCGCGCCTTCCGGCAGGAAGGAAGAAATCCCGAGGACTTGTGGACCGAACTTGACTTGGGCCCCGGCGACTGAGACCCTTGTGGCCTTATGA
>JBBECL010000370.1:0-10302 GCA_040881805.1 Terrimicrobiaceae bacterium | reverse complement strand
CAAGAGATTAGCCAGTCGAAATGATTGGTCCAATGTCCTTCTTGGAACCCGTGAGTGACTGCAACACGCGCGGGCGGCCGAAGGTCCGAAGGTTCGATTGAAGGCATGAGCTCACTGCTCCCAGTTCTGATTGAACCCTGGCGGAAAGCACCATCTTGGAGGGCAAGACCCCGAATGCCTGACGGCATCCTTCCGTCCATGGATCAAACCAAATCGGCTGACTATGTTCTGTCCACCAAGGACTGAAGGACCAATCTGGCCTGAGCATCAGCCCCGATCAATTCCGCAAGAGTTGGGGAGGAAAGGAAGTCGCAAACCGACATGGCTTCTTCGACGAGTTGCCATATTTTCGGGAATGGAATCCGTGCCTCCAGAAATGCCGCCACGGCGGCTTCGTTGGCAGCATTGAGCACCGCCGGCAAGGTGCCTCCCCGTTCCCCCGCATGACGCGCCAAGTCCAAAGCCGGAAACACCTCCCGGCGGGGTGCCTCAAAATCCAAGCGCCCAAGTTCGGCAAAATTGAGGGGCGTCAAAGAATTGGGAACCCGCTCCGGCCATGTCACCGCATATTGGATGGGGAAGCACATGTCGGAATGACTCAACTGCGCGAGAACCGATCCATCCACAAATTCCACCATGGAGTGAATGATACTTTGCGGGTGGATGATGACATCGACTTTTTCCATGGGGACCCCGAACAACCAGCGGGCTTCAATCATTTCCAACCCTTTGTTGAAGAGGGTGGCGGAATCGATGCTGATTTTTTGGCCCATGGACCAGGTGGGATGTTTGAGAGCTTGGGCCGGAGTGGCCGTTTGGATGGTCTCGGCGGAGGCCTGACGAAAGGGGCCGCCCGAGCAGGTCAGGATCAGCCGCGAGACGGATTCGGAGGACCGGCCCTCCAGGCATTGGTAAATGGCGTTGTGCTCACTGTCCACGGGGAGCACCCGCACCCCCCGGCGTTCCGCCGCAGCCATCACAATTTCCCCCGCCATCACCAAAATCTCCTTGCTGGCCACGGCAATATCTTTGCCGGCCTCGATGGCCGCCAAAGCCGGTTGAAGACCCCCCGTTCCCACAATGGCAATCAGCACCAGATCGGCCTCCGGGAGAGTGGCCAGCCTGATCAGTTCCGCCGCCCCATTCGGACCGCTGGAAAGGGCCGTTTGGGCGTCTGGAAAAGCCGCGGCGGCTTGGGCCAGTTCCCCCGCATTGGAATGAGCCGACATACCCACAATCCGCATGCGGTCGGGAATGTCCGCCGCGACCTTGCGGGCGCTTTGCCCAATGGAGCCGGTCGCTCCCAAAATGACGACGTTTTTTATCATACTAAGCACCCGTTCCCGCCACCAAGCGGAGATAGAAATACATGAGGGGTGCGGTGAAAAGGAGACTGTCAATCAGGTCCAAGGTCCCGCCAATTCCCGGGAGGACCTTGCTCGAATCTTTGGAATGCGTGCTCCGCTTGATGATGGACTCCGCAAGATCCCCCACAACCGCCACGGCCCCCAGCAAAAGACCGAGCAGGATCACGTCATCGAATCTCAACGCCGACAATTTATCCGGAATCCACGCATAAACCCACACACTGCCAAGCAGGGACGCAAACAGCGCCCCAAAAAATCCTTCCCACGTTTTGTGCGGGCTGATGTGGGGTGCGAAGGGGTGTTTGCCAAAAAGACTGCCAAACACATAGGCCCCCATGTCGCTGAATTTGGTCACGATCAGCAAAAACAAAAGGTAGTATTGCCCGGTCGTTCCGCCAGCATCATTGGGTGGCGCAAGGAACAAGATCTTCGTCAAAAAATTGAAGAGCCAGGGAATGTAAAGAAGGCCAAAAACTGTGTAGGCCACCGCCTCAAGGGGCTCGCGGTCGGCGGCCACCCGCCACATCTGACGCGCAAACACCACAAAAAGAAACGCCACCATGACTCCCATCTCCAGCTCGGGGGAACCGGCGGGGCCGTAATATTTCTGATGGAAAAAGCTCGCGAGTAGGTAAACCGCGGCGCAAAGCATCCCCGTCAAAGTAAAAACCGGGGTGCCCTGAATCTTGACCATCGCGAAGTATTCGCGCAGAGCCAGCAGAGCCATCAGGAAAATGATGGCAAAAAACCCATAAGCACTGCCAGCCACCACCGAGGCCGCAATCAAGCCCCAAAGGCCCAACGTGCTGCCCAATCTCAAAAAAAATGTCGCTCTGCGGGATTTCACTCACCGTAGTGCTAACGGGTTCCGGCAATTGCTGTCGAGGGAAACGACAAAATTGTCCATGGATCGGTTCCGCGCGGCAGGCATTCGTTGCGACGCATTGGAGACGTCCGTTCCTGGCAGAAAAGTTGACTGTTGCCGCCCTTCTTGCCTTTTTCGTGCAATCGTGTAATCGTGCAAATATGAACGTCACAGTAAAACTTGAGGATCGCTTGGTGAAAATGGCGAGGCATCGTGCGGTGGATTCTGGCGTTTCGCTGTCCGGGTGGCTGGCGATTTTGATTGAGCGGGAAATTGAAGGCAGATCAGGCGAAAAGCGAGGACCGACCCGACTGCTGGAGGCGTTGGGAGATGAGTCCGTGGCTGGGTTGGAGTTTGAGCCCCCGCGTTTGGCGGACGAGCCAAAGGGTGTGGTTTTTGCGCCATGATGTTACTGGACACCAATGTTTTGTCCGAGTTGCGAAAGGCCGGTCGCTGCGATCCCGCCGTGGCGGCCTGGCAGCGAGATCAAGATCTTGATCAACAATTCGTGAGCGTGATCAGCCTGCTCGAGCTCAAACTCGGGATCGAATTGGAGGCTCGCAAGAACGCAGAATTCGCCACCCGTCTGATGCTCTGGTATGAGGGCCGGGTTAAAACCGCATTCCATGGCCGCATCCTCGCAGTGGACATACAGATCGCCGAGGCTTGCGCCACGCTTCACGCGGCAAGGACCCGCCCCTACCGGGACTCTCTGCTCGCAGCGACCGCCCTCATGCATGGCTTCACAGTCGTAACCCGCAACACCGACGACTTTGCAGACACCGGCTTGCCCCTGATCAACCCATGGAAGCCCGCGGCCAGGAGGTGACCATACACCAAGATGACCATGATGCCTTCTTCGATGTTTTTTATGATGAAGACGTGCACACAACTTTTCATGGTCCGTGCAATTGCCTCCGCTTTTTGGACTCAGGGTTTCTCCCCCACCGCTGAAATCCCCAGCATGGTCAGAACGGCAAACACGAGGGACCAGGGGATCACTCCCACGGCGATCCAAAACATGAGGCGGGAGGGCTTTTCTCCGAGGGTTAGGGCGATCAAGGCTGCGAAGTAGGGGCCGCAGGTGACGGGAGCCAGAAGTCCGAGGCCTGGGAGTCCCCATCGCTGCCACACGCGCCAGAAGAGTTTCTTGGGATCGGGCTCCACTTTCTTGCCAAGTTTGGACAGGATCCAATTTCTGGCAGGCGTGCCGATGATCAACATGGCGGCGGCGATGGCGGTATAGCCCGCCCAGGCGAAGAGAGCAGCCACGAAGGGATGAAGCCCCATGGCGGCCCCACCGGGAATCGCCGCCAAAAAATAGACAATGCCGAGGCCGAAGGTCGCCGCCCCGGCATTTAAAAACATCAACATGACTTAGTGATAAAACCTCTGGGCCAGGGGCATGCGCCGTCCCATGCCAAAGGCACGTCCTGTCACCTTCAGTCCCGGAGCCGCTTGCTCGCGTTTGTATTCGTTCAGATCCACGCGGCGGACAACCCAATCCACGACATCGGAGTCGAACCCCCGGGCCTTGATTTCTGCGCGGGACAAATTCTCTTCCACCGAGAGCTTCAGGATTCCATCCAGAATGTCATATGGAGGCAGGGTGTCCTGGTCTTTTTGGTCGGGCCGGAGTTCCGCGCTGGGTGGTTTGAGGATGGTGTTGGGCGGGATGATCGGCCCCGCTTGCGCATTGATCCAATCGCAGAGTTCGTAAACCATGATTTTCGGCACATCGGAAATGACGGCCAACCCGCCACACATGTCGCCATAAAGGGTGCAATACCCGACGGCGAGTTCGCTTTTGTTTCCGGTCGTCAGAAGCAGGCTCCCACATTTGTTGGAAAGTGCCATGAGCGTCATTCCGCGCAAGCGGGCTTGAAAGTTTTCTTCGGTGGCATCCTCGGGGAGTCCATCAAAGGCCTCCTTCATCTGAGCCTTCATCGCTTCAAAGGCGGGTTGAATGGGAATGGTCAGGGTTTTGATTCCCAAATTTTCCGCCAACTCCAGGGCATCTTCGATGCTGTGGGGTGAGGAGTATTGCGAGGGCATGAGGACACCTGTGACGTTTTCGGCACCGATGGCCCGGACCGCCAACGTGGCGGTGAGTGCCGAATCAATCCCTCCGCTCAATCCAAGCACACAGCGTTCGAACCCGCATTTTTTCAAATAATCCCGAAGCCCGAGAATGAGGGCATCATGGAGATCCTGCATGGATTCGCGGGGCTCTCCCAAGGGGACTGGTCCGTCACCGAGGTCAACCACGGCTTCCTGCTCACAGAAAGACGCGCCCTGCCAGATCACTCCGTCGGGACCGACCGCAAGCGAGTTGCCATCAAAAACCAATTGGTCGTTGCCCCCCACCGCATTGCAATACGCGAAGGGCACGCCCAACTTTTTTGACAAAGCGGAGATCATGGTTTGCCGCAGGGTCGGTTTGCCGATTTGAAACGGGGAGGCGCTCAGATTCAGGATGGCCGCCGGGTGATGCCCGGCCAGTTGTGCGAGGGGGTCATGGGAATAGAGCGGACGAGGCAGGTGCTCGGTGGTCCAGATGTCCTCGCAGATCGTGATGCCGTAAAGCCGTCCCGCAATCTCGACCGGGAGATTTTCGGTGCCGGGTTCAAAGTAGCGGGCCTCATCAAACACATCATACGTCGGCAGAAGCGACTTATGAATGACACGAACCGGTTTGCCTTTTTCCATGACAGCAGCCGAATTGCGAAACGGCCTTCCCGCTGCGCTTGGGTTCAGGCTCACAAAACCCACGATCAGCGCGGCATTATCGACGTGGGTGGTTATTTTCTCCAGCGCCTCCAGGTTCCGCGGCACAAACTGGGATTTGAACAGCAAGTCTTGCGGGGGATAACCGGTGAGCGCCAGCTCGGGGGTCAGGACAATCTCCGCTCCAAGTTTGGACAAGTTTTGGTAGGCCGCGAGGATTTTTGCGGCGTTGCCCTCCAAGTCACCAACCGTGGTGTTGATTTGAGCAAACCCAATTTTCACCAGAACCCCCACTGCTTTGTCATGACGATATAAATGCCCAACCCGAGGTTTGTGATGGCGTGGGCGACCACGCAGGCCAGCAGGCTCTTTGTTTTTACGGCCACCCAACCAAAAAGGATTCCCGTGGCAAACGCCGCCGGCCAATCGCTGGGGGAGTGAACCAACATGAACGCTCCCGCCACGCCAAAAAATGACAGATGGGAATACGTCCCAAATTTCACGGACGTGAATTTTTCGTTGATGAGGTAGCGCTGCAAGAAGCCGCGCCAGAAAATCTCTTCGACGAGGGGAACAATGATCACCAACCGTGCAAATCGCGCGGCCAATGTGAAACCCACGAGCCAGGGGTCGTCCCCGACTTCCGAGGGATTGAATCCCTCCGTTCGTGGGGCCGCACCGAAGAGCCACTGAGGGGAGATCCAGATTCCGAGCGAGAGCAGGGCGGCCACCACAGTCACCAGCCATGAGATTTTGCCAAAGTCGTAGCATCTCCAAAAATAAACAAGCGCCCCTGCGCAGATCGCCGTTTGTAGCGGGAAGATCCAATATTTGGGGTCGGCCAGCCAAGGGACGCCCGTGCCTTCGCCCACCATCCCCACCAACTGCACCACAGCCAAAAACCCGATAAACAGGAAAAATGGCACCACATGGGCGTTGTACGAAGAGGGCTGGGATTTTACCGGGGACATTGGGTTTGACGGATGGCTTCGTAGAGGACGATGCCTGTCGCCGTGGCAAGGTTCAAGCTTCGTGCTTCCGCGGCCATCGGAATTGTCAGGCAATGGGGCTTGTTGGCATGCAGGAGGCTTTCAGGCAACCCCCGCGATTCCCGCCCGAAAATCAGGGCATCACCATCATGAAAATCAGCCTCCCAATACGGCTTTTCCGCTTTGGTTGTCAGAAAAAACAGGCGGCCAAGTCCCGAGTCCCGCTGAAAATCGGCAAAGGATTTCCATGTTCTCACATCACACTGTTCCCAATAATCCATGCCAGCGCGCCGCAGCGCCCGCGCATCAATCGAAAATCCCAGCGGTTCGACCAAATGCAGCACCGCACCCGCCGCCAAACACAGCCGCGCAATGTTCCCTGTGTTGGGCGGAATTTCCGGCTCCACAAGCACCACATGAAAACTCACCAACCGATCATATTCAGAAGGCCTGCCTGCGCAAGAGGCAAGACGTGCCAATAAAGAAACGCGTTCCGAGGTGGAGAAAGAAACGCGTTCCGCAAGGTGGAGAAAGAAACTCGTTCCGAGTTCCTCTACGTAGCGGAAGTCGGAACGACTTTCGGGCATGCGGAAAAAAATGTTTGCGAAGAAACGCGTTCCGCGTTCCTCTACGAAGTATGATTCCTCACGGGCGTCTTCCTCGCTTGAGTTCGATGGCCTATTGCGGAAAGGCCTCTGTGCATTGGACGATGACCGTTGATCGGCGGGCGACGGGATGGCTTGATCCTCTTGCTCACGCCCGCATTCGAGAGGGTCTCCTGCACGCTCTCTGCCGCTCAAAAACGATCTGCCCGACGTATTGCCTCATGCCTGACCATGGCCACTTTTTAATCATGGGGCTTGCTGAGGACTCTGATCAGAAAACCTGGGCACGCATGTTTCGAAAGCTCTGGAACCAAGCCCTGCCCGAAGGCACCACACTCCAGCGGCAAGCTTATGATCACGTTTTGCGCAAGGCCGAGTGCGAGCACAAGGCTTTTGCCAAGGTCGCGGAGTATATCTTGGCCAATCCCATCCGGGCCGGGTTGCTCGGGGATGCCTCCCAATGGCCATTCGCGGGATGCCTTGTGCCCGGCTACCCAAGTCTTGATCCCCACGCTTCTGATTATTGGAACAGCTTCTGGCTGGCTCATCAAACCCTCCTCGAACCGTAGCGGAAGTCGGAACGACTTTCGAGTGCCCGGCAGAGCAACTCGTTCCGCAGGGTGGGAAAGAAACTCGTTCCGAGGCAGGGAAAGAAACTCGTTCCGAGGTGGGAAAGAAACTCGTTCCGAGGTGGGAAAGAAACTCGTTCCGAGTTCCTCTACGTGCTTGGACTTCCTCGCCAAAAGATTGCTGCCACGGCGGCTCCGGCGGCATAAGCGGCCACGTCCCACCAGTCGGCGGTGAATCTTGGATTGATCCATGGCATGATCCCTTCTGCGATCACGGACCAGATCACCAAGTGCCCACAAATCTCACCCAAGGTGGGGTAAGCCAGGGGTGGCCGCCATCCCCACTTGCTCTGGATCCAGAGCACCCACGGCAAGGCGGCGGGAATCAACAGCAAATCATTGAACGTCCCATGGAGGAAGGCGGAATCCCACCCGGGCTTGATGATCCAGCGGTTCAATCCATACAGGACACATGCCACAAGGCAGACCGGATCAAAACCAAAACGGAAAGGCTTCAAAAAAGCGATGTCATCACCACACCTGTGATGGCCGCCAGCAAAAGCTTGCAGAGAAAAATGGTCATGACGGGTTTTACTTCGGAAGCGGGCGGATTGTCAATTCGTGGCCAACCCGCTGGCGCTGAGACCGCCGGTCTCCTCTCTCTCCTCACCCACTTTTCTTCACACCCTCCGACGAAGGGTGCATTTAGGCTCGACCATTCGGGCATCGTTGCCTATGTGTCTGCGTCATGAACGAATCAGTAAATAACCCGGCTGTTCAGGATGCCCGCATCCGCGATTTGGTATCGGAGGTGTTGTCGCTCAAGGCCCCGGAAGCGGCGACGATGGTCCAGAAGTTGGCACCGTCGGAAGCTCTTGGACTGTTGCGACTGATCACCCCCTCCCAGGCCCGGGAAATTCTGGTGGCTCTGCCCGACCACTCACGGCAGAGCCTGCTGGCCGCGGCGACCCCGGAGAATCGCCGTCAGTGGGCCGAGCAGGACCAATATCCCGAGGGCAGTGTGGGGAGGTTGATGGAGGCCCCGATTGGCGTCTTTGAGCCCGAGGATACGGTGGGCAAAACCATTGAGACCTTGCGTCCTTTGGTCAATCAAGCGTTTATCACCTACGGCTTTGTAACCGATACTGACGAAAAGCTGGTGGGGGTGATCACCATGCGGGATCTGCTTTTTTCCGACAAAGAGACCAAGCTCAAAGACATCATGCTGGGGCGTCCGTTTTCCTTGAAAGCGGACTCGGATCTTGTGGATGCGATGAAAATGGTGCTGAACCGTCACTTTCCGGTTTATCCCGTGTGCGATGACAACGGCCGGTTGGTGGGGTTGCTTCGTGGACAGGAAATGTTCGAGGCCCAGACCATTGAATTGAGTGCCCAAGCGGGAAGCATGGTTGGTGTCGAAAAAGAAGAGCGCACATCCACCACCTGGGTTCAGAGCCTGAAATTCCGTCACCCCTGGCTTCAATTGAACCTGCTCACGGCGTTTGTTGCGGCCTTTGTGGTGGGCATCTTTGAAAACACCATTGAGCAGATCGTGGTTCTGGCCGTTTTTCTGCCGGTTCTGGCAGGCCAATCCGGAAACACCGGATGTCAGGCCCTGGCCGTTACGCTGCGCGGCATGACACTCGGCGAGATCAAATCCGGCAAAGAAAAATTTTTGATCCTCAAAGAGAGCTTTCTTGGATTGATCAACGGCGCGCTTGTGGGAATCACGGCGGGGTTGGGCATGTATGTGTATGCCACCATGCAAAATAATCCGGATGCTCTCATGCTGGGGTTTGTGGTGTTTTTGGCCATGATCGGGGCCTGCATCATCAGCGGGGCTTGTGGGGCGCTGATTCCCATGCTGCTGAAAAAATGTGGTGCGGATCCTGCCACGGCTTCCAGCATTTTTCTGACCACGTTCACCGACGTGGCCAGCATGGGCGCTTTCCTCGGGCTGGCGACGATCCTGATTCTGAAATAAATGTCAGGTCAGGCGATCGTGATTTCTTTGCAGAGATAGACGTCCTGGATGGTATTGAGCAGTTTGATGCCCTCGTCCATGGGGCGCTGGAAGGCCTTGCGTCCGGAGATCAGCCCCGTGCCACCGGCCCGTTTGTTCACGACAGCCGTGAAGGCGGCATCAGCAAAGTCATGGGACCCACTGGCACCCCCGGAGTTGATGAGGCCCGCCCGGCCAAGGTAACAATTGGCGACTTGATAGCGGCAAAGGTCGATGGGGTGATCGGTGGTGAGCTTCGTGTAAATGCGTTCATCCAACTTTCCGTAGCTGGAGTCACCGGTGTTGAGAGCTTTGTAGCCACCATTATTTTCCGGCAGTTTTTGTTTGATGATGTCCGCTTGGATCGTGCAACCCAAGTGGTTGGCCTGGCCGGTGAGGTCTGCCGAGACATGGTAATCCTTGTCTTTTTTGAAGGCCGGGTTGCGCAGGTAACACCAGAGGACCGTGGCCAGACCAAGCTCGTGCGCATAGGCGAAGGCCTCCGCAATCTCCGTGATCTCGCGGGCGGCATCCTCGCTTCCGAAGTAAATCGTTGCCCCCACGGCGGCGGCACCCATGTCATGGGCCACCTTGACTTTTCCAAACAAAATTTCTTGGAATTGATTCGGATAAGTCAGCAACTCGTTGTGGTTGATTTTGACAAGGAACGGAATTTTGTGGGCGTATTTTCTGGCCACGGAACCAAGGACCCCGAAGGTGGATGCCACCGAGTTGCAGCCACCCTCAATCGCGAGGCGGACGATGTTTTCGGGATCAAAATAGATGGGATTTTTTGCGAAGCTGGCTCCCGCCGAGTGCTCCACGCCTTGATCCACGGGCAGAATCGAGACGTAGCCCGTGCCCGCCAAACGACCCGTGTTGTAAATCCAATGCAGATTGTTCAGAACCCGCTGATTGCGATCGGACGCCGCAAACACCCGATCCACAAAATCCGGCCCCGGCAGATGGAGAAGACTGCGGGGGATGGTCTGGGATTCATGACGAAGAAGGGAGTCCGCTTTGTCACCGAGGAGGGTCGTGATGGAATCGATCATGGGGAGACCCTTACAAGGACGGCCCGCCAATGTCGAGCTCCCAGCGATTGATGAGTTTTCCGGTTTTCCGCACGGCCAATTCACTTGGAGTCATAAAAAACTGTGGCAAAGAGAGATAGGACC
>JBBECL010000369.1:0-10319 GCA_040881805.1 Terrimicrobiaceae bacterium | reverse complement strand
ATAAGTTCCGACGAAGAGGCCCACCAAGATGGCGAACGAGAAATCCCGTAGAACAGCCCCGCCAAAGAAGTAAAGAGCGGCCACAGAAAGGATCGTGGTTCCCCCGGTGAGAATGGTCCGGCCCAAGGTGTCATTGATGGCGGCGTTCATAATGACGCGAATTCCGCCCCGCTCACTGTTTTTGAGAGCTTCCCGAATTCGGTCAAAGACCACGATTGTGTCATTGATCGAATAACCGGCAATGGTGAGGACGGCTCCGACCATGACCAGTGACAACTCTCCTCCGACCAGCGAGAAGATGCCAAGCGTGATGACCACGTCATGAATCACAGCAGCCACCGCACCCAGCGCAAACGAGAACTCAAAGCGAAGGGTCACATAGATCAAGATGCCCAACATGCCCAAGGCAAACGCCCAGAGTGATCGCTTCGCAAATTCGGAACCAATCAGCGGCCCGACCGTGTCCTGGGCGACGGGAGTGATCCCGCGGTCGGGAAAAGTGGAAACGAGCTGGTCGAGGACCGCTTGAGAGGAACCACTTGGCATGCGGAGCGACAGCATTTCTTTCATGCCTTCCCTTTCAAATTGGATGGGGACATCACCCAGCCCCAGGGTTGCAACCGCTTCACGAGCTTCGGCAAGGGTCACGGGGGTGGTTGAGTCCACGACCAACAAATCCCCACCACGGAAATCGATGCCCAGGTTTTTTTCGCCCCGCAGGGTGATCGCGGCGACCGACCCCGCCAGAAGCACCAGGGAAATGATGACCGCCGGCCAACGCATCCCGAGGAAGTCGAACCGCTTTTTGGGGATCAGATCCAGCATGGAGATTTTCTTGACGTGGAAGACCTCCACAAGGAAACGGAAAATCGTGCGGGTGAGAATCAACGCCGAGAACATGCTGGCGATGATGCCCAACGTCAGAGTGAGGGCAAATCCGCGAACCGAACCCGAGGCCTGCCAAATGAGGATCACGGCGGTGATGAGGGTTGTGAGGTTCGCATCGAAGATCGCGCTGAAGGCTTTGTCGTAAGCCGCATCAATCGCTGCCGCGAGGGACTTGCCAGCTTTGAGTTCCTCGCGCAGGCGTTCGTAGATCAGGACGTTGGCGTCCACGGCCATGCCCACGGTGAGAATGATCCCGGCGATGCCCGGCAGCGTGAGCACAAAATGAAACATTCCCATCAAACCAAAAAGCAAAACCAAGTTCACCAAGAGGCCGATGATGGCGATGATGCCAGGCACCTGGTAATAGATAAGGATAAAGAAAATGGTGAGGGCCAGCCCCGTCAAGCCGGCGAGAAGACCACTCTTGATGGAGTCCGCTCCGAGTGTCGCCGAGACACTGCGGGTTTCTTCGATTTCCAAAGGCACGCGCAAGGGATTTTCCAAGGCGCTGGCCAGGTCGCGCGCTTCTTTGTCGCTGAATCGTCCTGTGATGACCGCACTGCCCCCGTAAATGGGTTCATTGACTTGCGGGGCACTTTGAACTTCGCCGTCAAGGAGGATGGCGAGTTGACCACGTGTGGGCGCCAGAGCGGCTGTGAGGTCACCAAAAAGTTTTCCGCCCTCGGCATCCAGATTGAGGGAAACCCCATAGCCCGCATTGTCGAAGTAGGCATAAGCCCGGCGGACATGATCCCCGGAAAGCTCGGCGCGCTTTTTCATGAGAAGCTTTCTTTCCACTTCCTGGCCTTCCACAAAATCTTTGTAGGTTCTGATCACCAAGCCGGGGGGCAGAATTTCTTCTCCGGCCTCAATCCGGGCAATGCGCTCCTCGCCACCGGGGGCCACGGAAGCAAACTCGAGTTTGGCCACACGTTGGAGTTCGGTACGGGTCTGCGCGATTTGGTCGGTGTCCAATCCCGGAATTTGCACGAGAATCCGATCCCGGCCTTGGGGGGTGATCAGCGGCTCACTGCCACCAAAAGCGTCCACACGCTTCCGAATCACCTCGACGGCTTGATCCAGAAGGTCGGTTGTCAAAGCGTCCTCGCTCTGAGGCGTCAACCGCATCAAAAAGGATGTCCCCCCCCGGAGGTCCAAACCAAGGCGGATTTTTTTCTCGGGAGGGATAATGGCCTCCACGCAAAGGATCACCAAAAACACGGTCAAGACCACGCCCAACCAGCGCTTCCGGCGGTTTTCCTCGGTGAAAAAATACCAACCAAAGAGAATCAATAGCGCAATACCTGCGGTAAAAGTGATGGCGGGACTCATAAGTTAATCGGGGTCAGGGGCAAAATCCTGGAAACGGAATCAGCTGTTGGGGAGGGTGTCATCAGATTTTTCGATGACCACCACCGCCGAACGATCAAATTCCAGCTTCACATTGTCGGCAACTTTGATGACCACCGTGCGGTCTTTGACATTGGCGATGATACCATGCATGCCGGAGTTGGTGACCACTTTGTCCCCGGTTTTGAGGCTCGCCACAAGTTTTTCATGCTGCTTCGTGCGCTTCTGTTGGGGCCGGATCAGCACAAAATAGAAGAGGACAAAAATGAGGATCAACGGGAACATCTGCATCAAGATGCCGGGCTGTTGACCGGGTTCACCAGCAGGGGCCGCTTGAGCAATCAGAAGGAGATCGAGAAATGTCATAGGGGGAGTAGTTTAGTCAGAACGTCCGCCCATGCAATCGCGAAACCAACATTTCCGCGTTTTCCGTTTGGGAGAGATTTGCGGGTCATGGGCGGCAAGGGTTATGGCCGCTGCCCCTTCAATTATGGCCGCTGCCCCTTCAAGTATGACGCCAAGGACTCCTGCCATGACCGGATGGGGACGGAGGTGATTTGCTGCAACCGGGAGCAATCCATGACCGTGTGCCGCGGGCGTGGGGCCCGGAAAGCCGTCATGGAATCCAAAGGAACCGGCGAGACAACCCGGCATTGGAGGGGCCAACCAAGGCGGCCCGCGATGTCGAGGGCTTCCTGGCCGTAGTCCCTCCATGTGCAGGATCCGGTGTTGCACGCGTGGTAGAGCCCGCCGGGAAGTTCCTGGGAAAGAAACGGCGACATCCAAACCGCGACATCCCCGGTGTAGGTGGGGCTGGATGTTTTGTCAGCCACGGCCTCGACGTGGGACGCGGTGGCAGCGCGTTGAAGGATCATGTCCACAAAACTTGGCTTGTCCGGGCCGAAGACCCAGGAAACCCGCACGGAGAGGTGGCGGGGCGAGGCCTCCACCACCGCCAACTCCCCCTGGAGCTTGGTTCGCCCGTATACGGAGAGGGGAAACGCGGGATCATTCTCGGAGTAAGGCGCGGGCTTTTTTCCGTCGAAAACATAATCCGTTCCAAAGTGGATCAATCGTGCCTTGCGGCTTGCCGCGATTTCGGCAAGTCGTGCGGGTGCTTCCGCGTTGACCCGCAGCGCGAGGGCGGGGTCATCCTCGCAGACCTCCAAGGACGTGGCACCGGTGCAGTTCACCAGCACCTCAAAATGGCGACCGGCAAGCGCCGCTTCCAACTCCTCCACGCGCGAGATGTCGAGATCGGAGCGTGAAAGGGCGGTGACGTCATGGTCCGCCGACCACACCCGCGCGAGGGCGGCCCCAAGGCGGCCACGGGAACCAAGAAGGAGCACCTTTGCCATCCGTCAACTCTTCTGCGCAGCCAGCCAGGCCGCGCCAATAATGCCCGCTTCGTTTTGCATCCTGGCCGGCACAACCTCCACTTGGGTGAACTCCCGGAGATGTGGCAAAAATTTGTCCGCCTTCTTGCTGATACCACCCCCGATCACAAACAAATCCGGCGAAAAAAGTTTTTCGAGCTCGGCCAAAACCTCGCCGAGCGATGCGGCCCACCGTTTCAGGGAAAGGCCTTTTTCTTCCCTCACCCGCTCGGAAGCCCGAAGTTCGGCGTCTTTGCCGCGAATTTTCATATGACCGAATTCCGAGTTGGGGAGGAGCTTCCCGTCCAAAAAAATGGCGGAACCTATGCCTGTGCCCAGGGTGAGCAGGATCACGACCCCGCCAATGCCCTTGGCAGCCCCGAATGTCACTTCGGCCAAACCGGCGGCATCGGCGTCATTGATAATCTCAACCGGGCCTCCCAGCCGCTCACGAAAAAGCGCGGCCGCATCCACCCCAACCCAGCTCTCATCGACGTTGGCGGCACTTCCCACGTGCCCATTTTTGATAATCCCCGGGAAGGTGATTCCCGCCGGACCGCGGTATTGGAAATTTTCCACAATCTTCGCGACCACATCCGCCACCGCCTCGCTTCGCGAAGGCTGGGGCGTCGGAATTCGGAACCGGCCGGTCAGCAATTTTCCGGCTTGCGTGTCCACAATAGCCCCTTTGATTCCCGACCCGCCGATATCAATGCCAAGGTAATTCATGGAAAGATTGAGTGATTGCGGAAGCATCATTACAGGCTTGAAAACAAATGCCAACCCTTGTCACGCTGATCTTTCTGTCATCCCTCATGACGTTGGTTCTGGCTTGGCTCACCACACGCAAATCCAAAGATGTGGTGGCCGCCGCGCAGGCGGGGGCCGGCGTTCGGTAAGCTCCCCATTCGTCGCGGGAACTCCAAGAGGTCGCTCGCGAAAGTTCTCAACCTCGAGATTTGCTTACGATACGATGAAAAATGATTCCCATAAAATGTTTGATTGAGAACGTGAGCGTCGCTCAGTAAAGGACGATGTTTAGTCAGACACGGCCCCACCTGCAAAGAGAAAAGACAGACATTTCTTTCGTTCCCGGGGCGCATCACGCCCTGCACTTTGTCTTGGCCTCGGGGGGGTCCATTCTCACTTTTTACGAGGATGAGGCTCGTAGGCTCGTGATCAGCAGAAGGTTTGTGCTTTCCTACCGGGAACGAGTAGGATACGTCGACAGAAGAACCAAAATATAAAATCATGGACATTCTCGGATTCATCAAAGGCGAACTGCTGGAAATCATCGAATTCACCGACGACTCGCGGGACACGCTTTCGTGGCGTTTTCCCGACGAGGACAAGGCGATCAAGAATGGCGCACAGCTCATTGTCAGGGAAAGCCAGGCGGTGCAATTTGTGTATCTCGGCCAGTTCGGTGATGAGTTTGGTCCGGGGAAACACACGCTGACGACGGACAATATCCCGATCCTCACCCGGCTGAAGGGCTGGAAATACGGTCTCCAGTCCCCGTTCAAGGCGGACGTTTATTACGTCACGACCCGCCTTTTCACCGGCAACAAATGGGGCACCGCGAATCCGGTGATGATGCGTGATGCGGACTTTGGGGTTGTTCGGATGCGGGCCTTCGGCATTTTTGATTTCAAGATTGTGAATGCCCCGGTTTTCTTGAAAGAAGTCGCCGGCACGGACCATCATTTCCGGTTGGATGAATTTGCCGAAACCATGCGGTCGCGGATTGTCAGTGTTTTCAGTGAAGCGCTTGCTTCCGCGGGAGTTCCGGCGCTGGACGTGGCGACCCGATATTCGGAACTTGGCGAGGCGCTTTTGCCACTCATCAATCCACAAGTCACCGAGAAGTATGGCATCGAGATCACGAGTTTTATTGTTGAAAACGTGTCCGTGCCCCCGGAAGTGGAAGCGGCGATTGACAAGCGGTCCAGTATGGGCGCGATTGGCAACCTCAACGAATACGTGAAGTTTCAAATGGCCGAATCCATGACCAAGGGAGGTGCGGACGGCGGCGGATCTCCTGCTGCGGCGGCCGGACAAATGGCCATGGGCTTCGGAATGGCCCAGGAAATGATGAAGAACATGCAGGGTCAAATGGGTTCCCCGTCGGCAGCATCCGCTCCGGCCGGAGTCCCTGAACTCCTCAGCCCGGCGGAGACCGCCCAGATTCTTGGCGTCACCGAGGCGGATGTGATCTCCTCCATTGACGCCGGAGAATTGAAAGGCAAAAAAATTGGCAGCGCCTATCGGATTTCCCGCGCTGCGATTGACGCGTTCCTCGCCGGGTAGCCCCTGCCGCCATGGCCGAAGTCAGCGCTTTACGAAAGCATCCCTGCCCGGAATGCGGCGGGGATGCGGAGTGGAATCCGGCCAAAAAAGCGCTGGCCTGCCCGTATTGTGGCACCATTCTGCCATGGAATGACGGAGTGGACCCTTTGGGCGCCTCGATTGTCGAACACGATTTGGAAAAATCGCTGGCATCGATCTCACCCGATCGTCGTGGACTCAGGGCTGAGAAAAAATCCGTGAAATGCGAGAGCTGCCAGGCCATCAGCATTTTTGACCCTGACCGGGCCGCCCAACGCTGCGATTTCTGCGGGTCACCGTCCATTGTCGCCGTGGACGATCTCAAGGATGCGGTGACGCCGGAAAGCCTGCTTCCGTCAGTGATCCCCTCCACCCAAGCCCGCGACCAGCTTCGCACGTGGTATGGGAACCGCTGGTGGGCGCCAACCAAGTTGAAACGTGCCGCACTCACCGACACCCTGCACGGCATTTATCTCCCTTACTGGACATTCGATGCCCACGTTGATGCCGACTGGACCGCAGAGTCCGGCTATTATTATTATGAAACCGAGTCTTATCGCGATGCGAATGGGAAAAATGCCACGCGTCGGGTGAGGAAGACGCGATGGAAACCAAGTGCCGGCCACCTCTCGCACTTCTTTGATGATGATGCGGTGCCCGGCACGGCGGGCGTGCACTCCGACCTTTTGCGCAAAGTGGAGCCATTTCCCACAACCAAGGACCTCAAGCCTTACGAACCCGCCTACGTGCGTGGCTGGACAGTGGAACGCTACCAGGTCGATCTCCGTCAAGCCTCACAGGTCAGCAAGGAACAAATGGACGCCACGATCCACAAACTTTGCTCGCGTGACGTGCCGGGCGACACTCATAGGAATTTACAAATTTCCTCCACCTACCAAGGCCGCACGTTCAAGCATATCCTCGTGCCGGTCTGGCTTGGGACCTACACTTATGGAGCAAAATCCTTCCAAGTCGTGGTGAATGGTTACACCGGAAAAATGGCTGGCGAGTATCCGTTGAGCTGGGTGAAAATCACGCTCGCGGTCCTTGCGGCGCTCGTCGTGATTTTAATCATCATCGCGATGTATCAATCCTAGAAGACGCCGCTCAATACCCCAGATCCCCGATCGTTTGAAGCCGCTGTTTTTTGCCGCCAAGGCGGGGAATGCAGGCGAGCAGGGCCTTGGTGTAGGGATGTTGGGGTGACCGCAGGATGCTTTCGGTGTCCCCGTATTCGACGATCTCACCGCGATACATGACAGCCACCCGGTCGCAGAGGCCTTGGATGATGGCGAAGTTGTGGGTGATGAGGATGAGGGCCATGCCAAATTCGGTGCGCAGGCGGCGGAGTTCGGCCAAGATTTGCGCTTGAATGGTCACATCGAGAGCCGTCGTGGGTTCGTCGGCGACAAGGAGCTTCGGCTGGCAACTGAGGGCCATCGCAATCATAGCCCGTTGGAGCATTCCGCCGCTGAGTTGATGGGGATAGTCATGGAGGCGACGGCGGGAATCGACAATGCCGACCGCATCGAGCCATTTGATGATTTCGGCGTCCACATCTTTGACTTCCGGGCGGTGAAGGTGGATGGCCTCCGCGATCTGGCTGCGGATGGAATAAACCGGGTTCATCGAGGTGGACGGTTCTTGAAAGACATAGGCGATCCCACCTCCCCTCACCTTGCGCAAGCGCTCGGAGGACATCTTGAGAACACTTTCCCCTTCAAAAAGAATGTCCCCTCCCAGATACTGGGCGGGAGGGACCGGAAGCAGGCGGGTGAGAGAAAGAGCCGTGACACTTTTGCCGCTTCCGCTCTCGCCAACGATGGCCAGGGAACCACCTTGGTTCATGGAAAAAGAAATGTTTCGCACGGCCTCAACCGGGCCTTCCTGACCACGAAAACGAATCCGCAAATTTCGAACTTCCAGAAGTGTGCTCATAAGGATTATTTGCTTTGCTGACGGGTGTTGGTGGCCGAGCGGAGCGCATCCCCCACCAGATAAAAAGACAGGGCAGCGAGGAAAATCGCGAGACCTGGAAACACAATCAACCACCACGCATCCAGGAGATAGGATCTGCCGTCGGTGATGATATTTCCCCAGGTCGCCTGCGGAGGTTGAACCCCCAGGTTGATAAAGCTCAGCCCCGCTTCGATCAAGATGGCATCCGGGATGCCCACCACGGCCGTGACAAAAATGGGAGCAAAGGCGTTTGGCAAAATATGACGGAAAATAATGGGGAAAGTCCGTTGACCAAGGGCCCGGGCCGCCCGGACGTATTCTGTTTCGCGCAGGGTCAGAAACTCCGCACGAACCAACCGGGCCGTGCCCGTCCAACTGAGAAGCCCGATGACCAAAATAATGATGCGGATATCCGGCCCCAACAAGGCCACGGCTGTGAGGATCAGAAAAAAGGAGGGAAAACAGAGCAACGCATCCACGATGCGCATGAGGATGTTGTCAATCCACCCGCCATAATAACCACTCACCGCCCCGATCACGACACCCAAAAACAGCGACACCGCCATCGCCACAAACCCCACCGACAACGAAATATAGGAACCGTTCAGCAGCCGGGAAAGCACATCCCGCCCCAGATTGTCCGTGCCCAGCCAATGCGCCACCGAAGGCGGATTCAGTTTGTTGGCAAGGTTGGTCGCATTGGGGTCATAGGGAAAATAAATTCCAAACAGCGCACAGATTCCTGTGATGAGGGCTGTGAGGACAAAGATGACAATGACCACCAACCCGCCAATGGCCACGGGGTTGGCAAAAAATTTGCGCAGGACACGCCGGGCGGGCGTGCTGGCAGGCACGGGGGCACTGGTGGCTTTGGTGGGTGCGGTGGTCATTCCAGTCGGACGCGGGGATCAACCACCGCGTAAAGAACGTCGGCCAGCAGGTTGCCGAGGAGGATGAGGGCTGCAACAATAAAATTCAGGGCAACCAAGGTGGGATAATCGCGCTCAAGCACAGCCTCATAACCCAAACGCCCCATGCCGGGATAGGCAAAGATTGTTTCGATAATCAGGGAACCCCCAATGAGCGCAGGCAACAGGCTGCCGATTCCCGTGATCAGCGGGCGGACGGCATTGCGGAGCGCATGTTTGTAAAAGACAGTTTCTTCTGGCAGGCCCTTCGCCCGGGCGGTGCGGATATAATCTTCATGCATGGCCTCCAGCACCGTCGCGCGGATGTAACGCGACTGAACGGCAATGCCTCCCAAAGCCAGAATCGTTCCGGGCAGCACCACATGCCAGAGGCGGTCCAACCACTGGTTGGCAAACGTGGGAAAATCGATGCCATAAGATTGGGTGCCCAGCACGGGAACCCCGGTAAAATTGACCAGCCCGATCAAAATCAAATACGCCACCCAGAATCCCGGAAGGGCAATGAGCGCAAACGCCCCCATGGAGGACAACATGTCCGCCGTGGTGCCGGCACGCCGGGCGGCCCAGACCCCCCACAGAAGGCCGAACACCATGGAAAGGGAGATGGCATAAAGGTTGAGTGTGAGCGTGGCAGGCAGGCGTTCGAGGATGCGCGAGATGACCGGACGCTCGTCCTTGATGCTTTTGAGGCGCCCCGTGAAGAGGTCCCGCATGTTAAGAAAATATTGCTCGTGGATCGGGCGGTCCAAATGGAACTTTTTTCGGAACATCTCCTTCACTTGGGGCGTGATCTTGGGATTGAGTTCCCCCCAAGGATTCGGGCCACCCGGTGCCAGAATGATCATCAAAAACGAGATGATGCTGATCATAAAGATCAGGACCGAACTAATCGCGAGGCGTCTGAGAATAAAATTCAGCATGGGGCTACGGGGTGGATGCCTCTTTCAACGGTGGGAGCTTCGACGCAAATTCCGGGCGGTAAAACCAATCCGAGAAATAGCTCCACCCGGCTTTGGTCATTTCAATGGGAGTGTCCACCCACCCGCCATCAACGGGTCGGCGGATGCGGAAAGAATCCTTCCAAACGACCGAAGTGCTCTCCGGCACATACAGGAAAAGGTAGGGCTGCTGGCGGTAAATGATTTCCTGCATCTTGCCGGCCATGGAAACAATTTTGGTGCGCTGGTATTCCTGACGGATCTGCTCAAGGAGGCGATCCACTTTGGGATTGTTGTAACCCACCACATTGAGCTGTTCGGGGTTGGCCTGGGAAGAGTGCCAGATCTGGTATTGATCATAGTCGGGGCCAAGAGCCCACCCGAGCACCATGGCATCAAATTCCCCTTTGTTGATAAAGTTTCTTAAAAACACCGCCCACTCATACATCTCAATTTTCACTTCAATACCAATTTGACGGAGGTTGTCCTGCACGAGCGTGGCAATGTCCCGTCGAATCTCGTTGCCGTTGTTGGTGATGAGCGTGAAAGAA
>JBBECL010000368.1:0-10359 GCA_040881805.1 Terrimicrobiaceae bacterium | reverse complement strand
GGCCGGATATTAAGTCCCTTGGGGCCAGTGGGGGTCACGCGTATTTGGCGGGCAGGGCTTTTCCGGCTTTTGCACTGCGGGCGGCGAGGTCAAGGATGTGGATGGGGCGGCGGGACCACTCGGCGGTGATGATGAGATCGGCTTTTCCCGTCAGGTGGTCGGCCACATTTTCATAGTAGCGGAGGCCTTCATCTTTGGGGTGGCTCATTTTGGTGGTCACGCTGCGGCCTTTGAGGTGCTGGTAAAGGGTGCTGTGCCCGCCATCAATGACGAGGCTGCCTTTTGTTCCGGTGACTTCGACCCAGCCCTCTTTGCCTTTGGAGTCGAGGTGGGTGATACCCAGGGTCAGCCACTGGGAGCCTTGGAAGCGCACAACGAGGAACCCTTCGTCTTCATTGGCATCGTCCTTCCACTTCGTTTGTGGACCCCAGAAACCTTCGTGGGCAAAACCACTGACCTCTTTCACCTCCGCATCGATCAACTGGAGGGAATATTCCAAAAGGTGGACGCCCCAGTCGTAGAGAATCCCGCCGGAGATCGTGCGGCTGGTCCGCCACCAATCCCCCGGTTTTGAGTAACCTCCCATGTGGCACTCGATGCGGACGACCTCACCAAGGATTTTCCGTTTTTTGATAAGATCCACGGCGTGCAGGATTCGACCATCCCAGTGACGATTGTGGTATGTGGAAAGCATGGTGCCAGATTTTTTCGCGGCTTGGATCATGGCATCCACCTCGGCGGTGGTGATGGCCAGGGGTTTTTCACAGACGACATGACGCCCGGCTTTGAGGCATTCGATAGCCAGGGTCGCGTGGGTGTTGTGGGGGGTGATAATGACCACCAGATCCACCTCCGACGTTTTTAACATTTCCGTGACGCTTGAAAAGGTGGCGATGCCTGGAAAATCCTCACTGGCCACGGCAAGACGCGACGGGTCCACTTCGGCCGCAGCGACAGGCACCATGCCCGCGCTTTGCATTTGTTGGAGGTGTTGACGGCCCATATTGAAGGCCCCGCCGTATCCAATCACTCCCACTTTGAGGTCGGTAGTTTTTTTGTAGGTTTTCATAAAATCTAAAGGGCTGCCGCGGCCCAGAGCAGTCCACGCACGGTGAGGGTCATGGCTTCTGGATATTTTTCAAATTCGAGGGGGTCGTGTCCCAGCGAGGAATAAAAGACCCGCCCTTTTCCCCAATGACGGATCCAGGCCACGGGCATGGTGATGTGCCGTCCTTCATAGACATATTCCGTATCTGCCAAGATGTGCACGGAAGGGTCCATCATCATGTAGTATTGCTCGGAGTTGTAAGGGAAAGCTACCGGCAATCCAGCTGTGATCGGGCTGGCAAAATCTTTGATGCGAACCGTGTAGTCGCCCACATGGGGATGACCGACAAAATGTCCGCCCACCATCCATTCGAAATCAAGATTCCCGCGAAAGGCATCTCCCATGCCCCCATGAAGACCAGCCAACGCGACCCCGTTCTTGACGGCGCCCAGCAACCCCTCGCTTTGCTCCTTGGTGAGCGACCCCATTGTCCAGCAGGGCGAAATGAGGTCATAGGATTTTAAAGCGGCTTCGTCACCCAGCAGATCCAAGGATGTCACCACTTCGGTTTCAAAGTTGTGCGTGCGGAGGGCTTCAGAAAATAAATGGACGATTTTGTCTGGCTGGTGGCCATCCCAACCGCCGGCGAGGAACAGGGCTTTTTTCATAGGTCGTTAGTGAATCGTGACAATACGCGGTTTGCTTTGTATTGTGGATGAACGATTCATCCAAAAACATGGATTTTTTGACCAAACACTGGGCTCCTTATCCCCGCCGTCACCCCAGCACCTGCCCCCTGGTTTCTTCGGAATATCTTGCCGAGAAAGCCACATGGGTGGATACCCGCTTCGGCACCTGCAATTTCTCCATAATCCTGAGTGGGGAAGGCCGCTTTGAAAAAGACGGGAAAACATGGCCCGTGCAGGCTCCGTGTGTGATCACCCAATGGCCGGGGGAATCCACGATTTACGGGCCCACGGAAGGATCATGGACGGAATGGTATTTGGTTTACCATCGATCCGCATTCAACCGCTTTCAAGACTGCGGACTGATCGATCTGCAGAAACCTGTGTGGTCGGTTGCGGACCCCGTCTCTTTGCACATTCACTTGGCAGAATTTGCAGCACTGGCCCGGGCTTCCGATCCCACATGGGTTGTGGACCGTGTGGATCGAATTGCCGAGCAGGCCATATTGGACACCTGGCTGGCTCCCGGCGCTCCATGGAAATCAGAGGCCGGCATCAGCGTCATCGCCACCAGTCTGCGCGAGGGACTTTCCTCGAAGTGGGACTTTGAGAAATTGGCGGCAAAGCACGGTTACTCGACAACAACCTTCCGACGCCGCTGGATAGAAACTTTTGGCAGTCCCCCAGCCAAATACCTTCAGGAACTGCGCATGGCCGAGGCCTGCCGCCTGCTTGTCGAAACCAACTTGCGGATCAAAGAAATTGCCACGCTCACCGGGTTTGATGACGAGCTCTATTTTTCGCGCCGTTTTCATCTGGAAATTGGTCAATCCCCAAGGCAATACCGGAAGACCTACCGGCTCAGAAACTGATTGCTGATCAATCAAGAGGTGGACTTGGCGGGGTCGGCAAATTACAGACATCCTGTGGAAAAACATCGAAGGCCGTCCCCTGCCGGTGCTGCTGTTCAGCGGAAAGGAAAAGCAAGGGAACCCCGCAACCGTTGTCGTCCTGTGCAACTCCGAAGACAATGGCCCCGATCACCTCGATCACTCGCCGGGGGTGTTGCCTCCTTTTGCCCTGAAAACGCCAAACAAAACATCGCAAGGATTTTTTCAGCAACGACTATTTCTCATTCTTCCTCTCTGTTAAAGCTATCTCGATCTCTTTGATAATCGCATCGGCAATCTCAGCGTAAACCTTATCGCCCCAGTGCACGGCATCCTGCGATCCTTCCGGGATGGTGTGCATTTGCGGGAGAGCGATTCCGTAGGCATCGACAATCGGAATGCCGTGCGCCTTCATGATCTCGTCCGTCACCGCGTTGAGTCGGAGAACGATGCCATTCCTCACGGGATCGAGGCCGACGGGGCCGCTCTGCGGAGTCGTCCGCACCGGAGTGCATCGCACCCAGATGAATTTTGTCTGGGGTGCCGTTTTCTGAATGTGCTGAACGACCTCGGTCATATTGGCCGGATACGTGGTTTCGTCACACCGTCCGGGGTCACCATTCCACATGTGCAGGGTCATGGCATTCCAGGAGATGGCGTCATAGGGACCGTTGGCGAGCACTCCGTCCCAGGCCCGCTTGGCCGGTGAATCCGGCCCCCGCGCGGTTTCTCCGAACCAGTGGCCACCAATCCAAAAATCCACATAGGCTTTGTCTTTGAAATGCTCGGTGATAAAATTTTGGTAGCCGCCCGAAATCGAGTCTCCAACCACAAGAATTCGCGGAAGGGATGCATCTTTGACATCAACGCGGTGCATGAAAAATCCGTCGCCGCCGTAGTTTCGCAACTTGTCAACGGGCGGCGCATAGCCGGCGGGAAAAACGGCGGAATCAAAAATCCGGATGTTTCTGAACTCATAAGCCTCGGTGGGCTTCTCTTGGATGGCGCCGAATTTTAGCGGCATCGTGCTGGGCTTGACCTCGCTGGTGATCGCTGTGAGTTGGTCGTTCTGAAAAAAAGAAATCTTCCGGTCTTCGATGACGATTTTGATCTTATTAAATTCCCCGTCCGAGAGGCCCTTTTGCTCAGCAATCCGATAACCGCCGATCATCAGCCAAAGCGAGTTGTATTCGGGTGGAAAATTTTGCCAATACGCGGCCATGGGGCAGGACGCCTTCGGGCCTGACTTTGTGCCTCCGTTTGAGGTGAAGAAAGGGGAGCGCAAGGAGGGGGAGGTGCGCGTGTCCTCGTTTCTGGATGCAAAAGCCAACAACCAGCCTGCGGAGACGGCGACTCTGGTTTTTGGCAACAAGCGTTTTGCGGTTCGGGAAGGCCGGGACAAGCGGATGGAGACCGGATCGGATAATGTCATTTCGCTGTTTGTTAACGAAGTGCCGGCGTTTGAAATGATCTTGGTGGGGGGCTATCAGGACAAAGCCAACAAGGCCGTGCCGATTTTTGGCGGCAGTCCGCTGGAGGCTCCGAAGTTTGTGTCGGACGCGAAGGCGGGGACCATCCGGTGGAGTCATCATTACCCGCTGCCCGACGGCACGAAGACGGAAGCGTTTTATCAAATCAAATCGCTTGGAGACAGCCGCGTGGAGGTCTCGTGGGACCTCGGCGTGACGGAGGAGCAGATGGAAAAATTCCGGACGGAGAGCAAAGAACTCGGCAACTACTCCGTGTATTTTGAAATCAAGGGAGACTACCGCAAGGACGGGCTCAAAATTGACGGCACAGCCATTGAGCCAAAGCCTTTGGATGAAC
Source organism: Terrimicrobiaceae bacterium (assembly GCA_040881805.1). GTDB lineage: Bacteria > Verrucomicrobiota > Verrucomicrobiia > Chthoniobacterales > Terrimicrobiaceae > JAJTZA01. The sequence goes on along the minus strand of JBBECL010000368.1, from coordinate 5,908 downwards.
TGAAAGCCAAGGAAGGGGAAAAGCAGGTCATCTGGGAGGGGACATTGAACAAGCTCTCTTTCGCACCAGACAAACCGCTCCAGGGATTCACGGTCCAATCGCAGGAGGGGCTCAGCGGTTCTCTACGGGAGGTTTCGCAGCACGGGCGGATTGATTTGGGCTTCATGCTCACCGGAAAACGTCCTCAGAATTCGGTGATTTTCGATTTGGGCGAGGTGGCTGTGCCGGACAAAGACGCGCCGCCACCGATCGAGGGTCACGACTTATGGGCACAGGACGCTTTACACATCCCGCAATCACCGACGCATAATTTGTTTGCGAATCCGAGTTTCGATCAGGGGTTGCGTCATTGGCGCTTCTACACAGGCGGGGGCAAATACTATCCGTCGGAAGTTCTCCGCTATGACATCGATCCTGAGAACGGGTTCTTCGGCAAACAGGCGATGGTGATTAATCCGGTGCAGGCTGGTGCGGTGGATGTGATGAGCTTCGCGCTGCCGGGCGAGAAAGGAAAAACCTACACCCTCAGCTACTATGCGAAGGCGGAGACAGAAGGCGCCGGAATCAAGCTCCTGCCGGTCAGCAGCAAAGAGGGGGGGCAATTTACGAGGGAAACCTTGGAGCAGGCCACCTACGAAAAACTCGGCACGGATTGGCAGCGGATATCCCAAACGTTTGTCTCGGACGGGGCACCGGTGAACTTCATTCTCAGGGCCGATGAAAAACAGGGGAGGATCTGGCTGGACGGAATGCAATTCGAGGCTGGCACAGAGCCGACGGCATTTGTGGCTCCGCCGCTGGAAGGCGATTTCACGACCACCCATCTGCAAAACAATCTGGAGTATGGCGACCCGATCGAGGCAAAGTTTGTGGTTCGCGGGGAACCGGGCACCCAAGGGAAACTTTTCCTTGAACTGAAGGATTTCTACAAAAAGACGGTTTGGAGCAAAAGCTTTGACGCTCGGGCCGGGGAAACGATCCCGCTTCCTTTTGATGAACTGAAACTAGCCACCGGGGTGTATTTTTTGAAGGCGAACTTTGAGGTGTCGGGAACCATGGCCTATGACCAATATAGCCGGTTCACGATCATTGATTCGCTGGATGGCACGCATGCCACCAAGGACTTATATGGGGCCAGTTCGGATGCCCGGATCAATCGCACGGTTGAGGAATTGGAACTCATGCAGCGCCTTGGTTTTGTGGGATCGACCAGTTATGGAGCCGGCAAACTGACCTCCCCCATGGCTTACGAGCTGCGGGAGAGGTTTGACATCGCTGATTATACGCACGAAGTCACCATTTGCCCGCATTTGACCGGCGACCAACGGAACCAGAGGCATCCGGATTATCTCTTTATGATGTCCATCAACCCGCGGGAATGGCGGACTGCGGAGGAAAGAAAAGTCATCCCGGAGTTCGAGTCCTACAGCGAGGAAGTGCTCAAGAGGTTCGAGGACCTTTGCGAAAAGATGGCGCGGGAATGCCCGTATGTGCGGGTCTGGAGCATTGCCACGGAGGAGGAAATTGTTTTCCCGCCGTTGAGGGATCGTCGCGATTTCAAGGAATTCGCCAAGCTGCAGGAAGCCTTTTACCGCGGAATCAAACGCGGAAATCCGAAGGCGCTTGCCCTGCCATCAGGAGGAACGTCGGGTTACGGAAAAACCCGTGGACGGGAAGATACAGAGGCCTTCCTCGCGGCGACAGAAGGACGGGTGAAGTGGGATGGCGTGGCCATTCACCCTTATGGCTCGATTGACGGAACGCTCGGGGCCGGTGATTTGGACGAGTCACTCCAAATGCTGCGCGATAGCATCGCCAAGTTCGGCTACGGCGTGGAGACGCCTATGATTCTCAATGAGGGAGGCGGAACAAGTTCCAATGTTTGGGGGGATGGTCCCGATTATGCCTACGGTGGCGGGCAGCCCTCCTACGATCAGGGGCTTCACGAATTTCTGCACGCCTCAAAGATGGCGCGGCAATTCATCATCTGCCTCAAATACTGGCCGCAGGTGCCGCACTTCAACACATGGCAAGGGGACTTTGCGCGGCTGGTTGACTATAATCTCACGCCGACCAGCTTCTTGCTTGGAACCAATACGTTGGGGCATTTGCTGGGCGAACCGAAGTTTATTGGAGACATCCGTCCGGCCGCAGGCGTGCGGGGCTACGCTTTCGACGACAAAACGAACGGCGGTGTGGCGGCGATGTGGTGCACGATCGACGATGTGGAGCGGGGATTTGTTCGTGGACCGGTGATGCGCGTTCGGTTTGAGGGCGAACTTCCCGAGCTGATTGACCTGATGGGGCGTTCGTATTCGCTCAAGGCCGGACCCGATGGCCTGGTGGATATCCGACTCACACCCGCGCCGCTCTTTCTCAAAAGCAAAGACCCGCAGGCTCTGGCCAAGGCACTTCAGAGCGCTGAGATTCTCGGAGCCGGCTCGAATGTGAAGGTGAGCTACCTGCCAACACAGACGGGGGAAATTCAGGCCAAGGTGAAAAATCAGACAAGCCGGGAGCAGACGGGCGATCTGGAAGTTGCAGGAAAATCCGTGCCGTTCCAAGTGCCAGCCAGCCAGGAACAAAATGTGAAAGTTACCGCCGGATTGGAGACGGGGTTTGGGAAAATGTTTTCGTGGAACAAAGACTATGTCGTCAAACAACCCGATGCCGATCCGGTGTCCAAGCCGTGGAAGATGGACTATTTTTTCGTGCCGAAAGTGAGCGGGGTTCCGGATTGGAGCAAGGTGCCATCGATCCCGATTACGAACATGTTTCGCCCGGTCGTGGACATGAAGCAGACGGCGGGCGGGCATCCCGGCGATGTGGCGGCCAAATTCCAGGCGGCTTGGGACGATGAGAACTTCTATCTGCGGGTGGAAGCAGAGGATGATGTTCTTAATCCCGACGAGCCAAAGTTCTGGTCATCCGCGCAAGCGCAGCAGGAGTCGCTTTTCCTGCTGGACGGCTGCCTCGAGGTTTATTTTGACTGCGCAGCAAACGGAAGACTGGGCAACGAAGGATTCGATCTCGACGACTACCGCTACGATTTCTCTCCGGACAATCCGAAAGGCACCAGCGGGCCAGCGCGGGCCTACCGGTTCTATGAGGTGTTCAAGGAATATGCAGGCGGCGTGGAATTTCCGACAAAAGAAGAAGCGGCGAAGGGAATAAAAAGCGAATTCACGAGGATCTCCCCAACCAAATATGCCTACACGATCACCTTCCCGCGGAAGTATCTTGCCCCAATGAGGCTGGAGTCCGGCTACACCGCAGGCTTTGGCCTGTTTCTACACGACCGCAAGGACGATGGCACTTTGGGAGAAAAGGGACTTAGTCTTGCCACCGAGCCGGGTGCCCATTGCGACCGGAATCCCAAAGTTTGGCCCCTCATGATTCTGGGCGAATGAGATTTTCCACCGAGATTCAATGATGTGACTTGAACGTGAACGTCGTTGGCTCGCCGATTTGCGCCTGAGGAGCGATCCAGAGGTGGTAATCGCCGACCTCCGCGTGCCATTTCCCATCCCTCGCCCAAAACCCGAGCACCTCGCTGGTGAGCTGGAAAGAAACGTCGGTGGTTTCGCCGGGATCGAGTGCGATGCGCTGAAATCCACGGAGTTCCTGCTCGGGCCGCACGGCATGGGAACAAGCCAGTTGTCGGATGTAGAGTTGGGCGACTTCATGCCCGGCACGCTTGCCGGTGTTGGTGATCGTCGCCCGGGCGACGGCGGCATTTCCTTCTGTGGCTGGCTGGATTTCCACCACGCCGTATTCGAAGGTGGTGAAGGTGAGTCCGTATCCAAACCAGAACTGCGGGTCGCGCGGGAAATCCCGATAATCCGTCGCGGAGCTGAACGGACGTCCTGTCTTGTAGCGGTTGTAATACACCGGAACCTGACATACATCACGCGGCACCGATATGGTCAGGCGACCCGAAGGAGCCGCATCACCAAACAAAAGATCCGCAATGCCGTTGCCGGCCTGAATCCCGGGTTGCCAGGCAAACAAGACCGCCGCCGATTTTTCGAGCACCGCCGGAAGCGCGAGGGGACGTCCGCTGAAAACCACCGTGACGATTTTTTTGCCCGTGGCGGCGACTGCGTCAAACAGTTGCTGTTGATGACCGGTGAATCCCAACGAAGCCCGCGATCCGCATTCGCCCGTCCATCCGCAAGGTTCTCCCAAAGCCATGATCACGACGTCCGCCTTGGTAGCCGCTTGGGTCGCCTCATCGAGTTCCAGCAAATCGGGAACATGCTGCGCGTCCTCGTCGGCCACGATCCGGCCGTCAACGAGCGTCTTCGTGCGCAAAATCGTGTTGATCGGACAACCCACAACGCATCGGAGAATGTCCGGACCGGACAGCTTCGCCGCAATGCCTTCCGCAAGTGTCACCACATCCTCAACGCAACCGAGGCCTTTCCATGCTCCGAGCATTTCCAAGCGATCCGCACCGAAGGGACCGATCAGCGCGACGTTCTTGAGATTTTTCGAAAGTGGCAAAAGAGCCTTCTCATTTTTCAGCAGCACGGCGGACCGAATCACACACTCACGTGCCAGGGCGAGATCAGATTCCGCAATTGGCGCGTCAAAGAGATTCGTGCTTTCATCGGTCAACGGGTGATCAAAAAGCCCGGTTAGAAATTTGACCAGGAGCAGTCTGCGAACGGCGGTGTCGATCGTGCCTTCGGCCACGCGTCCGGCCTCCACCTCGGCAGCCAGCGTTCGGGAGTAATGACCGCCCAGCATCTCCACATCATTGCCGGCCTCAATGCCAAGCCGGGCAGCCTCCGCCTGGTCCCTGGCAAATCCCCACTTCACCATCTCGCCAATCGCTTCCCAATCGCTGATCACCGCGCCCGCAAATCCCCATTCATTCCGCAGAATTTCTGTCAGCACATGACGATTGGCGGCAGCCGGGATGCCATCAATTGTATTGAAGCTGCTCATCACCGTGAGCGCCCCCGCTTCGACCCCGGCAAAAAATGGCGGCAGATGCGATTGACGCAGGATGGATTCGGGAACCTCCGTGTGATTGTAGTCCCGTCCACCCGCGACGGCCCCATAGGCCACGAAATGTTTCAGACAAGCGGCCACCCGATCCGGCGCGGCGGGATTCTCCCCCTGAAATCCTCGCACCTGGGCTGCCACGCAAATTGAATTGAGCCATGGATCCTCCCCGCATGTTTCGACCACGCGGCCCCAGCGGGCGTCGCGCGCCAGATCGCACATCGGAGCAAAAATCCAGGCGACGCCGCATTGCCGCGCCTCCCGCGCAGCCACGGATTGTGAGCGTTCCAGCAGCCCCGGCTCCCAGCCGCAGGAAAGGCCCAGACTGACCGGAAAAATCACCCGACAGCCATGGATGATGTCAGTTCCGAAGCTAAGTGGAATACCCAAACGGGATTCCTCGATCGCCACCTTTTGCAGTTGGTTATGAAGAGTTGGCCCGGTCTGCTGCGTGTAGAAAGAGCCGACCGTGGCGGCTCTCACCTTCTCAACCCATTGCTCCGCTGTCTCATGGCTCTGAAATAACTGCTGGTTTAACTGCCCCAGTTTTTCTTCGAGGGTCATCCGCGCCAGCAGATCCTCAACACGTTGGTCCAATGGGAGGGACGCATTTCGGTAAGCTGCATTCAGCGGTGCTTTGTCAGCGCAATCCGCACCTGGGGCCGGTTGGGAGGAGGAGGGGAGGGAATCAGCAGACATCAGACAAGTATTATTATAATAAGGTTTTGATCGTCCGATTGCCGGAAGAACGATCCTGAACATTCATAAAAACGGGCTGTTTGACAAAGCATAATTCAACGACGAATTGTAGCAAGTGGAAATTTCATCTCATAGGGCCTTCGGGCGCATGCCCGATAAGTGCAAACTGCGGTTCTTCCAGGGGGCATGGGCGTCT
>JBBECL010000367.1:0-10379 GCA_040881805.1 Terrimicrobiaceae bacterium | reverse complement strand
CCGATTTGTAATCGGCAGGTCGTCGGTTCGAACCCGACTGCCGGCTGGGTTCAACAAGGTTCAACAAGGGCGTTTGACTCTGTGCCGGTTCTCCGTCAGATTTGTCGGTTAAACCTTTTCGGTCATCTGTCTCGCCAGAGGCACCCAGCCACAGAATTTATGAAAATTTACATCGACGGTCAGCTGCTTGAGAAAGACGAAGCAAAAATCTCCGTGTTCGATCACGGTCTTCTTTATGGGGACGGGGTCTTTGAGGGGATCAGATTTTACCATGGGAAGGTCTTCCGTTTGGAAGAACATGTGCGCAGGCTTTACGATTCGGCCAAGGCCATTTCCATGGTGATTCCGATCACCAAAGAAGCCATGGCGGGCGCGGTGGTGGAAACCATCAAGGCCAATGAGCTTCTGGATGGGTATGTGCGGCTGGTGGTCACCCGTGGCATCGGGGATCTCGGGCTGAATCCGCTGCTTTGTCCGGTGCCAACAATCATTGTCATCGCTTCCAAGATCACCCTCTACCCTCGGGAAAAATACGAAAACGGACTTTCGGTGGCAACGTGTTCGACCCGCCGGATCCCGCATGGCGCGCTAAGCCCGATGGTGAAATCGCTGAATTACTTGAACAATGTCCTCGCAAAGCTCGAAGCCCAGCACGCCGGAGCCGGAGAGGGGCTGATGTTGAATGAGCAGGGCTACGTGGCAGAATGCACCGGCGACAACATTTTTCTCGTGCGAGACGGTGTGCTGACGACCCCCCCGATTTCTTCGGGAGCGCTCTCAGGGGTGACCCGCGCGGTGGTTTTTGAAATTGCCGCGGAGTTTGGAATCCCCATTTCCGAACCTCTGATGACGCGTTACGATATTTACACGGCCGACGAATGTTTCCTCACAGGAACGGCGGCCGAGGTCATTCCGGCGGTGACGCTGGATGGCCGCGCCATTGGTGATGGCAAGCCCGGTCCGCTCACAAAACGCATCATGGCCCGCTTCCATGAGTTGACAGAAACCACAGGCACGGCGATCTATTGAAATACCAATGAAATGCGATGCCTGCGATGACAAGGAAGCGACGGTTTTCCTGACACAAATCGTCGATGGCAAAATGCACAAAGTGAATTTGTGCGAGGCCTGCTCGAAAGAAAAAGGCGTGAATGACCCCACGGGGTTTGCGCTCACCGATGTGCTTCTTGGCCTGGGCTCGGAGAAGGAAATCGATGCGCCCGGGGCTCCCAAAATCAAATGTCATGTCTGTGGGTTCACGTTCGCCGACCTCAAAAAAACCGGTCGGTTGGGCTGCAGCGCTTGCTACGATGTTTTTGCCACGCATTTGGAAAGCATGCTGAAAAACATGCACAAGGGCATTGTCCACACCGGCAAAGTTCCAGCCCGCCTTGCGGAACTGCGCCAGCTCGACTCACGGATCAAAACCCTTCGCAGCAACCTGGATGAGGCCGTGGCCACCGAGCAATACGAGCTCGCCGCCAACCTGCGCGACCAAATCCGGCAAATTGAAGCCGATCAACCCAGCGTCTGATGGACCTTTCCCGCATCTTTGAAAAATCCGGCGACTGGCTCCGGGGGGAAGGGCCTCACGGCCAAATAGTTTTCAGCAGCCGCGTCCGGCTGGCCCGCAACCTGCGCGAGCGCCCATTCCCGGGCTGGGCCAAAAAAAATGAACGGGTGGAAGTTCTCCACGAGGCCAAAAGTGCCGTCGAGCGTCTCCCCGAAATGAAAGGGGCCTGCTCCGAAAATTTGGAGGCCCTCTCCTCGTTGGAAAAACAGATTCTTGTCGAGCGTCATTTGATCAGCCGGGAACACGCTGCCAAAGGCGTGGGCAGCGCCGTCGTCATCAACCCGCAGCAATCGCTCAGCGTCATGATCAATGAGGAGGATCACCTCCGGATGCAGGCCATGGCCTGCGGACTTCAGTTGACGAAAGTCTATGACACGATCAACGCGGCGGATTCCGGCCTGGAGTCGTTGTTGGATTATGCGTTTCACCCCCAGCTTGGCTACCTCACCGCATGTCCCACCAATGTCGGCACCGGCATGAGGGCCTCGGCCATGATTCACCTTCCGGCTCTTGTGATGGGGGACCAAATCAACAAGATCATCAATTCGGTGAACAAGATCGGGTTGGCCGTGCGGGGTCTTCATGGCGAAGGCACCGAGGCCATGGGCAACCTTTTCCAAGTCTCCAACCAAACCACCCTCGGGGAATCGGAGACGGAAATCATTGAGCGCCTGGAAAAGGTCATTGGCACCATCATCGAGCACGAGCAAAACGCCAGGCAGCTCCTCCTTCAACACAAACCCGTCACCTTGCTTGACCAGATCGGGCGGGCGTATGGGGTTCTATCGCACTCCCACTCCATTTCATCGAAAGAGGCCCTCAATTTGCTCTCTGTGATCAAGCTCGGCATTGATCTCGGGCTTTTCCCCCCGGCTCACCGGGTTCCCATCGACGAACTCTTTATTCAAACCCAACCCGCCCACCTTCAAAATGGGGCTCATGCCAAAAAAATGAGTGCCGAAGAAAGGGACACCTTGCGCGCGGCCCTAATCCGCGCCACATTGACTCAAATTCCTGCTCCGGATGTCGCCAAAATCACGTCATCCGAGAAAGGGACGAGCCAGCCATAACATGATGAACAACTTCACACCCCGCGCTCAACAAGTCCTCGCGTTAGCCCGCAAGGAAGCTGATCGGTTCAACCACAACTATGTCGGCACCGAGCATCTTCTTCTGGGCCTCATCAAATTGGGTCAGGGCGTCGCAGTCAATGTCCTCCAAAAAATGGGGTTGGACCTTGAGACCGTGCGCATGGAAGTCGAAAAACAGGTTGGCTCCGGACCGGAAACCAAAATGGTGGGAAACATCCCCTACACCCCCCGCGTGAAAAAAGTGCTCGCGCTGGCCGGCAAAGAAGCCAAGGCACTCCAGCATTCCTATGTCGGCACGGAACACATCCTCCTCGGCCTGCTCCGGGAAGGCGAGGGAGTCGCCGCCCGGGTCCTCAAATCTCTGGAAGTCGATATCGAGCGCACCCGCAACGAAATTCTCAAAGAACTTGATCCCAACTTCGCGGGCGAGGAAGGCGAGTCAGTCCCCGCCGGAGAACCCGGCAAAAAGGACAGCAAAACGCCCGCCCTCCGCGCCTTCGGACGCGACCTCACGGAACTCGCCAAAAAGGGGGAATTGGATCCCGTGGTTGGTCGGGCCGACGAGATCGAGCGCGTGATCCAGATCCTTTGCCGCCGCACAAAAAACAACCCGGTTCTGATCGGGGAAGCCGGTGTGGGCAAGACCGCCATCGCCGAAGGACTCGCCTCAGAAATCGTTTCGGGCACGGTGCCGGAAATCCTGCACAACAAAAAAGTCATCACGTTGGATCTGGCCCTCATGGTCGCCGGCACCAAATACCGCGGCCAGTTCGAAGAGCGCATCAAAGCCGTCATGGACGAAATCCGGCGGAACAAAAATGTGATCCTCTTCATTGACGAGCTTCACACCATCGTTGGCGCCGGATCGGCCGAAGGGGCCATGGACGCCAGCAACATCATCAAGCCGGCCCTCTCACGTGGAGAGCTTCAGTGCATCGGGGCCACGACCCTCAACGAATATCGCAAATACATCGAAAAGGACGCCGCCCTCGAACGCCGCTTCCAAACGGTCAAAGTCGAGGCCCCCAGCGTGGACGAAACGATCCTCATCCTGAAAGGTATCCGTCCGAAATACGAAGCCCATCACAAGGCCCGCATCCTGGACGAATCGCTGGAAGCCGCGGCGAAACTCTCCGACCGTTACCTCACCGGACGGTTCCTGCCCGACAAAGCCATCGACGTCATGGACGAAGCCGGCTCACGGGCCCGCATTGCCTCCATGACCCGTCCTCCCAATGTGAAGGACATCGAGGCGGAAATCGAAAGCATCCGCATCAACAAAGAGGCCGCGATCAAGGCGCAAGACTTCGAAAAAGCCGCGTCCCTGCGCGATGACGAAAAAACGGCCAAAGAAAAATTGGAGACGATCCTTTCCGAATGGCGTGCCAGCAAGGAAGAGAAAGAAGTGGTGGTCACCGAAGATGACATCATGCACGTCGTCTCCAAGTGGACGGGTGTTCCCCTCTCCCGCATGGAGCAGGCCGAAACCCAGAAGCTCTTGGCCATGGAAGGCGAACTCAAAGGCAAAGTGATCGGCCAGGAAGAGGCCGTGATCGCGATCAGCAAAGCCCTTCGCCGTTCCCGCGCGGATCTCAAAGATCCCCGCCGTCCGATTGGGTCCTTCATTTTCCTTGGCCCCACCGGTGTCGGAAAAACCTTTCTGGCCCGCACGCTGGCGGAATTCATGTTTGGCGATGGGGATGCCCTCATCCAGATCGACATGTCCGAATACATGGAGAAATTCACGGCCTCCCGCCTCATTGGTTCTCCTCCCGGATATGTCGGCTATGAAGAAGGCGGACAACTCTCCGAAGCCGTCCGACGCCGCCCGTATTCGGTGGTGCTCTTTGACGAAATTGAAAAAGGCCATCCTGATGTGATGCATCTCCTTCTCCAAATTCTGGAGGAAGGAAAAATCACGGACAGCCTCGGCCGCAAAATCGATTTCCGGAACACGATCATCATCATGACCTCCAATGTCGGAGCCGAGCTCATCAAAAAGCAAACGACCCTTGGTTTTGGTGCGCCCACGCTGGATGGAAGTCATGACATCATGCGTGACAAAATTCTGGAGGAAACCAAGCGGGTCTTCAAACCCGAGTTCTTGAACCGTTTGGATGACATCATCGTCTTTCACACGCTCAGCAAGCCGGACCTCGTCCAGATCATCGACCTCGAGATCGAAAAAGTCACCGCCCGGATCAGGACCAAAAATATTGTCATTTCCCTTGATGAAACCGCCAAGGACTTCCTCATCGATAAAGGTTACGATCCCCAATACGGAGCCCGTCCGATGCGCCGGGCCGTGGAGCGTTACCTCGAGGATCCCATGGCGGAAGAAATCCTCCGCGGGAATATCAAGCCCGGCGAAACAATCAAGGTCTCCCGCAGCGGCGAAAAACTCGTCTTTGTCGGCAAAGAAGCCCAGCCCGAGCCCGAGCCCGCCGCGACCTGAGCTTTGCGGGATTCATGGCTAGTTCTGGGACCGTTGGCGACCCGCCGGCTTCCTGATTGCAGACTCCGTTTTATCAAGCCTCAACAAGGGCCGGTTTGGTGGGAAGAAGATAAGTCTAATCCTTGCAGCAAACCAAGAGCCGGGTGGGGATGACTTGGCGGAGCCAATCCATGTGGGTTGGCAGGATGATCTTCCCATGTTTTCGGGTGGCTTGCACGATGAGCAGGTCCGCACCGAAGCCTTGAACAGCATCGCACAGACCGAAGCCGGTGTTCGAGCCAATGCGGATGGCATCCACCTCGATTCCCGCTTTTTCGATGGTTTCGGAAATCTCATCGGCCCAATGGGAGGGGTCCAGGGGAGTCTCCCCGCGGGAGGCAGCGATGGCCGCCGCAAAGGGAGTCTCGGCGACGGCCAATGTGACCTTTTGCAAACCGAGGGCGGCGGCAGCTTCCAGCACGAAAGGCGTGATATTTTCGCCCGGTTCCACGGCAAAAAAGGCATTGTCGATGCTGGGGGCTCCCTCATTGGGGCGGGGCAGGAGGAGAAGGTCGCAGGGGGCTTCTCCCAGCAAGAGCCTGGCAACACTTCCTGTGAAGGCGCGGGCATCCTGACCCGGTTCGCGCTCCAAGGCTCCGGCAATGAGCAGATCGTGCCCGTTGGTTCGTGCGGCATTGAGCAGTGATTCGCCGGGATTCTCGCCTGGCACCCAATGAACCCGGGGGTTGCCATTGAGGTTCGTGAAGGACTCCTGAAAGCGCTTTTCTTTCTCCTCGGTCCTCTCGGCGGCATGCAACACCTCCAGCCCGGAACCGACTTTCCTCACAAAGGCGTCGGCCTCGGAAAGAACCGCCATGTGGGTTGGTGAAAATGTTGAGGCGACAGCCGCTCGTCGGTAGGCCTTCATAAGGGCAACATGACCGAGATGCTCCCACTTCGCGAGGAGAAACCGAGGCCGCACCAATCTTTTCTTTTCCCGGGGTTCCGGTAGGGTGAAAGGTTCATGATAGGAACCATCCAGCAAACGGAATTTGCAGCCATTGATTTTGAGAGTGCGGGTGTTCGTCCCGGCGGGACCGATGTGCCTGTTCAGGTGGGTGTGGGAGTGATGATTGGTTGCAGCCTGCGGCTGGACCTGGGGTTTCAGTCACTGATTGCCAGCCCTGAGCCTGTGACCTGGCGGGCCCGGAAAGTGCATGGGATCGCAGATGCGGACCTGGAAGGGTCACCTTCCATGAACGAACTCTGGCCGAAATTCAAGGCCGTGCTGGGAGGCCGTTGGGTGGTTGCCCATGGGGCCTCCACGGAAAAACGTTTCCTGCGGGCCTTTCCATTTCATGGATTCGGACCCTGGGTGGATACCCTCAAGCTTTCCCGAGCCATTGATCCTGACGTGTCATCCCATGCCCTGGGTGACCTGATCGGGCATCACGGGCTGTTGGTGGAACTCAGCGAAGCTGTTCCGAACTTACGCTGGCACGATGCCTGGTGCGATGCGGTGGCGTCCCTCGTGCTCCTCAGGCATTTTATCAGGACGCTCGACCTGGGCGGTGAAAGCCCTCGGATCTTGCTTCGTGCGAATGATGCGCCGTTCCACCACCGGAAAGCTGCACGCCGCATTCTGTAAGAATGGCATGAACGGGTTCATCATGGGGTTCAAACGGCACTGAAAGAAAGAGCTGTTTGGCGAAAGCCACCCCGAGACGGTATCCCGGAAACGTCTTCAGAATGTGATCATAAAATCCCCGCCCCCGCCCCAACCGATGTCCCTGCCCATCGAAGGCCATCCCGGGCACAAGGATCAAACCAGGAGGCGGAGCGGGAGAACCCGTCAACGGCTCTCTCACTCCATAAGCTCCGGGAACCAATTCTGTGAGACTCTCGGCAACAAAAAAGTCCACGTGTCGCCCGGTGACGCGGGGGAAGGCGTAAACTTTATCGGGAGGCAGGGCATCCAGAATCCAATCGGGTTCTCCGGGAAGCGGGGCAAAACCATAAACCACGGAAGCTGCTTGGAAGGCCGAAAATTGTTCCAAGTGGCTTCGGATGGCGACACTCCCCTCGAGGATTTCCACCGCCACGGCTTCGGACTGGAGCTTCCGAACGTGATTGCGCAAAAGTTGCTTTTCGCTGACAGACATAGGAGGATGATTTGTTGATGGCCTCATGAGGCTTCCGCGTCAAGAACAGGAAATGACAGCCAGACCAACCAAACCGAAAAAGCACCCTGAGAATCATGTGAAAATGGAGTTCGGTCGGGGCTGGAACGAACGCAACTTTTTATCTGAAATCCTGATTCCATCGATGTTTGCCAAGCGGGATGGCAAGAAAGACCGGCCCGTGTTTCCCAAGCTCGAGACCGGCCAGCTTTGCATCACATGGATCGGTCATGCCTCGTTTCTCATTCAAACCCCCGAGCACAGCGTGCTCCTTGATCCCAACTGGGCCAAGTGGCTGAAAATTGTCAAACGTCTCCGCCACCCCGGCATGGAATTGCGGGATCTGCCCGCTGTGGACTTGGTCCTTGTCACTCATGCTCACTTTGATCATTTAGACCGAAAAACCCTGAGGGCTGTGGCCAGTGAGCAACCCATCGCCGTGCCCAAAGATGTGGGCAACCTCGTTCACAATCTCGGTTTTGATCGTGTTCACGAGCTGGAATCCTGGGAAAGTTTCAAGCATGGAAACCTCAAAATCACCCTCACCCCCGCGCGGCATTGGGGGGCCCGGGTCTTGCATGACAGTCACCGGGGCTTCGGGGGGTTTCTGATCGAATATGCGGGCCGCACGGTTTTTCATTGCGGGGATACGGCCTACTTTGATGGGTTTCGGGAGATTGGGGAACGGGCAAATATCGAGATTGCGCTGCTGCCCATCGGGGCCTATGACGCTCCCACGAAGCGCGACGTCCACATGAACCCCGAGGAGGCCCTGCAAGCCTTTGTGGAGTTAAACGCCCAAACCATGGTCCCCATGCATTTTGGAACCTTCCGCCTCAGCTACGAACCGCTCGGGGAACCTCCGGTCCGCCTTCTCCAACGGGCCAAAGAGATGAATCTCATGGACCGCATCCAAGTCCTCAGCGAAGGCGAACCGCGAATTTTTTAAAGCAATCCGATCGCCTCATCAAGGGAGGCAGAGTTTGAGATCGAGATTACGGGAGTACCCTTGCGAATCCGACCAACCAGCCCGGCAATCACGCCGCCCGGGCCAAGCTCAAGGAAACGCGTGCAGCCGAGATGGTCGATCAGGTATTCGATGCTTGCCGTCCAACACACACTGCCTGTGACCTGATCCGCCAGGCTGCGGCGAATTTCTTCCGGAGTTGTGGCGGGAATGGCGTCCACATTGCAGATCACAGGAACGGTGGGAGTTGAGATCGCGGCGTCTTCCAGCGCCTCCTGCAAGGCGACGTAGGCGCCTTCCATGAGACGGGAATGAAAGGCCCCGGCGACAGTCAACTCCACCGCTTTGCGGGCACCGAATTCCTTGGCCAGCGAGACAGCCAGCACGATTTTCGAAGATTCGCCCGAAATCACAATCTGCCCCGGGCTGTTATAGTTGGCAACGTCCACATCGGCGGCCGAGGCCAACTCGCGCACCCCCGATTCATCGCTGCCAATGATGGCTGCCATCCCACCCTCGGTTTCTTCGCAAGCTTTCTGCATGGCCTCCGAGCGCCTTTTCACCAGTCGCAAGCCCTCTTCAAAAGAAAACGTGCCGGCGGCCGCATGCGCGGTGAATTCGCCCAGGGACAATCCCGCCGTCGCATGAAATTCCAAGCCCGGGTGACGTTCCTTCAAAACGGCCAGAACCGCCAGTCCATGCACATAAAGCGCCGGCTGACAGACAGAGGTCTTGGTGAGTTCCCCGGCAGGACCCTCAAAAGCAATCTCGGAAAGTTTGAAGCCCAGAATGTCATCGGCCTGCCGGAAAAGAGCCGCTGCCACGGGATACTCGGCAGCCAGGTCCTTGCCCATGCCAACGCCCTGGGCCCCCTGACCCGAAAAAAGAATTGCTGTTTTGTGTGTCATTGATTGCAAAAGAGAATCGTTCATTACCGCACTCTTGGAGGAGTCCTTCAAGCGTCAATTCCTCCGCTCTTGGAGGACGGGTGCAGGACTTGAAGCTTGTGCGATTGATGTCTTCATTGCATAGATTCGCTGGTTCCAATGAAAAATCTGATCTTCATGTTTTGTTCCCGTCTTGGGGTGATGGCGTTGGGGGGGATGCTTGTCGGCTGCGCGATCCCGGAACATGGGAACTCCTTTGAGGATGCCGCCTATGCCACCGTGTATTTGGGGCCGGACGGTCGGATCGTTCAAGACCCCCGCGCGGCAAAGCTCAAATCCAAGAAAAAGGGCAAAAAATCCGCTTCGGACCGAATTCCTACCCGGGCACCCGAAGAAGGGTATTGGCGGGGTGACGGGGTCAGCGGCTCACCTTCCATCACCATCAATCTGGGTGCACAGAAGGCCTTTTTTTACAAAGGAGGAGAACTCGTGGGCATGAGCCCCATTTCCAGCGGACGGGAAGGGTATTCCACGCCGGCAGGTCGTTTCCGTGTCACCCAAAAAAATGCGGATCATGTCTCCAATTTGTATGGCAATTATGTGGATGATGCCGGGAATGTGGTGGTGGCCAATGTGGGGGTCAATCGCGATCGCCGCCCGCCGGGGACACGTTTTCAGGGAGCCCCCATGCCCTATTTTATGCGCATTGTGGGAGCGGTGGGGATGCATGGCGGCTATTTGCCCGGATACCCGGCCTCCCATGGCTGCATCCGGCTGCCCATGACCATGGCGCAGGTCTTTTATGACAATGCAGCTTCAGGGACACCGGTGAGCGTCATCCACTGATCCAGCTCTTGATCAGGTCCTTCAAGTGGATGACTCCATCCAGTCCGACCGTGGCGAGCAGATAGACGATGTAGGCATAAAATGCGACGGCCAGGATCCCGAGCAGAAACGCCAGAAGCGCAAACAACCCGTCATCTTCCGTCAGACCGACTCCCACCAGAAATATAATCATCGCCGGGAAAGTGTTGGTGAGGGGGATGGGCAAAATCATGAGGCAGCTCATCGCAAGTGTCAGCCACCCCAGGGCGGAACGTCCGGCGGGCTTTCCAATCCATGAGAAGCGGGGGTGGATGAGCCACTCAATTTTATGAAGAAATCCATTGGCAGCCCCAAACAACTTTTTGGCCGTTGAGAACCCGAGCTTTCGGGACATTGCAAACTTGGGGAGGGAGGGCCTCTCT
>JBBECL010000366.1:0-1686 GCA_040881805.1 Terrimicrobiaceae bacterium | reverse complement strand
ATGAGGAGGGACAACTCACCGGCAAAATCCGTACCCGGCCATACAGCGTTGTTCTTTTTGACGAAATCGAAAAGGCCCATCCGAAAGTCCTCGATATTTTTCTGCAAATCTTTGACGAAGGAAACCTCACGGATGCAGGCGGTCGCAAATGCAGTTTCCGCAATGCCGTCGTTATTATGACCAGCAACCTCGGGGCAGGTCAGGTTGCCGCAAAAAAAGAGATGGGATTCGGGGCGAGGCCGGAAGAGAGCGGCGAAGAGCAGGTCCGGCAGGAAGAAAAAATCCACGCGGCCATTAAAAAGCATCTCCGTCCAGAACTGATCTACCACCTTTCTGCCATCGTTTCCATCCAGTCCCTCCAACCCGAGCACATTCGTCAGATTGTCGAAAAGTGCCTTGCGGCCCTGAACTCACGGCTCACAGACCGACACATTACTGTGACGCTATCCCCAGAAGTCGTCGAACTTGTCGCGAAAGAGGGGTTCAGTCAGGAATTCGGGGCGAGGGAATTGGAGCGCACTTTCGAGCGATTGGTTTCCAAACCACTTGCCGAGGCGATCATCACTGGGAGCATTCCATCAGGAAGCACGATCGCCGCCGAACCGGGAAGCCAAGCCGTTTTTTTCACACACTGCAAACGGGTTGTTCGATTCAGAGGTCAGAGTGAGGGCGAGATGCTTTCTACGGAGCGCTATGTGATTGACGGCGGGTTGCCGCTCGGTGAGGCTGCTGTCACACATCGTCAGGTAGAACCTGAAAATCAGGGTCCGGTCACTTTGTTTTGACCACGCCGAAAAATTGAGCGGGTTCTTTTTCTTTGCCATTTTTCAGAACCCACTCGAGTTCATTTGCCAGATCTGAGTTTCCGAGTGCCAGGAGGCGGGCGTGGTCGGCAAGAGCAAGATCTTTTTTGCCCATCGCTTGGTAGAGAACTCCTCGATACATGTAAGCCTCGGCAAGTTTGTCGTTCAATGCGATCGCGCGATTGTAGTTTTTCAAAGCCTCCTCAAAATTGGCGCTGCCTTGCTTGCGCAGGACGAAAGCAAGGTTGTTAAATGCGTCAGCATCTTTGTCATTTGCATCAACCGCTGCCCGCAGATCCTTCTCCGCGGCGGCATAGTTCCCGCTAAGAAGTTTTTGGGTTCCCGAGTCGAACAGCTCATTGGCGTTTGCATTGTCGGATTTTTTTGGAGCAGAGGGTGCCCCGATCGCGAGCGCTGCGGTGAAAATGGAGAACAGGAGAATCGTGGTTAAGAATTTCATGGCAAAGCTCCCGTCGTTCATTTTTACAAAAAGTCAAGGAATGAGAAGCCCAAGGCCAATAACCGTCAACTTCGCAAATGATTTTACTCAAATGCGCGGGGTAAAATATTGTGATGACCAAGACGTGTCTGCTTGTGGAATAGTGCGGCGTGTGATCGGTGACGAAGCTCTCAGATCTTGAAAAACGGAACGTTTTACGTCGTTAATTAAAAAGAGACGCCCGGGCCCGGCTTGGCAGATCAGGCCGCTGCGGATTTGAACTCTGCGACGATGGATTGCAGGGTTTGCTTGGCATCGCCGAAAAGCATTCGGGCATTGGGAGCGACAAAGAGGGGATTGTCGACACCGGCAAACCCGGCCTTCATCGAGCGCTTCATCACAATCACCGTGCGGGCCTGATCGACGTTGATGATTGGCATGCCG
>JBBECL010000365.1:0-1697 GCA_040881805.1 Terrimicrobiaceae bacterium | reverse complement strand
AGCAGGAGAAGGAAGATTTTCAAACGACGACCCATGGCATCCAACGTCATATCCCAAGTTGAGCGGTGCGCAATGTTACAATTTTGTCATATTCCACGCCGCCACAGCTGATTTTTTTCCATTGCACCATACCCAGGCAAGCAAGTGGGGTGCCAGCTGTATTGCCGACCATCATCAGTTCCAATAAATTTCACCGTGTTGGCACCAGCAATCAGATTTCCATTAATGTCCAGCGGCTGGGGGCTCAAAAAATGTGTTCCCGTTTCTTTCAGAAACAACCAAATTCTTTCCCACTCGCAATGGGTTGATATTTTTTTGGGTCTCAGGTATAACGACCGTTCTTAAAAAATTGTGGCTAAAGAAGAATGTATTGAAAGTGAAGGGGTCGTTGTGGACGTGCTTCCGGGGACAATGTTCCGGGTGAAGCTGGCGAACGATCATGTCGTGCTTGCGCACATCTCGGGCAAGATGCGAAAAAATTTCATCCGCATTGTCCCCGGGGACAAAGTGAAAGTGGAAATTTCGCCGTATGATACCACCAAGGCGCGAATCACGTTCCGCGAGTCGGGGTTCCAGCCCTTCCGCAGGAAGTAGGGTCACCGTCTGTTACCCCCCACCGGCACCGCTCCATGGCCTCGCGTTTAGCTTCTCAAAATCTGGCGAGACTGTATCAGGATGCCGCCGAGCGATTCGGTGATCTTCCGGCCTTTGCGACCAGACGGAGTGACGGCAGCTACGTCCCCACCAGTTTCCAAGAGATCTTTGACCGTGGCCTGAACCTGGCCACCGGGCTCATTGCGCTGGGTTTGCAGCCACGGGAGCATGTGGGGCTCATTGCCGACAACCGCCTGGAGTGGATCCTGGGCGATTATGGCATTCTCCTCGCTGGCGCTGCCGATGTCCCGAGGGGAACGGACGTCACGGAGGCGGAGATCCAATACATCTTGGAGCACTCGGATGCACGGTTTGTCATTCTTGAGAATCCCGCCACGCACGCAAAGTTCGAGAGGGTGAAACACCGGTTGCCGAGGGTTGAGCACGTGATTTTGATGAGCACCAACGAGCCACCTCCCGAAGGGGTCTCCCTGATGGAAGATGTGGAAACAAAAGGCCGGAAGCTGCGTGAAAGCGGAGATTCCCGGGCCCTCGACCGGGTGGCGGGCGTCAAATCGGAAGACCTCTTCACGATCATTTACACCTCGGGAACCACCGGCACCCCCAAAGGCGTCCAACTCACCCATGCCAACATGGCCTCCCAGATCCGCAATCTTCCCTTGGAGTTTTTCCCGGGTGAGAAGGCCTTGTCGATTTTGCCGGTGTGGCACAGCTACGAGCGCGTGTTCGAGATGATCGCCATCAGCGCAGGGGTCTGCACCCATTACACCAGCATCCGCACCATCGGCGACGACCTCAAAACCGTCATGCCCAATGTGATGGCCTCCGCTCCCAGACTCTGGGAAAATCTCTACCAAAAGCTCATGGCCCGGGTGGAGGACGCCCCGCTCATCCGCCGAAAGCTTTTTGGTGCCGCGCGGGCCAGCTGCCTGCGGGTGAAAAATGCCGAGCGCTTTTTTCGCGGCCAGGAACTGGACACCACTGGACGGTCCCTTGGCGACAAAATCACCCGGACAGGCTCCCATCTCGCGGCCTGGGTCTTGCACATTCTGCCCTACAAAATCCTGGATCCCATTGTGCTT
>JBBECL010000364.1:0-10522 GCA_040881805.1 Terrimicrobiaceae bacterium | reverse complement strand
TGGGGGGCTACGAGGTGGTTGGGCGGAACATCTGGCAGATTTGTGCGGGGTTTGAGAAATACTGGCTCTTGATTTTGAGTCGTGGCGAGTTGCGCCTGAGTCTTCTTTTGAAGCCTGACTCTGACACGTCGTTGATTTCGAGTCGTGCGGCCCACTTGCTGATGCAATTGGAGATACCCGGGGACAGCGCCCCTCCGCCCGTGCCACTGCCGATGGCATCAACCAATGGCAATCATCCCCCCGTCAGCAAAGACTATTTTGTGAAGCTGTTATCCGGTCTGTTGGGAAGAGTGACTGGCTCCGCGCAGGCCGTGCGATTGATTTCCCGCGAGCTCAGCAAATATCAAGACAAATCCGGATTCAGCGTTCCCGAAGCGAGGGAAATCGGCCTGGCCGTTCTGGAAACAATCCCCAACCGTGGCAAACGTACCACGCTCACCTCGGAATTTCTTAATGCTTTGAACCAATGAAACATCCATCCGCCGTCATCCTGCTCCTCATTCTCGCGATCACCTGTCCCTCATTTGCCCAGGACGCATCGGCGCCCGGAGCGGATATGCAAAAGTTTTTGCAATCCTCCGAGAAGAAGCAAGAAACCATCCTTCAAAACTCTCAGGAAATTCTTCAAAAATTGTCCGGGATTGAGAAGCAACTCGCTCCGGCCGGATCGGCGGCTCCCGCCTCGCTGACCGCCGGACTGGAAGAACGTCTCCGGGTGTTGGAGGCCAAGCTTAACGCGGCAACTCCGGAGTCATCGCAGCCGACCGCAGGTGCGGCCGAGGTGACTGCTTCCACGGAGGCTCTGCAAGGTCATATCAACGTGGTCTGGATCACCCTCGCCGCCGCGCTCGTGTTTTTTATGCAAGCAGGGTTCTGTCTCCTCGAACTGGGGATGACCCGTGCCAAAAACGCGATCAATATTTGTATGAAAAACTTCCTGGACTTCAGTGCCGGAGCTTTGTGTTTCCTGTTTTTGGGGTTTGCTTTGATGTTTGGTGACTCGTTGTCCGGGTGGGTCGGACTTGGGCCTTTCTGGATTTCCGACAAACCGGGCGATGATGCCTTCTGGGCCTTTTGGCTTTTCCAGACCGTGTTTGCCGGCACGGCCGCAACCATCATTTCAGGGGCCATGGCGGAAAGGACAAAGTTTGTGGGGTATCTCGTTTTCACCGTGATCATGACCGGGTTGATTTACCCCATTGCGGGCCACTGGGCCTGGGGCAGCTTTGCTGGCGGCTTCGGCTATGGGGGAGATCAGGGATGGTTGGAAAAGCTGGGTTACGTGGATTTTGCGGGGTCCAGTGTCGTGCATGGTATTGGCGGGGCGGCAGCGCTGGCCGGCGTCTTGATCTTGGGCCCCCGGATCGGGCGCTTTCGCGAGGATGGAAGCTCGAATCTGATCTCGGGTCACAACCTTCCCCTGGCAGCCCTGGGGACATTCATTCTCTGGTTTGGCTGGTATGGATTTAATGCGGGGTCCACGTTGATTGGTGATGCCTCCATTGGCCGGATCGCGGCAAACACCACCTTGGCCCCGGCCGCCGGGGCCATGGCTGCGATGGTGGCGATCTGGATCACCCAAGGGCGCCCGGATCTTGGCATCACCCTGAACGGTGCGTTGGGGGGTCTTGTGGGGATCACAGCGAATTGCCATTGCGTGTCTCCCGCCTCGGCGGTTCTCATCGGTCTTGTGGCCGGTGTCCTGGCGACCCTGGCCACCTTGCTGCTTGAGCGGTTGTATATCGATGACGCAGTCGGTGCCGTTCCCGTGCACCTTGTGTGCGGATGGTGGGGAGTTCTTGCGGTAGCTCTCTTCAACGAGGAAGGCTTCTCACCGCAGGCTCTGGGGGTTCAAGCCTTGGGCGTGGCCTCCATCACCGGCTTTGCTTTTGTCACGGCATTGATCGCCTTCAAACTCGTGGATGTGGTGATCGGGATTCGTGCCAGCAAAGATGAACAAGACCTTGGCCTGGACTTCACGGAACACTCGGGAACGGCTTATGCTGACTTCGTGACCAGCGAGCATGAAATCCCTGGTTTTTCCTCCACAAAGTGAGCGATGCCCTTCAGGGATCCTTGGTGCGATTCCGATAGATGAACACATCCCGGTCAAACATCGGTTCAATGCCGATCAGGGGGATATGCTCGAATTGTGAGGAATCAAAAAGAAGGGCTATCACCTCAGGTTTGGTTTGCCGGGCGATGTTTGTGTAACTTTGATTGATGAACAGCGGTCGACGGGAATCTCTAGCGGTTTTCATCAGTTCCAGCAACTCATCCATGGTTTTAATGCTCTGACAGCGGGGGTCATAAACCCATGGAAGAGCCAACAGACCCGCAGTGAGAATGTGCTGATTTTCCTTGGTATGAGGATTTAAGTCGGGGCGTGTGAGCAGGACTGATTCGCGGATAGGCGAAATGGGGCGTGTGTGGAGCACGGACAAAAAGTTCCATTGGAACCCAAGGAACATGCCACAAAGTGCGAGTGCCCCCACGGTGGCAGCCATCCGGCTTCGGACCGCCACAAGTGCCATGGGGCATGTCAGCCCGATGGCCACCAAGGCGACAAGGCCGGGAAGCGCACCCACCACATACCATTCCAAAAGGTAAAGGTTTTTCGCGACGCCCACGGCCAAGAAGAGAGGTGCGGATAATAAAAACAGCGGCAGAAAATAGATGCCCGGAGTCCCGCGTCCCACGAGTCGAAGAATCCCAAGCAGCAACCCCCCTGCGGCAAGAGCCATCATGACCCATGCGAAAAATCCCAAGTGCTGGAAGAGGTGGGAGGCGTTCGGATAGGTGGATGGGGCCGCACCGGGAATGGTCCATGAAAATCCGGTGAGAAACCGGCTGGCCACATTGATAAACCATGTATTGGTCAGGCCGTCTGACTGCATCTCCTGCGAGAACTTGATGAACTGAGGGACACATGGCGCGAGAAGCAGGAGTGTCGCCATCCCGGCAACCAGACAGGAAATCACAAAGCGTCTCAGCGAAATCCACCGGATGGTCTTATTTGTGTGGAGGACCAATCCGAGAACCCCGGCGTTTAAAAAAATCAGAAACTCCACCGAGCCTGGCCAAGCCGCCATCAAGAGGAATTGGCCGACCCCATAAGCGATCCACCACCTCCATCGGCCGGACTGCGAAGCATTCAGGGCGAACAAACAGCACAGAGGCAGGATCAGGAAGACGAAGGCGTAGCCTCTCGCCTCGGGCACAAACCGCGCATGCCAGGGATGAATCGCCAACAGCCACGCGGCGAGGGCACCGGCCCCCGGGTATCCCAGCCGCAAAAGCAGCCAGGCCATGGCACCAAGGGATGACACGCCCGCCAAAAAAGCAGGCAACCGGATGGCCACTTCACTGTAGGGCAGCCCTTGGGGTGTTGTGATCGTCTTCCAAATGTCATTGCTCGCTCTGGCCAAAGCGCTGTTCAGCATGTGATTGTTCGGCTTGGCATAATACCAGATGGTGTCCCGCCATTTGACGGTGCGGAATTTCAACGTGTCGTTCTTTTGTTCCCGAAATGTGCCGGCAATGGATCTTCGCACGCTGTATTCCTCGTCGTCCCAAAAGCCCACCCCGAGGCGCGGGGCGTTCATTGCTCCAGAGGTCAGCATAGCAATCCCCACCGCGATCCAGAACCAGCGCGGGACTTCGGGACGCTTGAGAACCGGCGTTGTTGGCAGGGGGTGGTTCCAGAAAGGGGCTGCCAACCCGAGCAGAATGAGAAGGCCCGCATTGGTGAGAGCCGCCCACCATATTCCTCCCTCCAGACAGACGGCTACGGAGGGTCTGCCGGACCAGGCCTCAGGGGGAATCTCCCAAGGTTTGCGAAGAAAGATTAAACTCCCAAAAATAATCAAGCCCAACGCGATGCATGCGGCCTGGATACCCCGCGTCACGGAAATTCCTTTCAGGAAATTTGTCATGAAATCAGAGCCTTGGCCGGGTTTTGGCGATCAGGGGCATCGTTGCATGAGAAAACGAGCAATCGAGCGGGATGCGGAAGGGATGGCCAAGGATTCAATATTTGAACGCCAAGTCTTCCAGATTGCCCCATCAACGGCAAGAACTCCCTCGACGATGTCCCCGATCCGTTCCGGGTTTCCCGTGGCCAAGGTCCCGATCCCCGACCGCTCGATCAGGGCAATGTTTCCTTCTTCTTGACCGGGCACGACATGACTGACCAGAAATGGGACCATGGCGGCAATGGTTTCCTGAACCGTTGCTCCTCCGGCTTTGCCGATAAACAGATGATGCGAGGCCATCAGCTCCGGCATTTGATCCGTCCAACCCACCAGTTCCCCATGGGTTGGGAGTTGGGCCGATTGGAGAGCATCAAAAATCGCCTGTCGTCGTCCCGTGATTGCCGTGACAGAGAGGTTGGGGATCATGGCAAGTCGCCGGAGTGTCGAGATCGCACGGTTGGCAACTCCGCCGGGAAAAAAGATCACCTTCCACGGTCCAAGGCCGGGGTGGGGGGCGGGAGTGAGTTTTTCAAAAGCCATGCTCACAGGAAACCCGAGGGTATGGATCAGTTCCTCGGGAACGCGGTCATTCCTCAACACCCGGGCCGTGGCCTCATCCGCGACGAGGAAACCATCACACGGACACCGATACCAAGCCGAGTTGATCATCGTGGAGTCGGTCACCATGGTATAAAGCGGGGCCACCATGGCGGGATCCTGCTTGCGGATTTTGGCAACAATAAAGGAAAACACCGGGTAGGTGGAGGCGATCAGATCCGGTTGAAATTCATCAATCATGGATCGTACTCCGGCGGTGAGCTCTGAGAGCAATGGCCCCATGCCCTCCACCACACCCCGCCGACTGAGCAGGTCGAAGACCACCTTCCATGCCCGCGGATATTTGTTGATCGCCATGGTGTAGCCTTTCTGCATGAGCTTGTTGACCACGGGATTTGTGCGGGTGTAGGGATCCGCGACCAGCACGTCTATGGGTCCCTCACATTCCGCCAGCAAGGCCTCCCGAATGTTGCGGGCGGCCGTGTTATGGCCTTCGCCCATACTGGCCGTCAGGATTAGGATACGCGGCATAGACGGGAAGAGTTCAGTTGGGGATGGTTTTCAGAGCGATTTGAGGGCTTGCCGCCCACGGGCTTTGCTTTCTTCGTCTTCCTTCGACTTTGAAGGGAGGGCAAGCCCCCGCTCGATCTGCTCACGGGCCTCGTCCTTTTCTCCGAGGACGGCAAGGGTCCGCCCATACTCGATGTGATGAATAACTCGCGGTGGTCCCGAAGCAATGGCCTTGCGGAAATAGGTGGCTGCATTGGTATTGGAGGCATCGGGAAACTTTCCATAGATCGCTTGTGCGAAGGATTTAAGGAGAGGATTCAAATTTGCCAACTCATAATTCCAGCGCCCAAGCACATGCCAGGCATGGTCTTCTTCGGGATCCAATCGCGTTGCGGCTTCGGCCTCCTCGCGGATGCGGCGGGACATTTCGATCTGACGGCGGGGGGACTCCAGCAGGGCCACTTGGCCGAGGACAATGGCGAGGGAAAGCCGGGTTTGCGCGTCATCCGGGGCCAGTGCCACCGCGCGCTCGGCAGCCTCCAAAGCGAGTTGGCCGAACTTTTCTTTTTCTGCTTTTGAGAGGGGATTGTCCATGAGAAGCACATATTGCCCGGCGATGCGGTGAAGGATGGCCGCGTTGTCCGGCCACCGACGATCTGCATCCAAGAGCACGTCCAGCGCCTTCCGGTTTTCCTGCTGATCCGTCAACTGCTCGCTCTCCTGAATCAGAACCTCAACCGACTTGCCAAGCCCCTCGGTGAGGGGCACAACGCTGAATCCCAAAATCAGTGCTCCTCTGCACAGGGGGAAGAATCGCGGCCACTTGGGGACAATCATCACGCGGTCTCAGGGCTTCTTGAAAAGGTAATGGCTCACAATCCACTCCGACCCGTTGCGGAATCCCCACAACTCGGCACAGGACATAAAAAAGATCCGCCAATACGCCTTCCACTTGTTCGCATTTTCGGGACCATACGTTTTGGCGATGATGGGTTCGATCACGGTTTGGTTGGCATCAAATGTTTGAAGCCAGGCCTCCGAGGTGCGCTGATAATGCGTGCCGGAGACCCGCCAATGATCCTTGATTTGAAGGTCATCCTGGAAATAGAGCAACAAATGATCTGATGGCATGGTGCCTCCCGAGAAGAAATACCGCGTGATCCAATCCGAGGGATCCGTGCCTTCAAAATGATAGGCGAACCGGGTGTGCGTGAAGATATGGACAAACAGGAACCCCCCGGGCTTGAGCCAGGACGCCACCTTGCCCATGAGCTTCCGGTAGTTTTTCATGTGCTCGAACATTTCCACCGAGACGACGCGGTCATAGGCCGCAGCCTCCGCTTCGAAATCGTTCATGTCCGCCGTGCGAATCTCGATGTTTTTGAGACCCCGCTCTTCGGCCTTCGCGAGGATAAATTCTTTTTGCGTGCGGGAATTGGAAACGCCGGTGATTTTGGCGGCGGGATATTTTTCGGCCATCCACAAGGTGAGGCTTCCCCAGCCACATCCAAGCTCAAGGATGCGCAGCCCATCGCTGAGTCGGGCACGTTCGCAGGTGAGGGCCAGCATCAACTCTTCCGACTCTGCAAAGGTTGTCGAGGCTGTGGGCCAGTAGCCGCTGCTGTATTTCATGCGAGGGCCAAGCGCATGAACAAAAAACTCCGTGGGCACTTCGTAGTGCTGCTCATTGGCATCTTCGGTCTTGATGGCAATCGGGCTGGCGTCCAGGGCCTTGATGAAGTCGGAGATGGCCTTTTGCTGCTTCTCCACACAACCAGGATCTTCCTCCTTGAGCTTTTTTGCGAGGAGGCGGCGGATGCCCACACGGATGGCGGCGTCGGGAAGGAGATTGTGGGAAAGAATGTCGTCGAGGCTGATCATAAATGCGTGGTGGGTTTCAAGGATGGCAGGGTGTCAGGCCGCCGGACGTGGAGGAAGAGGAAAGAAGGGGCTCGTGCGGGCCTGATACGCCCGATAGGCATCTCCCCGCGATTTGACGGATTGGGTTTCCGCAGGCGGGATACCGGTCACCCGGGTCAGCAAATAATACATGATGATTGGCGACAGCATCCCGAGCCATCCGCCCGGCGACCCGATGGCCACCACGGCAAAGGCGACCCAGATCACCCACTCAAAAAAATAGTTGGGGTGGCGTGAATACTTCCAGAGCCCCACATCGCAGACCTTTCCACGGTTTTCCGGGCGGGCACGAAACGCCGAGAGTTGCGCGTCGGCCAGGGATTCGCCGGCAATGGCCACCAACCAAAGCAGGGCGCCCGCGATTTCCCACGGGGAAAGGGTGGGGGAAGTGTTGGCTGCCACCGCAAAGAAGGGAATCGAGAGAAGGCCGACCAGCACGGCCTGGGCTTGGAAAAACCCAAAAAACATCAACCAGGGACGCTTGGGAAATTGTTCTCTCAATGCCGCGTAGCGGGTGTCCTCCCGAGGGTGATGCCTTCCGACGCGGATGGCCAGATGGGTGCCGAGTCGCAGACTCCAAATCCCCACCACCAAGCACAAGAGAATTTTTCGGACGTCCGGGGCCGGCCCCAGCCAAAACAACAGGGCCACCACACCCGTGAAGGAATACGACCACGCCACGTCCACCCAGCCGGCGTTGTTCACACGCCGCGAAGCCGCCCAAACAACGGCCATAAAAAGCATCACCGCATTGGTGGCCACCCCACCCAAAATCCAGGCATTCATCGGGCGCGGGCGATCGGGAGTTCCCCAACGGGAGACCCTGCGTTGAGTGACAAATTTCCAAATTTTGTGAAAACCATTTGGGCGACGGTGATGTGGCGTGTCGCAAAGGCCGCCTCACAATAACTGAGGTAATACCTCCATTTGCGAAGAAAGGCCTCATCAAAGCCAAGCGCCCGGATGTCGTCCAACCGGAGATCAAACGCTTCGCGCCACAAACGCAGGGTTTTTGCGTAGTGAGGGGCCATGTCATGATAGTCCAACAAATTGAGGGCCCGGGTTTTCCCCGTGGCCGCGAGGATTCGTTGCATCGACATCAGGAGCGACCCGGGAAAAATGTGCTTCTGAATAAAATCCACACCACGCTTGATCACATCGTATTGCTGATCGGGGCAGAGGATGGCCTGAATTCCCAGCAGACCGTTGGGTGATAACAGCGCCGAACATTTTTCAAAATACCCGTCCACGTAACGATCCCCCACGGCTTCGAGCATTTCAATGGAGGCAATTTTGTCAAAGCGCCCGGTGAGGTGACGGTAATCCTCAAGCCGGACTTCAATGCGGTCCGCCAAGCCGGCTTCCGCGATCCGCTTGGAGGCCTCATGGTGTTGTTGTTCGGAGATGGTTGTTGTGACCACACGGCATCCATAGGTGGAAGCCGCATGGAGGCTGAAGCCGCCCCAGCCGGTCCCGATCTCAAGAACCCGATCGCCAGCCGTGAGGCGGAGCTTCTGGCACAGCGCATCGTATTTTTTGATTTGTGCGTCCTTGAGCGGGAGGTCATTCGGCTCAAAGAGGGCACTGGAATACGTCATGGTCCCGTCCAACCAGAGCGCGAAGAATTCATTGCTCAGATCGTAGTGCTCGCGAATGTTGTCACGGCTCTTGAGAATGCTGTTTGGCCGCCGGGAATGAATAAAACGATTGTAAGCGGAGAACAAATCGACGGGTCCCCTCCGTTTGCGGGACCGGGTTTCCATGGTGGGGGATTCTTCGGCGTTCGCAATAAAAAAGGCCACCACCGCCACCAAATCCGGCGAATCCCATTCCCCGGCCACATGACTCTCGGCAAATCCGATAGGCCCGAAAAGCACGGTCCTCCGAAAAAAGTTCTCATCGCTGACGGCAATTTTTGCCATCGGGACCTTGGACAAACCCCCAAAACGCCAGATTTGACCGCATGGAAGCGTCATTTCCAGCGCCCCCCGCTTCAAAGGTTTTAAAGTGTGATGGACCAACCCGCGAAAATTCATGTGTGTTTTTACGCCCGCTCCAAGGCTGCAGACATTCCTACTGTGTCGAATCATAGGGCCTTTGCAAGGGGATATCTCTCTTTGACCACGGGCTCTCCAGCAGCTATTTCTAGAAGGATGAGTCTCCAAACCACGATCGACAATGACATCAAGGATGCCATGCGAGCCAAAGATTCCGCCAAGCTCGGGGTCCTCCGCATTTTGAAATCCGCGCTCAAAAATGCCGCGATTGAAAAAGGCGGGGCTGACGCGACCTTGGACGATGGCGAGTCCGTGGCTGTGATCCGCAAACAAATCAAGCAGCGCCTGGATTCCATCGAAAGCTTCCAGAAGGCCGCCCGCCCCGAGTTGGCCGCTGCCGAGCAGGCCGAAATCCGCATTTTGGAAAGCTATCTTCCAGCGGGTCTTTCTGCGGATGAGATTTCTGAATTGGTCAAAAAGGCCATCGCCGGGGCAGGTGCCACGTCGAGGCAGCAGATGGGGGCTGTCATGAAAATCGTCTCGGCGGCTGCGGCCGGCCGGGCCGATGGCAAGGCCCTCAGTCAGGAAGTTCAGCGTCAGCTTTCTTGAAGCAGCTTCTGCCAACGCTTGATGTCATTCTTGTGGCCGGCGGTTCCAGCCGCCGCATGGGCTTTGACAAATTGCTGGCGCCGCTGGGGGGCCGTTCGATGATTGCGCATGCGCTCTCGGCTTTCAACGCCTGCGATGATGTTCGGCGGGTGGTGGTTGTGTGTCCTGCGGGACGCCGTGAGGATTTTGAAAAGGAAATGCAGGGATTTCCCAGGGTGTTCGCCTTGGTGGAAGGTGGTGCCGAGCGGTCGGATTCTGTGATGAACGGGATCCACGCATTGGAGTCGGAGGGAGAATCTTTGCCGGACTTTGTGGCCGTGCATGATGCGGCCCGTCCTCTCGTCCTGCCGGAATCCATTTCGTTGTGTTTCCATGCGGCGATCGAGAATGGTGCCGCCGCCCTTGCCGAGAAGGTCGTGGATACCCTGCATCGCTGCGATGACAAAGGAATCGTTTTGGAACCGGTCTCCCGCACAAATTTGTGGCGGGTTCAAACGCCGCAAATTCTCAGATGGCAGGATCTCAAAAGGCTTTCAGGATCCACCACGGATGAGGTCTCCGGGCTTCTGCGATTGGGAAAATCCGCAACGATGATTGCAAACCCCCATCCAAATTTTAAAATGACCCTGCCCGCCGATCTGGTTTTGGCGGAGGCCATCATTCAAGCCCGCTCCCTATGATCACCCAGTTGACCACGCTGCCCAACGGCCTCCGAATTGCCACCTGCGAAATGCCACATGCCGCCACCGCCGCGGTGGGGATCTGGGCAGGGGTGGGAGGGCGCCATGAACCCGTTCCCCTGAATGGGATCTCCCACTTCATCGAACACATGCTCTTCAAGGGCACCAACAAGCGCAGCGCACGGCGCATCATGGAGGAAGTGGAAGGCGTCGGTGGCGACATGAATGCCTTCACCAGCGAGGAGCGGACATGCTATTACGCCGTGGCGGCCGC
>JBBECL010000363.1:0-10529 GCA_040881805.1 Terrimicrobiaceae bacterium | reverse complement strand
GTGGCAGTTGGGATGGCCTCACCGGAGAGGAAATCGGCCCATCGCGAGGTGAGGGCTGGAATCGTGTGGCGTTTGGCAGCCACCTTTCCTTGGGCGACCAATCCCTCCCGCAAGGCTGGATCAGATTTCAGCTTCTGGAGGACGTTCAGGAAATCTTGGGGAGTTTGACAAGTCATGTGGTCAATCCCCGCCCGGCCCTCCGAAGCATAGGCGGAATCGGCCCCTCCAATAAACGGAACGCCAGCCAGCCAGGCATTCGCAAGCTTGGTGGGGGGTTTGTGGTGGCAAGGAGCCCGGTCAAATGCCCGGATGGCAAAGGCACAATCCGTATCCGAGTAGTCATGCCAAAGATTGGCGTTCCTGGCCTCCACTTTGAGCCGAAGGGCTTCCCAACAATGCGAAACGAAGGCCGGATCGCGAAGCTCCTTGGCAAGATTTGTTCCGTCTCCGTAAAATCGCAGGGTTTCCAAGGTGTTTCCCCGGCTCGGGTCGCGCGGCACAAGGTTCGGTTGTGTCCAAAGTGGGATGTAAGTCGAGGAACCCAATTGTTTGGCCCATGCGGAATTTTGCAGAATGTGCCAGTGGACGTGCGGGTGAGGCAGGCCATCCGCGACCACCCCCACGACATACAGGCCCTTACCCGGACGGAATGTGGGGTGAAGGTTCCCACTGAGGGCGACAACAACACCCTTCTCCGGCATGTGATGAACCAGCTTTGCTGGAAAACCTGCATTGGAAAGATGAACCCATGTCTGATAAATCCAACACTGCACACAAGCGGCTTTTCCTCCCTGCTCCAATTGAAGGGGTGCCCCCGATTTCCAGGCTTCCCGCCGGGCGGTCTCCGGGAGATACTGTTCAGGCATGAAGAAGGACACATCCATTCCACGCCACCTTAGATGATCCGTGGAATCTTTCAAGATTGGGACGCCAACCGCGGCAATCCCAGAAGCCAATGTGTGTTGGTGATGTTCCGCATGGCTCAATGCTGTCACCGCCTGCCTCCAGGTTTGCGCTGGCTGGGATGGCCGCATCTTGCCGCGTATCACGTCATTGTCATTTGGGAACTCGGCATTGAACTGAATCACAAAGCCACCATTGGCCCCGGTCTGCGGCTCTACCACGGCACGGCGCTTGTGGTTCACGAAAAGTCGGTCATCGGCAAAAATTGCACCCTCAGGCATTGCACAACCATTGGCAACCGCCGCGAGGCCGACGATGTGCCTGTCCTTGGTGACGGGGTGGAAATTGGATGCAACTCGGTGATCATCGGAAGGATCACCGTCGGGGACGGCGCAAAGATCGGGGCCGGGTCGGTGGTGCTCCATGATGTGGCCCCGGGGGATACCGTTGCGGGAAACCCCGCCCGTAAGCTTTGCGCGGGCGGGAAGGACAGCGTATAATCCCCCGATGAGCGAAAAAGGAAAACGGGTGCTGTTGGGCATGAGCGGGGGCGTGGACTCCAGCGTGACCGGACATATTCTCAAACAGCAGGGGTATGATGTCATCGGTGTGACCATGAAAGTCTGGCCGCAGGATTGTATCACGCGCGCCGAGGACAAGTGCTGTGGTCCCTCTGCCATTGCGGACGCGCGCGGCGTGGCCAACAAGCTTGGGATTCCCCATTACGTGGTGGATGAGGCCGACCAGTTCGAAAAAATTGTCATCGATTATTTTGCCGACGAATACCGCGCCGGCCGAACTCCGAACCCCTGCGTGATGTGCAATGAGCGCCTCAAATTTGGCAACCTCTGGGAAAAAGCCCGGGCTTTAGGCGCTGAATTTATTGCCACCGGCCACTATGCCATCATTGAGCACAGCGAAGAGGGAGCGCGTTTGCGCAAAGGTCGCGACGATCGCAAGGACCAATCCTATTTTCTGTTCAGCCTCAAACAGGAACAACTCCGCCGGGCGCTCACTCCGCTGGGCGGAATGACCAAGCCCGAGATCCGTTCCATTGCCCGCGACCTCGGACTGCGCGTGGCCGACAAGGCCGACAGTCAGGAGATTTGCTTCGTTCCGGGCAACGACTACAAGGCCTTTCTCAAATCCCACCTTGGTGAGGAACAATTTCACAAAGGCGGAATCTATGACACCTCGGGGAAATTTTTTGGTGAGCATGAAGGCATTGAAATGTTCACCATTGGCCAGCGCAAAGGGCTGCCCGGAGGTTCTCCCAAACCCATGTATGTGGTCGATATTGACGCCGCCACCTCGCGCGTGATCGTGGGAGGGGAAGAGGAACTTCTGCGCGATGACTACGAGGTGGACCGGATGAATTGGATTGCCGGGGAACCCTCGGGCCCCGTGGAAGCGACCGTCAAAATCCGCTATGCCCACGCCGGGGCCTCGGCCGTGATCACCCCCTTGTCCGGTGGTCGCGCCCACATTGCCTTGCACGAACCCCAACGCTCCATCACGCCGGGCCAGGCCTCCGTGTTTTATCAGGGCGACCTCGCCCTGGGAGGCGGGTGGATTGTCAGAAAAGCCAGCCCCATGATTTCTCCGACCCCGGTTTTGGCCTAGCACTTTGGGATGTCCCAGAGCATTTTGCTGACAGCTTTGCGGGGACTGGGACTGGATGGATGTTTGTGAATGTCCAAAGCGCGAGAGGACACGCGCACTCCAAGACGCTTCGCGGCAACGGGAATCGTGGGTCGTGCGGCAGCTTTTGGAGTGCGCGTGTCCTCTCGCGCTTTTGTTCGATCAACATCGCAGTTTTTTCGAAGTTCAGAATCAGAGGAATAATGCCTCAATTTTACTATTGATTTGATGCATTAATGCAATAAACTGATATCATTGTGAGGATAACTGTCGATATCGAGGACCACATTTTAAGGGATGTGATGGCTTTGACTGGAGAGAAAAACAAAAGTCCGGCTGTGGCCAAAGCGGTCATCGAATTTGTCAACCGGCGCAAAGCCAGCGATTTTGGCCGGTTGATCCGTGAAGGAGCCTTCGATTATCCTGATTCCCCCGATCTTGCGAACCCCATTCCCCCGCTCGGCTGATGGTCCTCGTGGATTCCTCCGCATGGATTGAGGCGCTTCGGCGCTCGGGGCGTTTGGAGGTCAAGCTGGCTATTGAAGGATTGCTGGAGGCCTACGAGGCGCAATGGTGCACGCCCGTTCGCCTCGAAGTGCTTGGTGGAGCGCGCCCGGCCGAACGTCGGGCGCTTGGGGGTTACTTCTCCGTGATCCCTTACCGCCGGTGCCAGGATGACGACTGGGAGCGTGCGATCTCGCTTGTCTGGAAATTGCGTGACAGCGGTCTCACCGTTCCATGGCTCGATGTGTTGATCGCCGCCATCGCCCTGCACGACGGGGTCCGGGTTTATGCCGTGGATGCGCATTTTCAACATATCAGCAACCTCACCGGCTTGGCACTGTATGAGCCGGGCTATGGGGGGATGTTCCGTGAAAAGTGAGTCCCCGCACGGGTCTTTCCCATGATCAAAACCCACACTCCAACGCGTCTATGACCACGTCAACGACCGGGGTGTGGAAGGGGAGTCCGGTTGCGCACAAAATTGCCCGCTTGGAAACGGTCACTGCCACCCGCGGGAAATTCCGCCTCAATGCCACCCTGCCAATTTCTTTCGATCAGGCGGGTGGCATGGAAGTGGATTTCCTCTGCGAGTCTGCGCGTCTCGTGATCGAACTCGACGGCCCCCAACACCTCGCGGGAGAAGAGGCTTGGCGGCGGGACCGCCGCAAGGATGCCCTCCTGCAACAACATGGCTATTTCATTCTGCGTTTCCTCGCTACTGACGCGGCTCGCGATCTTGGCAGGATTTTTGACACCATCCTGGCTGTGCTTGTCTCAAGGAGGTGAGACCGGACCCGCGATCAGGGATTTCTGGCGTTTGGCGGCTTCCAATCCCCGGCGGGCGTAGTCGATGATGTAGCCCTCGTGGAGAAGCCAGGAGAGGTCTTTGGCGACGGCGGCTTCTCGCTCGGCTTCGCCGCCGGGAGGGAGGGGACGCAAGGCAATGATGGCCTTGCGGCGCTCGTCACGAGGCGTTTTTGGATTTTCTTCCAGATAAGTCAAAATGCTGCCCAGCCCCTCCGAGACCGGGGTTGTCATCCGGTCAAGATAGCGGGGCCTGGCGATGGAGACATAGGTGATGTTGTCGTGGGCCTTGAAGATTTGAAGTCCGCGCGAAGAAAAGGCCTGGCCCATGGTGTGCGCCAAGGGAAGCGGGAATCGGCGCAGATCTTCCACGGCACGACGCGCCAGAACCTGGGCCCCGGCAAAGGACGCACTCATGAGCACATGCCCTGAGAGCTCCACCTTGTCCCCGGCCGCCGCGATCACCTTGGAGGCATGATGTTCACGAAAATGCCGTTCCACATCGGCCAGAGTTGCCAATTTGACGGGCTCCTGGCCCTCGGGGGTTTCGAGCGGATAAAACTCGTCCTTCACGCTGCGCCCGTCTTTCCATTTCTGGATCATTTCCTCGTCACGAACCATACGCACGCGGCTCTTGTAGGCCTCGAAAGGCATGGAAGAAAACCGCTCGGCGTGGAGTTTGCGCAGTTGATCTTGATAATCGTGGTAGTTCGGCGGGCCGAGGAGGGTTTCCGTCATTCCGCAAACCGCCACGCAGGCATACGAGCCCTTCGGTGGTTCGATGGTGACCCGGTCGCGACGATAAAAGAGTTCCAAATGACGGCCAATCGCGTGCGCCGCTGCCGCCCGCTCGTTGGGCCAGACCGAACCATCCGTGGTGAGTTGGAAAAGCGCGACCCCGTCTCTGCGCTGAAGCTCGACGAGATAACGCTCTGGTTTTTCAAGAATCAATTGAGCCAGATCGAACAGGGGATAAGCGACGGCCGTGGATTTGATTTGGCGCACCAAGCCGTCAATTCCCCGCGGGTCGGCAACAACACGCATGTCCCAGCCTGCGAGAACCGGGTCCGGCCGGGGAGCTTCCCGGCGTGGTCCCCGGGGATCATCCCTTCGGCCATCCCGCTTTTTGTCGCGGCGGTCTCCTCCCCCACCGCGGGCACGGTCTCCGGTGCGGGCGGGACGACGGTCCGAACGGGGACGGTCATCCCGGCGCTGCCCCGGATGCTCGGGCGCATCCTTGAATCGCTCGGCCATGCGGGCCAGCTTTTCGGATCCCGAGGAGTCTTTCACCCACGAGGGCTGAAAGCTGAGGGTCAGGTCAATTTGGAGATTCGCCGGTTCGGGTTTGGAAGAGGGCTCTTCGCTCATAGGGCAAAAATGCTAGCGGGGTGATCGCAAAATAGCTATCCAATTGCCGGGGGAAAAATCTCTGCACTGTGTAGGGTTTGAACCTACGACCCCCGCCGTGTGAAGGCGATGCTCTACCACTGAGCTAACAGTGCGGGTAAGAGGCAGAAAGTTAACTCCTTCCCGCCGGCCAATCAAGAAGATGTTTGGAGGATCTGGCCGCTGGGAGATTCCCGGTCATCCCCAATGTCCGCCTTGTAGGCAAGGAAAAGCATCAACAGGACTTCCCCGACTGTTGCCAAACCAAGGATCAGGGTCACGATCATCAGCACACAAGCGCAGAATTCGACGATGGCGGAGGCCGCTTCAAAGATCACAAAAAAGGGCATTCCAAAAAGCCCGGTCCAGCCATATCTGGGATTCCCGATCATAGGCCAGTTGCGCACCAAGGCCTGAATTGTTCCGCGTTGCCAGCGGTTTCTCTGCGAAGCATACAAGCCCCAGGTTTCAGGAATCTCGGTGTAGCAGACAGCGTCGGTGAACCAATAGGTCATCGCCGGCTGGAGGGCGCTGCATCAGCGTGATTTCCCCGCCAATGAGAAACCGCTCATTCACCCGGTAGAGAATCTCCACATTTTCTTCCTGCCAGCTCTCGCGACCCTTGTTGAAAAGGCTGTAACTGAAGGAAGGCGTGATGATCCACTGCTTGAACGACTTGCTCTCATCCACAGTGATCACCCTGTTTCCCCTGCCGTCTCCCGCCAGCAATGAAGCCGCAGAACAAAGAAAAGCCAGAATGGCGATGATGTGTTTCGTCTTCATGTTACCGGGCTTTCCGGGTGGGTTGCATGTCTCTTAAGAGATCATCAATGGTTGCCTCCAGGGTCCAGGCCGGTTCAAAACCGGTGAGGGTTTTGAGGGTTTTGGTGATCGGATGACGCTGGGTGATCTGTTGAAACGTTTGCCCGTAGCCCGTTTCAAAGGGCACAAACGCAATGCCAGAAGTGCTGCCCGACTTTTGGAGGACCAATTTTGCAAGTTCAAGAATGGAGATTTCGCAGGTGTTGCCCACATTGACCGGCCTTCCCCAGGCCAGAGGGGTCTTCATCAGAAGGTCCATGGCACGAACCGTGTCCCGCACGTCACAGAAGGAACGGGTCTGGGTTCCATCGCCAAACACGGTCAGGTCTTCACCCGCCGCCGCTTGATGGATGAATCTCGGCAGCACAAAGCCGTAGGTGCCGGACTGGCGCGGTCCCACAGCATTAAAAAGGCGTGCCACCGCGATTGGCAACCCGTGGGTTTCATGATACGCCTTCGCTTGGATTTCATTGATGAGTTTGCTCACCGCATATCCGGTCAGCCCCGCCTTTCCCGGGGACACCACCAGTTCCATGTCTTCGTGCAAATCGCAGTGGTGTGTGTGACCATAAACCGACGAACTGGATGCCACCAAGATATGGGGCCTCACTCCCGCCTCCACAACGGCCTGAAGCAGACGCTCTGTGCCTACGACGTTCACCCCGGTCACTTTCACAGGCTCCTGCAAAACCCGGATCATCCCCACAACCGCCGCCATATGATAAATCCGGTCGGCCCAACGAATCCAGTCCCCAAGGCCCGAGCAAGTCAATAGGTTGCACTTTTCGAAACGAAAATGACGGTTTTTTCGGAACCCGGCCACATTGGCCAGCTTTCCAGTGCTCAGATCATCGAGCACGAGAACCTCGTCACCACGGTTTAAATGGAACTCTACCAGTTGCGAACCGATGAACCCTGCTCCGCCCGTAATGAGCGCTTTCATAAGACCAACTAATATTCAATGACTCATGTTTTACTAATGCAATAAAATTTATAATAAATCTTTTGGCGGCAGACGGGATCGGTGCGCGGGTCAAGGAATGGCCGCCCATGATCACATGCGGGCGGGGTCGGGTCGTTGTGAGCCTCAACTGCCACCTCACTTCAGAAAGGGAGGTCCGTTAACTCGCGAGGGGGGAATGATTGGCCGGCACCCAGCGCTGGATGGCTTTGCGGAGTTCGGCACTGGAGATCGGTTTGGCCAACACTTCATCCATTCCACATTCCAGACAATGTTGGTTGTGTTCCGGGGTGACATGGGCGGAAAGGGCAAGGAGGGGGACGCGATGGGAATACATTTCTTCCCGCCGCCGAATCTCTTTGGCGCATTCGTAACCATCCATCACCGGCATTTCGCAGTCCATGAAGATGAGGTCAAAATCCGAAAGGGCCAGTGCGGCAAGGGCCTGCTGGCCATCCGAGGTCACCGAAACAAGGCAGCCCATCTTGCGGAGCAGCAAGGAAATGACTTTGCGGTTGGAAGGGTTGTCCTCGACGACCATCACATTCGGTGGGGTGTTCCAAAGGGCGTCATCCTGGCCCACTTCGGGCGGAGTCTCTGCGGATTCCGGCAGGCCATTGGCTTCCTTGAGCGGGATGCAAAACCAGAATTTTGACCCCTCCCCGGGTGTGCTTTCCACCCCAAGGATGCCACCCATGAGATCCACCAACTCCCGGCAGATGGCCAGTCCAAGGCCTGTGCCTCCGGGCCGGCGGGAGGCACCCACCGGACTTTGCTCGAAAGGCAAAAAGATGCGCTCGGTTTCTTGCAGGGAAAGGCCGGTGCCCGTGTCCCGCACTTGAATTTGCAGCCCCGACCCGATGTCCTGTTCCCCTTGCCACCGCGAAACGCGCACTTCCACCTCGCCGCAGACCGTGAACTTCACCGCATTGGAAACCAAGTTGAGCAGGATCTGACGGATCCGCGAAATGTCCCCCACCCAATAGCCGCCGGCATCGGCGTCAATCACCCGCGTGAGAGTCGTCTCCTTGTTGTCCACAATGATGGAAAACGGTGCCAGCACCTCGTCAAGGACGGTTTCCATGTGGAACGTCTCTTCATTGAGGGGCATCTTGCCGGCCTCCAGTTTGGAGAAATCCAAAATCGTGTTGATCACATCGAGGAGATGCTCGCCCGCGCGTTGGATCATGGTCACCAGGTCCCGTTGGGCATTGTCGAGCTTGGTCTCGGAGATCAACTGGGCCGGTGCGAGAATGGCATTCATGGGGGTTCGGATCTCATGGCTCATCCTCGCCAAAAAATCGCTTTTTGCATAGGCGGCTGCCTCGGCCATTTCCAAGGCGATCCGTCGCTGCTCGGCCTCCTGCTTTTTGGACGTGGTGTCAATGATGGTCCCAGCTCCCCCGATGATATCACCACCCGGCCCGCGCAGCGGGGTTTGGGACACCTGCACCCAGCGGACATCGCCACTGGGAAGCACAATGCGCAACTCGGCTTCAAAGGATTCGTTGTTTTCAAAAAACCGCCGCACCATGTCCCGGGTTGGCGCTTGATCATCGGGGTGGATCCTCTGTTTGCAATGTTCCCACGCGGGCTCGAAAGACCCGTCAAAATCCAGGATTTCCCTGGCGACGTTGTTCAGCGCCAAACGTTGGCTCTCAAGGTCAATTTCCCAGATCCCGATACGCCCCACCAAGGTTGCAGCCTCCAACCGTCGCTGACTCGCCAGCAGCTCATCCTGGGCATTCTTGATTTTGTCGATGTCCCGGATTTGCGAAACAAAATAGTGGATATTGGAGGCTTGGTCGCGGACCCCCGAAACGGTCAGCAAACCCCAAACAGCGCGCCCGGATTTGTGCAGGTAGCGTTTTTCAAGGGTGTAGGCTTGGATTTCGCCTGCCAGCAATTTGCGAGCCTCATGAAAATCGGCCTCCAGATCGTCGGGGTGTGTGATCGCTTGA
Source organism: Terrimicrobiaceae bacterium (assembly GCA_040881805.1). Classification (GTDB taxonomy): domain Bacteria; phylum Verrucomicrobiota; class Verrucomicrobiia; order Chthoniobacterales; family Terrimicrobiaceae; genus JAJTZA01. The sequence continues at coordinate 1,547 of JBBECL010000363.1, read as the reverse complement.
AAATCCAAGGCAAGAAGTTCGTCCCGCGTGTAGCCGAGAAATTCACAGAAGGCGGGGTTCACATCAAAAATCGCACCTTCCATGGACACAAAAACCATCCCGGTCTCCGAGCTTTCGAATGCGTTGTTGGCGCGAGGATCTTCCACCCATTTCCCAGAAGAAGCTTCTTTGTCGGGATGGGAATCGGAAACTGACTGACTCATATCGGAAAAGTTCGTCACAGGATGGCAGTCCCCAAGATATCATTCCTTCGGGCTTCCACAAGGCCGTTGATGCTTCAAAAAGGGGGGGTGAGGAAACAAGATTGCAGAATGCCTTGAAAAGGGGTTGATGCCGGGGCTTCGGACGGGGAGAATAGCACAAGCGATATGATGACCCAGATTTTTGCGATTTCCAAAAACACTCTGACCGAGCTTGTTCGTCAGAAGGTCTTTTACATCCTGTTGATTTTTGCTCTCTGCGCGATCGGGAGCTCGATCTTTATGGCGAAGCTTTCGTTTCAGGAAGAATTCCAAATGCTCAAAGACGTGTGTCTGGGGGCCATGTCCATTTTTACCTCGCTCCTGGCAATTCTCGCGACCGCGAATTTTCTTCCCAAGGACATGGAGGATCGAACGATCTACACCCTGCTCTCCAAACCCGTTCCCCGCTTCGCATACCTGATGGGCAAACTGGGGGGAATTCTCGTTTTGTTGGGGCTTTTCACGCTGTTGATGTCCGCAGTGTTTGTTTTGGTTTTGTGGCTTCGGGAATCGGCCGTGATTTCGGACATTCAGGCGCAATTTCAGGGAGCAGAAACCACGGAGGAGGCTCAAGCCGCCGTCCAATCCGTGCGGGATTCCACGTTCAATGGGAACCTCATTCCGGGAATCTCGATCATTTTTGTCAAAGCCGCCCTGCTGGCCTCGATGACCCTTTTTGTTTCCACGTTTGCCACGTCCGCCCTGTTCACGGTCATGGTCAGTGCCGCCATTTATTTCATCGGCCACCTCCAAGCCACGGCGAGAGAGCATTGGATGCAGGGCATGGCCTCGGTGGAATGGTGGCAGACCCTCATGGTGGGTATTGTGGCTCTGATGTTTCCCGATCTCCAGGCGTTCAATCTCACCGATGATGTGATCGCGGGGGCGATGATTCCCCTCACCCTGTTCCTCAAAACGTTCGCCCTCGGCGGCGTGTATGTGGTTGTCTATTTCCTGCTGGCGTCCTTCGTTTTTTCCATTCGGGAGTTATGATTCTGCGTCGTCTGTTGGCTCTGGTGCTCCTCGCGGTTTTTGGTGTCGCCAAGATACCCGTGGAGGCGGCGCTCGATGCCGCCCAAAAAGCCGCACTCCTGCGGTCAACTCCACTGGACCTTGACCTGCGTGAACAGGTGGGGCAAATGGGATTTTTGGCTGCGCTGAGCGGGTTCCGGTCGCCTTTGGCTGCCATTCTCTGGATCGAGGCCCACACGGCCTGGGAACGCACCGAGTGGGGGCGCATGGCGTCATTGTTCGACACCGTGACCGGCCTTCAACCCCGGTCCACCCTGTATTGGGATATGGCCG
>JBBECL010000362.1:0-10542 GCA_040881805.1 Terrimicrobiaceae bacterium | reverse complement strand
GTCATTGCCGCGATTCACACGAATCTTGCCCTGCATCAGCAAAGGAATCACAATTCCGAAGATATCGTCCCTTTCGTAACCTGCTTCGAAGAGCTCATCAAGCTTGCTGGAAAGTTGAACAATTGTCTCCGGATGTTGAGCATCAATCGCACCCCGCTTTTGGCGAAGGCTGATATTGTCCGTCGATAACGCTGGAGGCATTCCGCCGTTTTATGCCGGGTTCCCTGGCGTTACAAGGTTGGTTCTCAACAAATCTTCACTCAAACCCTTTGTTCGGAGTATAAATGTCAAGCGGCTCGCCCTTGATCCCATCTTCTCCCGCGCGGAGATATCGTGCCGTGTTGGTGGCGCGGGTCGGTGAGAGAATCGCCCGCCCCGCCAACCCAATGATCGCACCGGCCCAAGCCAGGCAAGCCGCCAAAGGAAGCAACCAGGGAGGCAATAAACGGAGGAGGCGATCCGGTGGGGCCTCCGGAGCGGCTGAAGTCATAGAATGGTTTGGGTCTCGGAAAGATGTAAAGTTCCCACCTTCGGGTTTGGCCGGGACTTTCAACCACGAAAATCGGAAAAGAAAACTCGGGAATCATACCCCTGATCATGGGGACATGAACCCGCTCCGCAAACGATTGTTATCCCTTGAGACGAAGCTTGAGGTTTGACCCCCTCACGGACGAGTTCCCCGAAGCGAGGCGATTTCTGCTTCCGGATCCGGGGCTTTGAAGACCGAGGTTCCCGCAACCAGCACATTGGCTCCCGCCTCGAGGGATGACTTCGCCGTGGATTTCTTGATACCCCCATCCACCTCGATATGATAAACCGCGCGCCCGGAGGCACGCCAGGATGCCGCCGTGCGAACTTTTTCCAGCATCTCCGGGAGAAACGGCTGGCCACCAAACCCCGGCACCACCGTCATCACAAGCAGGATGTCGAAGCAGCCAAGAAAAGGTTCCACCGCCCCAACGTCCGTGCCCGGGCTGATGGCCAGGCCCGCCTGGCACCCGGCCGCCCTGATATCTCGCAGGGTCTTGGCCACATCATGATCCGCCTCCACATGCACCGAAATGGAATGCGCCACCTTGGTGAATCTTGGGAAATACTCGTCCGGCCTGCTGATCATGAGGTGAACATCCAGGGGGAGTTTGGTATGACGCGACACTGCCTCGACCACGGCAGACCCAAAAGAAATATTGCCCACAAAGTGGCCATCCATCACATCACAATGAATCCAATCGGCTCCTGCGGTATCAACCTTCTGAACCTCGGAACCAAGATTCGCAAAATCGCTCGCCAAAATGGAGGGTGCCACAAGTGTTGGAAGAGATTCCATAAGATAAGGCAATATCTTCTACCTCTCATTCAGCGAATTCAATTCTTTCCGAAGTGTCGGGCTGGTAGGGAGGCCAGCCGTCCGTTGTTATGGAGGCGTGGAAACAGCTTTGACTCTAAGGAATTGGTTCTTTGGGGTCGAAAGCGAAACTCCCCGAATCAGCATGCCGGGAACACTGAAGTCGAGCACACCGACGGTCCCCCAAGTGACCAAGTCCGTGGAAGCCTCGACCTCCAACGTGGCCTCGGGGCGCGGCACATGGGGAATGCTGATTCGCAAAACTCCGGAAACAACCTCCTGAGTGATGGCCGGCGAGCTGCCAAAGTCCGTGATCAGGGTTCCAGAGAGGTATTCAATCAGGTTCGGAACTTGATCGCCATCCGTGTCCAGGGTGGGGTTTTGAAGGAGGGATTCTGCCGTGGCTTGAAGCGCATTCAAACGTCCACCAGAGACACAAATCCCCTGATAGGCGGTGGCGGTGACCACCGAGTCAAGAACGGCAGCCTTGATTTGGGCGGGCGTCCATTGCGGGTGAATGAACTTGATGGCGCCAGAGATGGCCGTGACGTAGGCCGTGGCTTGAGAGGTTCCCGTGAAATAGGAATACGATGTTCCGGTGAAAGTGCTTCGAATGAGTTGACCGGGAGCAAAAATATCCACACTCGCGGCTCCAAAATTGGAAGAGCTCCAACGGGTGTTGTTTGACGCGTGGTTTCCCACGGCGAGGACATTGGCCTGGCTGTAGGAACTGGGATAGTTGGGAGAGGTGTCATTGTTTGTGCCTTGATTTCCGGCACTTGCAAGAAGAAGAATCCCGGCGGTTTCACAGGCCGAAATTTCCGTGCTGAGATTCGAACTGAAGGGGTAACTTTGGAGTGAGAGGTTGATCAATTTCACACCCCTGGCACGACCATAGGCCAGGCCTGCAATCAGGTTTGAGGTTAACCCTGAGTTGGAACTGTTCAGGATCTTGCCAACAAGAATTTTCGCCCCGGATAGCAATCCGGCTATGCCCATCCCGTTGTTTCGATTTGCAATAATGATTCCCGAGACATTCGAGCCATGCCCGTGGTCATCGGTGGCATTGTTGTCATTGTTCACAAAGTCCCAGCCATTCATATCATCAATGCGCCCGCTTCCATCGTCATCAATGCCATTACTTGGCACTTCCGAAGGGTTCACCCATGCCACACCTTGAAGATCCGGGTGGGTGAAATTCAAACCCGTATCCAAGACAGCAATCACCAGACCGGGGGTGCTTCCAACGATATCCCAAAATTCGGAAGCGTCCACATCCGTGCCGGCCAACCCGCTAAACTGGCCAACGTTGCGGTGCCCCCACTGATTCCCAAACTCAGGATCATTCGGAATACCTCCCCCAAAACCGACGCCATCCGCCTCCGCCGATTTCACGATCTCGGGAAGCGCAGCCAAGGTTTCCAAGGCCTTCGGAATGGCATCAATCTCAGCCGAAGGCAGCCGAAGGGTGAACAGGCCAGGCGCAATTTCTTCAAGCACCTGGATTTGTGAGGATCCCAGAGCCTTTTCAAGGGTGGATTTATCCAATCCCTCGGTCGCGCGAACGATGAGTTGATCGGCCAGAAACATCTCCCGGGATTGGAGGGTGGCTTGTCCTTCTCGAACATCCCAACGCTCGACCACCCTCAGAAGACGGTCTTGAACGCCGGACTGCACGATCCGAACCCGGCGCAAATGATTGTCGGAGGCCAGTGAGTCAATCCGTGTGTCCAAAACGGTTCCTTCCGCGATCGCTCTCTCGATCGGGTCATTGGAACGAGGGGATTCTTCGGGGAAGGCGGCAGCCGAGGACGGGGGGGCTTTTTCGATGGACCGTGGCGGTCGTGAATGCACCGTGGCTTTGTTATCAGAGACGTCCTCCTTGGAGACTTGCCCAGGAAAAACAGACAACACAACAATCCAAATCATCGTTGCGACGACGACGATTCCAGCCAACCCCGGCCAAAAATAGCGCTGTTGCATGTGTTGCACAATTTCAAAGTAGCATTCTATGCAACAAAATACCAAGAATTATTTGGATTTTTAAAAACTCGCAAACATATGGCAATCAATGTTTTGCATTTTGCAATTAGCGCCGGGCTATCGTCACCTGTTGCATGATTTTGCTTCCCGGTGATTGAATATCCGTTTCTTGAGACGGCTTCACCGTGAGGGATTGGCATCGTGCCCGGAGATCACGATCCAGCAGCGTGATTGCGAGGCAGGGAGATTCTTGGGGAGTGTCTAAACGTGTGTTCGACTTCTAAGATGAAGGCGATTCCTGCAGCCAATCCACAACCTTCGCGTCGCTCCAGAGGGTCTCCAAGCTATAGACCTCGCGTTTGTCGGTATGGAAAATATGAACGATGACATCCCCAAAATCGACAACCACCCACTGACTGGAGGGAAAGCCGTCTTCAGCCAGGGTTTTGCGATGGAGTTTTTCCCGGGCTTGATCGCGGATTTCCGAGGAAATGGCCTTGAGCTGTGGCTCGGAGTTGGCGCTGCAAATAACGAAATAGTCCGTGAACGAGGAAATCCCCGTCATATTGAGCACAACAATATTTTCCGCTTTTTTGTCATCGGCGGCATTTGCGCAGGCGCACGCCAGGATTTCGGAATCATTCATTCCGATAAAGACCGAGTGTTTGAATTTTTTCGCAGACGTTCATGGGAGTCATATACTGCACGGAAGCCCCGCGGGCAATGCGCTTGCGCATTTCGGTGGAAGAAATTTCGATCCGGCGGGAGATCACGGGGAAGTCCACGGGGAGGGGAGAGGCTGTGCGGGTGAGGATGACGAATTGGACGAGGGTTTTGAGTTCCGCGATATCCTTCCATGTGTGGAGTTCGGAAAGGTTGTCATCGCCGATGAAATAAAACAGCCGTGCCTCGGGCCGTTCGGTCCGGTAGGCGCGGATGGTGTCAATCGTGAACGAGGGGCCTTCGCGAAAGAGTTCGCGGGGATCGACTTCAAAGCCGGGTTCCTCAGAGATGGCCGCTTCGAGAAGTTCGAGGCGTGCCCCGGGGGGGGAGGGGGGACGGTCCAACTTGTGGGGTGAGATTTTTGCCGGCAGAAAAATCACCCGTTCGAGGTTGAGGCGTTCCATCGCATCGCGGGCCAGCAGGAGGTGTCCGTTGTGGATGGGATCAAAGCTGCCTCCGTAAAGGCCGATGGCATGGGAATTCATTTCGACAGTTTGCTCAAGTTGTGTTTTTCAATAAGGCGAATATGCCATCTCACGACGCTGGTCAACTCTTGCTGGTTGGTGTGCCGGGCCAGGAACTCGATTCCGAATCCGCCGCCCTCTTCCGAAAACTCCAACCCGGAGGTTTCATTCTCTTCGGAAGAAACATCGAATCTCCCATTCAGCTCCGCCGGCTGATTGATGATTTGCGCAACCTCTCGGACGTTGAGCCGATCATCACCATTGACCAGGAAGGCGGGCGGGTCTCCCGCCTGCGCTTGCTGGGCAGCGAACCTCCCAATGCCCAACAATTGCGCGATCATGGAGATCCGACGCTCATCACGCGTCATGGGGAAACCACCGCCCGCATCCTTCGCTTGTTCGGTTTCAATCTCGATCTCTGTCCGGTGCTGGACATCAGTTTTGATGATGAGGCTGACAACTCGCTCAAGGGCCGCTGTTACGGACGGACAGCTGCGGAGGTGATCGCAAAGGCGGGATTGTTTAATGACGCGCTCCGAGCCGGAGGAATTCTGAGTTGTGGGAAACATTTCCCGGGATACACATGCGCCGGCTTGGACCCTCATCATGAACTTCCCCGCATCGAACGGTCACGTGCCGAACTTGAGGCTCACGAGTTGGCCGTGTTCCGTCATTTTTCCAAGCTGGTGGATAGTATGATGATTGGTCATATCACGATCTCCGGCCTGGAACCCGCTGGACCTCCGGCGTCCTTGTCGCCTGCGATGATCAAAGATCTGCTTCGCGGGGAACTGGGGTTTGAGGGGTTGGTGATGACCGATGACCTCGATATGGGCGCGATTCTCAATCATTATGGATTTGAAGACACCATGCGACGCGGATTGGCGGCGGGAAATGATCTCCTCATGATTTGTCATCGTATCGAACTCGCCATGCAAGGCCGTGAAGTCTTGGAAGCATTGCCCCCAGCGGAAATGCAAGATTCGCTGGATCGCGTCGCAACCTTCAAAACCCGGATGGCGCCGCCCACGCCTTTCAGCGAGTCGGCTTTTCACGAGGTGGATTCCGAGATTTACGCCCTTCGGGTGGCGACGCTTGGGGAAGAACTGGCGGCAATCCCAAGCCCCGAGGATGGCAAACGTTCTCCCGTGGAGCTGTATTAAGTCATGAAAATTCTTATCATCGGATCCGGTGGTCGCGAGCATGCTCTCGCATGGAAAATTGCGCAGTCGCCCCGGGTGGAGCAGATCTTTGTGGCCCCGGGAAATGGCGGAACCTCCTCCCTCGCCACCAACGTTCCCATCCCCGCATCGGACATTTCCGGGCTGGCGCGATTTGCCGGGAAAAACTGCATCGACCTCACCATCGTGGGCCCGGATGATTGTCTGGCAGCCGGGGTGGCAGATGCTTTTAAAGCTGAGGGCTTGCGGATTTTTGGACCCCAAAAAGCCGCCGCCCGGCTCGAGTCCTCCAAAGCTTTTGCGAAGGATTTTATGAAACGTCATGGCATTCCTTGTGCCGAATCCCGGGAATTCGAGGATAGCCTGACGGCGTATGCCTGGTGCCGAACGGCCTCTTATCCCTTGGTCGTGAAGGCGGATGGGTTGGCCCTCGGCAAGGGCGTCATCATCGCTCGGAACCCGTTGGAGGCTGCCATGGCGATCCACCAATGCATGGACCTCGCGGTCTTCGGGGCGGCGGGCAAAAAAATCATCATCGAAGAATTCTTGGAAGGCCCGGAATGTTCAATTCATGCCATCATTGATGGTTCCGGCTACCTGGCCTTCCCCGATGCCCGCGATCACAAGCGCGCCTACGATGGCGACCTGGGCCCCAACACGGGCGGAATGGGCACCATCTCACCCAGTGGAACGTTGGACGACGCGCTCTGGCAGCAAGTGCACAAAGAAATCCTTGAGCCCTTTGTCGCGGGGCTGCGCGCTGACAAGATCACCTTTCGGGGCATGCTTTTTCCCGGGCTGATGCTCACGAAGGACGGTCCCAAAGTTTTGGAATTCAACTGCCGCTTCGGGGATCCCGAAACGCAGGTTCTGGTCCGTCGATTGGACTCCGACCTGCTCGACCTGATCGAGGCGGCGTTGGAGGATCGCGTGGCCGGGCAGACCCCAAAATGGAGCACCCGGGCGGCCTGCTGCGTGGTCATGGCTTCCGGTGGTTATCCCGGCTCTTACACAACCGGCCATGCGATTCACGGCCTCACCGAGGCATCGGCCCACCCTGACGTGGTGGTTTTTCACGCGGGAACCAAAATCGTCGATGGGTCGGTGCTAAGCTCCGGTGGTCGAGTTCTGGGAGTCACCGCACGCGGCGAAAACCTGTCCGCAGCCCAAGCCGGCGCGTATGAGGCCGTTGAAAAGATTTCCTTTGAGGGACATCAGTTTCGCCGGGACATTGGGATGTGCGCTTAAAGGTTGGTCTTTTCTCTGGTTTCCTTCACAGAAAATTTGAGAGACTGACCAATTCCCGCAATGACATCGCAACGCAAACAATTTCCCTTTCACGATTTCGAATCCCGCTGGCAGGCCACGTGGCTGGAGGAGGGGGCCTTTCGTTGTCCCAATCCCGGCGACCCGGATTTTGATGCGGCCAAGCCGAAATTTTATGTGCTGGATATGTTCCCCTATCCCAGCGGGGACGGGTTGCATGTGGGTCATGTCGAAGGCTACACCGCCACGGACATTATTGCCCGCAGCAAGCGGATGCAGGGATTCAATGTGCTTCATCCGATGGGGTGGGATGCGTTTGGGTTGCCGGCGGAGCAATATGCCATCCGCACGGGGCGTCACCCCCGCGAAACCACCAACCGCAACATCGCCAACTTTCGGGCGCAGCTTCAGTCCCTGGGGTTCAGTTACGATTGGTCACGGGAAATCAGCACCACCCATCCCGGATACTTTCGGTGGACGCAGTGGATTTTTCTTCAGCTCTACAATTCTTGGTTCAACCCGGCCACCCAAAAGGCCGAGCCCATTTCCAGCTATGACGGACAAGATCCCGATTCCGTGCGTTTGGCGTATGTGGCCGAGGTGCCGGTGAATTGGTGTCCCGAGTTGGGCACGGTGCTTGCGAATGAGGAGGTGGTGGACGGCAAAAGCGAGGTCGGGGGATTTCCCGTCGAGCGGCGTCCGCTGCGCCAATGGATGCTGCGAATCACCGCTTACGCCGACCGATTGCTGGAGGGGTTGGATTCTTTGGATTGGCCCGAGGGGGTGAAGCTTCTTCAGCGCAATTGGATTGGGCGGAGCGAGGGAGCCAGCGTGCGATTTCCGATTTTGAACACGAATCTGGAGATTGAGGTGTTCACGACACGCCCGGACACGCTTTTCGGAGCCACGTATGTGGTGCTCTCGCCGGAACACCCCCTGGTGGAGATAATCACCACGTCAGATCAGGCCGGGGCCGTCGCAAATTATCAAAAGAAGATTTCTTCAAAATCCGATCTCGAACGCACCGAGCTCTCCAAAGAAAAGACGGGGGTCTTCACCGGAGCTTTTGCCGTGAATCCTGCCAATGGGGAAAACGTGCCTGTTTGGATTGCCGACTATGTGCTGCTCAGTTACGGCACGGGGGCGATCATGGCCGTCCCGGCTCACGATGAACGCGACTTTGAATTTGCCCGGACGTTTGGGCTGCCAATCCAAGAAGTCGTGCGTCCCGTGAAGTCAGGGGGCACGGGCGTCCCGCCCGTGATCTCATCACTCCCATTTCTGGAAAAGGATCGAGAGATAAAAATCCACGAACGCAATCTGCCCCACTGGCAACAAGACGCCAAATGCTATTTTCTCACGTGGCGGCTTGCTGACAGTCTGCCAGCCGAATTGCTGATCCAATGGAGGGAGGAATCCGATGCGTGGCTGGCATCGAAAGCCCAGCCCCTTTCCACGGAAGTGGAATTGGAGTATCACCGCCTTTTTTCCGACCGTATCGAGGAGATCCTGGATTCGGGTCGTGGTTCGTGTTTGCTCAAGGACTCCCGTCTATCTGAGATTGTTGAAGGTGCACTCAAGCACTTCGACGGTGAGCGCTATGATCTTCACGCTTTCGTGGTCATGCCAAATCATGTTCATGTTCTTTTCACATTGCGTGAAGGCGAAGAGCTGTCCCGCGTCATGCATAGCTGGAAGAGTTTTTCGGCCCATGAGATCAACAAGGCGACGAATCAGACAGGCTGCGTTTGGCAGGAGGAATATTTTGATCGTATTGTCAGGGATCAAGGGCATTTTTCCCGCTTGGTGGGCTACATTAAAAATAATCCCGCCAAGGCTGGATTGAAAAGTGTTGAGGCGTATACGGGCGGGACGCCCGTGCCCCCTGATGATGTGCCCCTTGATCAGGACCTCCCGGCAACTCCCGTCTGTTTTGCCGGTGAAGGTTTTGCCATCAACTCCGGCTTTTTGGATGGGATGTCGACGGCTGATGCCAAAGCGGCGATGATCGAATTTTTGGAAGCGCAGGGGAGCGGTAGAACAACGGTGACCACCAAGCTCAGGGATTGGCTGTTTTCGCGTCAGAGGTATTGGGGAGAGCCCTTTCCTATTCTTTGGGAGGACGGACGGCACCGTGCCCTGCCAGAAACCGAATTGCCTGTCATTCAGCCTGAGATGGCAGATTTCAAACCGACGGGAACCTCCGAGCCTCCACTGGCGAAGGCCACCGGGTGGGTGGCTTACAGTGAAAGCGCCCGCCGGGAAACCAACACCATGCCTCAATGGGCGGGGTCCTGTTGGTATTATCTGCGTTTTTGTGATGCCCGCTTGGAAACCCGCCTTGTTGGCGAGCAGGCGGAGCAGTATTGGATGTCCTCGGCCGGCCACGGCGGGGTGGATCTCTACGTGGGGGGGACCGAGCATGCCGTCCTGCACCTGCTCTATGCCAGGTTTTGGCACAAGGTGCTTTTTGATTTGGGGCATGTGAGTTCCTCCGAGCCCTTCCGGAAGTTGGTGAACCAGGGAATGATCCTGGGTCCCGACGGTCAAAAGATGTCCAAGAGCCGCGGCAATGTGGTGACGCCGGAGCATGTGATCTCCGAATACGGAGCGGACTCCCTCAGGCTGTACGAGATGTTTATGGGGCCGCTGGAGCAGATGAAACCCTGGAGCATGAAGGGAGTCGAGGGGGTGTATCGTTTTCTGGCGCGGGTTTGGCGGCTTGCGGTGAAGGAAAATCAGGAGGGTCAGTGGGAAGTGTCCCCCGACCTCACGGACGAGGCCCCCACCGCCTCCCAACGCCGCGTGCTGCATGCCACCATCAAAAAGGTGACCGAAGACTTTGATGCCATGGCTTTCAACACGGCGATTGCCCAACTCATGGTTGGAACCAACGAATTTGTGAACGCGGTTCCCCGTCCGGTGGAGGCCCTGCGAATCCTTTTGCCTCTGCTCAGTCCATTGGCCCCGCATGTCTCCGAGGAACTATGGCAGATTCTGGGCACCAAGTTCGCGGGCTTTGAGGGGAGGGCCTCGACGGCCCCCTGGCCGGTTTATGATCCCAAAATTCTTGAGGTGGAAGAGATCGAGCTGATTCTTCAGATCAACGGCAAGCTCAAGGACAAACTGCGGGTTGGCAAGACCATCCCGGAAGAAGAACTTGTCGCGATGGCCATGGCCTCACCAAAAATTCAGGAAGCGATGACGGGGAAAACGCTCATCAAAACCATTTCCGTGCCAGGGAAATTGGTCAACCTCGTGGTCAAATAAAAGCCGTTCAGATGGGCGGGGGTGTCGGCCAGAACTTCTTCTTGATCGCCAGCAATTCCTCGCTGGTGTAAGGATGACTTCGCGGTTTTTCCATAAGATATCCCTGCGCGAAATCAATCCCGATTTTTTTGAGCAGGGCCAGTTCTTGTTCGCTTTCCACAAACTCAGCCACGGTGTGCACGCCCAGGGCTTCGGCAATTCCATGGATGGCCCTGATCATGGCCTGTTGGATCGGTTCGGTTCCCAAATCCCGCGTGAACGAGCCATCAATTTTCAAGAAATCGATGGGCAGCATTTTGAGATAGGTGAG
>JBBECL010000361.1:0-10576 GCA_040881805.1 Terrimicrobiaceae bacterium | reverse complement strand
GAGCACCACGAAGAGCACGGTGAGGAGCATGACGGTCATGTCCACAAAGAATACGGGCATGAGCTCTTCTTCGTGCTCGGCACCAATGCGATCCCTTATGTCACTCCTTCTGCCGCCTTCATCTGGGACCTGAACAACACGCCCGGAGCCTTTCTTGAGTTGCGCATCGATGGCGACATCCCCCTCTACAAGGACATCGTCAGCATTCAGCCCTACACTTTGCTCGGACTGAATTTCGGATACAACACCCGCTCGTATTACGGTTGGAACAATTGGCAGTTCGGTGTCGAGCTCACGTGGAAGGTCTCCAAGCACTTCGCGGTTTTTGGGGGTGTGAATTACAGTGTGGCCATGACGGCACTTCGCGACATCGGTCAGGACAATGTTGTGTGGGCAAACACAGGAATCCGTCTGAGTTATTAGAGGATCGGGACAAGGTCATTTTGTCAGCAATCCATCAGCCGGACTCTGGAGATCCGCCGTTTTTGGGCCGGGCCGCCTGCGGATCGCTTGGAAATTTCCTGTATGATGGGAAGTCTCATCCCAGTTTACCCCCCGGTGGCCGGGCATCCCATGTGATGAAAATCTGAGTTCGTGTTTGCTTGGGGCGAGGAAAATTGAAAACCTTGGTGATGGAAGCTTGTATCTGTCGCACAACCTGAAATTTTCTTTGATTCCCAATGGTTTTTCACTCACCCAAATATTTGCCCGGGATGCTGATCGCGGGCAGCCTGATTTTTATGTCCCCTCTCCCGGCCCAGGAGGCGGAGCCCGCGGCCACTCCGGCCAATCTTCAAGGGATCTGGCGGGCCCAGATGCCGGCAGGCGATTATCTCGTGAACCTGTCGGCCATCACGTCCTTGAGCCAACACGAGTATTTGGTGGAGGGCGCGGGAAAGGTCAGCGAAGTGAATATTGCAACGCAAGGATCCGCCATCGCCCGATTTTATTTTTTGGAACCCGCCCTGCCGCAAGCGCCGGGAGGAGTGGGTCAGAGCGCGGTGGATCTTATGAAAGAAAAAGCCGGGGAAGCGGTGGGCCGGGCAGGTGGTGCGGACTTGTGGACCAAAGTGGTGAAGTCATATCCCGTGGCAACACACGCCCACACCATTGAATACCGGGTGTCCAACAAAGAAACCCTCTCCCGCCTTTTTAAAAGTGCCGAGCGCGCCTGGACGTTGGGCAAAGGAGAAACCTTCAAGCCATGAGTTCCCACGCCTCCCGTTTTGCAGACGCTCCCCCGCCCCACAAACCCACCCATGAGTGCGGCGTGTTTGCTGTCTTCGGACACCCGGATGCCGCGATGCTCACCTATTACGGGTTGTTTGCGCTTCAGCACCGGGGGCAAGAAAGCGCGGGCATCGTTTCGGCCAAAGGGTCGGACAGCCACTTCACGACCCACAAAGGCATGGGGCTTGTCTCCCAGGTTTTTTCCCAGCCCGACTTGGAAACGCTGACGGGCACGCGCGCCATCGGGCACGTGAGATACTCGACCACCGGTGCCAGCACCCGCCGCAACGCCCAACCTTTTGTGGTGGATACCGCGCGGGGCCAGATCGCCATTGCCCACAATGGAAACCTCGTCAACGCGGCAGAACTCCGCGCCGAGTTGGAGGCCAAGGGCTCGATTTTTCAGACAACCGTTGACAGCGAGATTGTGCTTCACCTCTTGGCTCAACCCCGGGAATCCGCCGGAGTCCTTGCTGTGCTCCGTCGCCTGGAAGGCGCCTTTTCGGTGGTGATCATGGGCGAACGGGAAATCATTGGTTTCCGCGATCCCCAGGGCTTCCGCCCGCTCTGTATCGGCAAAAAGGACGGAGCCTACGTTCTCGCCAGCGAAAGCTGTGCCTTTGATCTGATCCAGGCCGAATACCTGCGCGATGTGCAGCCCGGGGAGGTCGTCATTATTGATAACTCAGGCCTTCGCAGCGAGTGGCCGTTCAAAGTCGGGAAAAGCGCCTTCTGCATTTTTGAGTATGTCTATTTCGCGCGCCCGGATTCGAATATTGCCGGCACCAACGTGGGGGCCGTGCGGGTCGAGATGGGGCGCGAGCTGGCGCGTCAATTCCCTGCGGCGGCCGATCTGGTGGTTCCCGTTCCCGACTCCGGCGTTTATGCGGCTCTCGGCTTTTCCGAAGAGCTCAAAATCCCCTACTATCCCGCCTTCGTGAGAAACCACTACATCGGACGGACGTTCATTCAACCGACCCAGCGGATCCGCGATTTTAATGTGCGGGTCAAACTCAATCTCATCGGCGAAGCCGTCAAAGACAAAAGCGTGGTGGTGGTGGATGACTCCATTGTTCGCGGAACCACCGCAAGAGCCCGTGTGGTGAATCTGCGCGAGGCCGGGGCGCGGGAGGTCCACATGCGCATCAGCTGCCCGCCCCACAAATTTGCCTGCTACTACGGCATCGATTTTCCCGACCCGGAAAAACTGCTGGCCAACCAATGCACTCCCGAGGAAATCCGCAAATACCTCGGAGCGGATTCGCTGGGCTACCTCGACCCGGCAGGAATGATTCGCGCCACACGCCGCAATGCCAATGAATTTTGCACGGCCTGCTTCACCGGGGATTACCCCATTCCCTACAATGCCGAATTCGACAAATTGATCATGGAACGCCGATCCGGTCATGCTCATCTGATCGATCGCGACAACCGACTGCCTTTATGAAAAAGAAAAAAGCTTATGCCAGTGCCGGCGTGGACGTGGATTTGGGAAACAGCGTAAAAAGCGGTATTCACGCCATGGTCCGCTCGACGCATGGTCCCGAGGTCCTTGCCAAAGTTGGCGGGTTTGGCGGCCTGTTCCGCCCGGATTGGAAGGGCATGAAAGATCCTGTTCTGGTGGCCAGCACGGATGGCGTTGGCACAAAACTCAAAGTCGCCTTTGCCACGGGTCGGCATGACACCATCGGCCAGGACCTGGTGAATCATTGCATCAATGACATCGCCGTGACCGGGGCGAAGCCGCTCTTTTTCCTGGATTATCTTGCGTCAGCAGAGTTGGACCCGGCGGTTTTCACTCAGATTCTCAAAGGTTTCACCAAGGCCTGCAAAGCTGGCAAATGCGCGCTCATTGGGGGTGAGACCGCCCAGATGCCGGGCATGTATCGACCGGGCGAATATGATGTGGCTGGCACCATTGTCGGGATCGTGGATCGCGGGCGCATTCTGGATGGCTCAAAAATCAGGCCCGGGGACCTTGTGATTGGTCTGCCCTCCAATGGTCTGCACACCAACGGCTACTCCCTGGCCCGCAAGGTTCTCTTCGATCGCATGGGGCTCAAGCCGGAGTCCCGCCTCCCGGAGCTCAAACTCCCGTTGGGCGGGGAGTTGCTTCGCGTTCATCTCAACTATCAGCCACTGCTGGCCTCGTTGCCGAAAAATCTTCTACGGGCCGCAGCTCACATCACCGGAGGCGGGTTGATCGACAATCTCCCACGGATTCTCCCGCCCGGCACCCAGGCCATGATTCGCCGGAAGACTTGGAAGGTTCCCCCCATTTTTACCATCATCGAGGAAGGTGGCCGTGTGGACCCCGAGGAAATGTTTCAAGTCTTCAACATGGGAATTGGCATGGTGATTGTGGTCCCTGCCGCCTCGGCGACCGAAGCCCTCAAACTCACCAAGGGCAAGGTCATCGGGGAAATCACAAAAGGCACCCAAAAAACGGTGCTGATCTAGCCCGAACCTCCTTTTATGGCCCGCAAAATCGAAATCTCCAAGAACCAACAAAGGGCCCTTGGCATCGGCCTGGGGGTTGGTCTGGCGGGTGCGTGCGCCCTGGCGTTTCGATACGGCTTGCGCCGCACACCAAGGCAGCCCCTGCCGGATGATTTGTCGCCAGCCATTTTTGCCAGAAGACTGGCCCCCACGTCTCATGGGGAAATGATTTATCATGTCTCCGGTTCCGGGGAACCCGTCGTTTTTTTACACGGGATGTATCCCGGAGCGGCCTCGTTCGAGTGGTCCAGGGTGTATCCCCACTTTGTGATGGAACGTGAAGTGATTGCCGCCGATCTCATCGGCTTCGGGGAGTCGGAGCGTCCTCCGCGCCGGATGGATGCCTCGGATTACGCGGAAAGCCTCGCGGATTTTTTGAGTGAAGTTTGCGGGGGGCGGCAACCCGTGATCATCGCGTCGGGGCTCACAGCGGGCATTGTGTTGCTGCTCGCCTCCCGCCACCCGGAACGCATCAAATCCCTGGGGCTGCTCATGCCCCATGTGCCACGTCACGGTCCACCCTGGGCCGCGCGCCGGCTCAGCGCTGCCGCACACATCCCTCCCCTCGCCAGCTTTCTCTACGATTTTTCCATCGCACGGGAGCCGTTTCTTCGCGCTTGGGTGTCACGATTCGGATATGCGGACCAAGACCGTGTGGATGAGGAGGTTGTCAGAAACCTCGCCATTTGCGCCCAGCAACCGGGAGCCCACCATGCTCTTCTCAACGTTCTCCGTGGAGGCCTGTCATTGGACCTGGAAACGCGACTGTCACGGGTCCCCCACCCCACAACAATTTTTTGGCCGGAGGCGGCGGCAGGAATGCCTGCCAACCTTGGCTTGTCACTCGCCGCCAAGCTCCCTTCCGGCTCTTTCCGCCTCCTGCCGGATTGCGCGGCGCTGGCAGCCCTTGAAAAACCTGAGACCCTGATCGCCGAGCTGTCCCCGGTGATCCTCGGCCCCTCGATGATGGAAGGCGTGGCGTGATCTCCCGCATCGGCTTGCTTTTTTTCGCGCCCCTTCGCATAACTCGGCGGAATGAATGTTTCTGATCTGCGCGAAATTCTCCAATATGTGCCCCGCTTCCGCGAGCGCACATTTGTTGTGGCTGTGGATGGGGCCGTGGTCGCCGGGGAGAATTTTGGAAACATCCTCCTGGATCTGGCGGTCCTGCGTTCGTTGAGTGTGAGGGTGGTCCTGGTTCATGGAGCCGGCCACCAAATCCAGAAGCTGGCCGCCGACCGCGGGCTGGCGCTTTCAGATTTTGATGGCACCGGTGTCACGGACGAAACCACCTTGCAAATCAGCATTGACGCCGCCGTGCGTCTCACCCATCAGATCATCGAAGGCCTCGCTGCCGTGGATCTCCGCGCCGCTTATATCAATGCCCTCATCGCCCACCCGGCGGGCATTTTGGGAGGGCGGGATTTTCAATTCACCGGACGGGTGGAACGGGTGGACTCCAAGGCTCTGCGGCTGTTGCTCGACGAGGGCATCATTCCGGTCCTGCCACCGCTTGGTTTTGATGGCGAGGGCCGGACGTATCGGGTGAACTCGGACACTGCCGCGGTCGAAATTGCGGAGGAACTTTCCGCCGCAAAAATTATTTACCTCACGACCAAAGAAGCCTTCTCCGAAAGTCTTCCCCGTCAGCTTTCGGTGCAGGAAGCCACCGATCTGCTCAAAAAGGAACGTTCCCGCCTGCCAAGGTCACTGGTCTCGAAATTGGAGGCTGCTTCCCGTGCCTGTGTTCAAGGGGTTCCACGGGTTCACCTGCTGGATGGCAGCATCAATGAGGCCTTGCTCACCGAGATTTTCAGCCACGAGGGTTTTGGCAGCATGGTCTATTCAAATGAGTATCAGCAAATCCGCCGCATCTTTAAAAAAGACGTCCGGGCTGTGATGTCCCTCATCCGGCAATCCGTCCGCAGCGAAGAATTGGTCCGCCGCACCCGCAACGAAATCTTGGAGCATTTGGAAGACTACTGGCTGCTCGAAATTGATCGCACGCCCGTGGCCTGCGTGGCCTTGCACATGTATCCCGGGGATGCGGCCGGAGAACTCGCCTGCCTCTATGTCAGCAAGTCTCACGAAAATCAGGGCTTCGGACGGAAGTTGATGGCGTTTGTGGAAAACCTGGCCCGAGAGAAAGGACTTCGCACCCTCTTCGCCCTGTCCACCCAAGCCGTCAATTACCTGCAACAAAAAGGCGGCTATCGCGAAGTGGGTTATGAAGCGATCCCCGCCGCCCGGCGCGAGCGCTCGGAATCCAGTGGTCGCAACTCGAAGGTGCTCGCCAAAACCCTCGCCGCGCCCTGATCTCCATGGAAGGAGTCCACACACACTTTCTCTGGATTGACTGGCTGGTGCTCGGGGCCTACCTGGCTCTCACCACCTGGATCGGCCACCTGCTCAAAGGCAAGCAGGCGACCATCGGGGACTTCTTTCTCGCCGGCAGAAGCCTGCCATGGCCCGCAGTGACCGGGTCGATCATTGCCACCGAGATCAGCGCCCTCACATTTATCGGCGTACCGGGCATGGTCTTTGCCGCCAAAGGCGACTTCACCTATCTTCAATGGGGAATCGGCTCCGTGATTGCCCGATTTATTGTCGGCATTTATTTCGTCAAAGTCTTCTACGAAAAAGGAATTTACAGTCCCTATGACTACATGGAGGCCCGCCTCGGAAAAGGCGCGCGGGCGCTCACGACGTCGCTGTTCTTTGTGGGTTCGATCCTCGGGCAAAGCGTTCGCCTCCTGGTCACGGCCCTCGTGCTTTGGACGGTCACCGGATTGCCATTCGAGGTTTGCATCGCCATCATTGGCGTCTTTGCGATCATTTGGACCCTCATGGGCGGCATGACCACTGTGATTTGGACGGATGTCATTCAATTTTTTGTGTTCATCGGGGGGGGAATTCTGGCTCTTGTCGTGCTCGTTGCCAAAATCCAAGGCGGTTGGCCGGAATTTGTCAGCGAGGCCGCAGCCGCAGGAAAGTTGCGCGTCCTTGACCTTTCCATGAATCCCGCCGTGGAATTCACGCTCTGGGTCGGACTCCTCGCCATGCCATTTCAAAACCTTGCCGCCTACGGCACCGACCAACTCAATGCCCAGCGGATGTTCTGTTGTCGCTCAGCCGCTGACGCCAGGAAAGCCATCATTTTTAGCAGCATCAGCCTGCTGGTCACGGTGCTCATGCTTTTTGTTGGCGCAGCGCTCGTTGTTTATTACACCCAAAATCCCCCCACCCCGGCTGAGGCCGCCCTCTTTGCCAAAGAAACAGACAGCGTGTTTCCCGTGTGGATCACAACGGTCCTCCCCCCGGGTCTCAGCGGGCTGATCCTCGCCGGAGCCTTCGCCGCTGCGATCTCCAGCCTCGACTCTGCCCTTGCCGCGCTCTCACAAACCTCCCTCTCTCTCATTCACGGAAAAACAGGCCTCGAAAATGCCAACCAAAGGACCCTCCTGTTTCAATCCCGCTGCGCCGTGGTTCTCTGGGGTGTCACTCTCGTCCTGGTTGCCATCGGCCTCCAGGCCATTCGCGGCGGAGTCAACCTTCTCCCCCTCGCCTTCGGCATGGTCGCCTACACCTACGGCCCCATGCTTGGAGCCTTCCTTCTCGCCATCAGCCCGATTCGCCGCGATATCCGCGGCATCTGGATCGGCGTCATTCTTTCCTTTCTCCTCGCCCTCTGGGTCCGCCCCGATCTCTCAAACATTCTTGTCGGTCTGGGTCTCGCTGACGCAGAAACCCTCGCCAGCCTCCGCCCCAAAATCAGCTTCGCCTGGCTCTACCCCATCACATGCCTCCTCACTTTGGGCTGTGGTATCTTGCTCGGGCGCAAAAACATGCAGGATTTTGACAAAGCACGCTGATACTTAACCTCGTTAACCATCTTCCCGGTCAAGAAAAATTCCCCGCTTTTCAAAACTTTAAATGTGACGAATTCGTCATTTTTTCTTGAGCATATCCAGCCTCGTTCTTAAGCTCGGCCCACTGCGGCAGACGATTCTGAGGGCAGTGTGAACAACTTGTGAATATCATTTCCTCCCAAAATCAATCTCCGACCGCACGCGCAACCTCATGACTTTTCCATCCGCGCAAGGGGTCTCCCTCACAGGTAGATTCCGTTTTTATCAAAACAAAAATCACTAATTACTGATAATTATAGACTTATGATATTTCTGAAACCAGCAATCGGCGAGAAAACCGCCCATGATCTCTTGGATGAGTTTCGTCATTTCCCTCATGCCACGTCGCGATTTTTTCAGAGTTCTCCCAACTCCAGGGGCTTAATGCTCCGTGCATAACTTGCTATGAATTCGACAATGACAAACATTTGGGACCAAGCGGCCGAGGAAATTCGCGGGCGGATCAGCAACGATGGATTTCGGCGCTGGTTTGATGGGGTTGAGATGATTTCCGATGATGGCAAAACGCTGGCCTTGAGAGTTCCCAATCCAATTCACCAATTTTTTATTGAGAGCAATTACCTGCCGCTTGTCGCCGAGGCCGTGGCCACTGTCTCGGGCGCTCCGCGTGCGATCTCCTTTGTCTCCAACAAGGAGGAAGAGGACAGCGAGCCACCCGCCCCGACACCGGCAAAAAGCTCCTCCAAAAACTTGCCACCGGCCTCCACAGGCATGAACGTTCGCAACACCTTCGAAACGTTTGTGGTTGGTGCAAACAGTCAGTTCGCCCACAGCGCCGCCGTGGCGGTTGCCAAAGCGCCCGCACGAACCTACAACCCGTTTTTTGTTTATGGTGGCAGCGGACTGGGAAAAACCCATCTCCTTCAGGCCATCGGCCACTACGTGCTCGCCCACAACAAATCCGCGCGCGTGGTTTACCTTTCCAGCGAGCAATTCACCAACGAGTTCATCGATGCCATCCGCAATGGCTCGCTCGTCAAATTTCGTAAAAAATACCGTCAGGCGGATATTCTCATGATTGATGATATCCAGTTTCTTGCCGGCAAGGACCGCTCTCAGGAAGAGTTTTTTCACACATTCAACACTCTCCATGACGGTCACAAGCAGATCGTTCTCTCCAGCGATCGACCCGCGAGCGAGATCGAAAAATTGGAGCAACGCCTTGTCTCCCGTTTTGAATGGGGCATGACGGCCGAGCTACAACCCCCGGACATGGAGACCCGGATGGCCATCCTTCAGAAGAAGGCCGAGGGCATGAACATAACCCTCGAGCCCTGGGTTTTTGATTTTCTTGCGGATCGCATTCGCAACAACGTCCGCCGGCTGGAGGGCGCGCTCATGCGCGTGGCTTCTTACAAATCCCTCAGCGACCGTGAACTGACCCGGGATGTCATCGAAAACCTGCTTCGCGACATCTTCCAAGAACAGGCCAAACGTGCCGTGACCATTGATCAGATCCAACGCAAAGTGGCTGAACATTTTGATGTGCGGCTTGCGGATATGACCAGCAAACGCCGTCCTGCCAACATTGCATTCCCAAGACAAATCGCCATGTATCTCTCGCGCGAGCTCACGGAAACTTCGTTGAGTGACATCGGTGATGCCTTCGGTGGCAAGGATCACGGGACCGTCATCCATGCGGTCAAACTCGTCAAAAAGCGCATTGAGGACGATGAAAAGACCCGCTTGGTGATCCGCATGCTTGACAGTCAGCTTCAGCGGTAGGCCAAAACGTCCCCGCACTCCAAGGCAGGGTTCGATGAAAAGTGGGTGGGGTCACTGACCACGGACGCCGGCGTCCTGCTTTTTCCTCCTCCATTTTTAATCTTGCCCTCCGGAGGGCGCGACAGCCAGAGGGCGCATGCCTGAAAGTTGCAACAACCGAATTGTAGCCACGGCAGTCTCTTGCCGTGTTCCTGCCCGCCGCACGAAGTGCGCTCACCCTGTTGCAACTTTCGAAGATGCGCCCACAGCCACGAAGGATTGACACTCTCGGGGGGACAAATCGCAAATCACGTTTCCTTGGACGGGGCAATGTGACGGTGCCCGGAATCACCCCCGTCACACAGGCATTTTTTACTCCCGTCCCCGAGTCGGACAGGGAGATGGGTCAAACGCCCGGTCCAAGGATTCACCTCAGAAATTCCACATCTTGCCCTGACGCGCGTCCGCAAAAACTTGCGGGCTGAGCATGTAGGCCATGGGCGGGTCGGGGAGAGCACTGTCATTCAGCACAGGAAGGGTTTTTCCAATGGTGTTATCCCAAGGCTGACTGGAGGCCACATTCAGAGGGGTGCCTGAACGAATGAGATTGAAGGTTTTCTGCGCGGCTTTGATTGGCATGCGCACGCATCCGAGGGTGCTCGGAACCGGCTTCATGAAGCCCCAGTGAATGCCGTAAGCAGATTTGAATTCCATCCAATACGTCATCGGATAGCCAGCCCCGGGACTGCTCACCCTCCGGCGGTTGGCCTGCTTGCTGTAAATCGTGAAATTGCCGCTCGGCGTGGGCGTGGACGCCTTGCCGACTGTGATTGGCGAAGCCAAAAGCACCCGATCTCCCTCCACCACATAAAGCCGCTGGGCCCCGGTGCTGATCTTGACTTTGACCGCTGACGGATTTTTGGGCTGCTGCACCGGAGGATCAAAGCTGAAGGAATTCCTGCCCTGACCCGTCTTCGTGGTCTCGCACCCCGTGAGCCCCAGCCCAACAACCCCCAACACCACCGGCAAACAAATTTTGGCAAATAATAGCTTCATGAAGCCCCTCTTATTAACCGGAACCGGCAATCCCGCAAGTCCTCCGATGCGGATTTTTTCTCCTTGGGAAGAAAAACAGCAGGAGGGCATTCCCCGTCTACATGATCCAGCTGGATCATGTTGACGGGAATTGTGCGATGGGGGTTGGTGGGTATTTT
>JBBECL010000360.1:0-10583 GCA_040881805.1 Terrimicrobiaceae bacterium | reverse complement strand
TCACCCTCAGCAACAGCACGTGGAAAGCGGAAGAGCAAAGTCTTCCCCGTGATATCACTGTTGGCCTGGGTGGGACAGGCCGGATTGATTCCACGGACTCACAAATTGACTCCGAAAATTTTATCCTGGGTGGCAGCGCCGGCGCTTCGGGTGAGGTTCATCTGAGCGAAGGCCATTTGACGGTTGCCAATGCTCTGCAAATTGGCAATGCGGGCTCGGGAAACCTCACGGCGGCAAACGAGGCGTTCATATCCGCGTATGGAGTCACCATCGGAACTCTGGCGGGTTCGACCGGCCAGGTCTCGCTCACGGACAGCACCCTGACCAGCACCGAGGATATTGTTGTGGGATTGGCCGGTGCAGGTTCGCTGGAGGGTGATGGGGCGCACATTGAAGCGCGGAACCTTTTTGTCGGAAGGAATGGCGGAGTGACGGCAACCGTGGTGCTTTCCGGGGGAAATTTGACACTTTCCGGTGAGGTCCATGTCGGGGCCGGGGGCGATGGCACGTTCACTCTCGAAGATGGAGGCACGATGAAAACAGACCGCGGAAACATGGCGTTTGAGGTGGGCTCGACGGGCGTCCTGAATATTCTGGACGGTGAGTGGACCAATACGCAGGCGATTTTTGTGGGGGTCTCCGGGAATGGAACGCTCAACATCGGAGCCCAAGGAGCGATCACAAGCGAGAGTGGCTATATCGCCCAAGATGCGGTCGGAATCGGCACGGTGAACCTCACCGGTGGAACTTGGACAATGTCCAACACGCTGGCGGTTGGCGTGAATGGCACAGCGCAATTTGTGGGCACCGGCGGCGAGGTCTCTTCGCAATGGGCCCAACTTGGCTTGAATCCGGATTCCATCGGAACGGTCACTCTCGACGCTACGACATGGACGACCGACGAAACACTGACGATTGGCTCGGGAGGAGAGGGTCAGTTTTTTGTGACCAATGGCTCCGTTGTGACAGCGGGGAGCATTGAGTTGGGAGCGGCGTCAGGCGTCACAGGGTTGCTGGAAGTGACCAACTCGACGCTTGAGACTGTGGACATCTCGGTGGGTGCGGGCGAAGGGTCCCTGTCCCTCGACGGGGCGCGGATCAACTTGCTCGGGGGGTCGTCGGTGATCGATACACTGCTCATCAGCAGTTTTGATTCGGTCGCGGTTGGCTCCGGGGGCCTCACCGTCGATACGCAGGGAGGAAATGCTCAAATTGTGAGTGTCCTGAGCGGGAATGGCAGCCTCACGAAAACCGGCGAGGGACGGCTCAGGCTTACCACGGCCAACGCCTTTTCCGGCGGCACAACGATTGAACAAGGGGTGCTGGAAATCACGAATGATGACGCGCTGAGCGAGGGGAATGTTTCGCTGGGGACGGGTGAGTTGCGGGCCACCGGCAATGTGACGCTTTCCGGCAGCCTGAGTGGCGGGATCCCGCTCATTTCGGTGAGTGGAAATCAGACCGGAACCTTCTCGGCCACCACTGGTCAAACTCTAACCCTTGCCCCGATGGATTTCCTCTTGGTGGCGGGCTCCACGATGCAGGCCGGCAGTGCCGGCAATAATGGCACAGTGATTTTTGCACCCACCGGCGCTGTCACATTGACAGCTGACTCCCAAATACATGTGGTGGCGGGAACCCTTCAAGCGGGCAACGAAGCTCTCGGGTTCATGACTTCCATCGCCTCGGCAACCACTGTCGCGGCCGGGGCCACGCTGGACTTCCAAGATCAATTGCCAAACACCATCGTCAGATCTCTCAATGGCGGTGGCACCGTCCACATCGGATCCTCGGGAAATTCCACGCTTACCGTGAATGCCGGTGATTTCGCAGGCAACATCTCGGGCAATGGTGACCTGGTCAAAGAATCGAGCGGCACCTTCACGGTTTCGGGTCAGACATCGTTTGTCGGCTCGACCACGATCAATGCCGGCACGTTCCTTGTGGACGGGTCCCTCTCCAACGGCCTCGGCCCGGTTGAGGTGAACGCCGGGGGAACCCTCGGCGGAAGTGGCAACATGGGCACCGTCACACTCAGCGGAGGGACCGTGGCACCCGGTTCCTCGCCGGGCACCCTCACTGCATCAAACTTTTTTTGGGAATCCGGAATCATCCTGTTTGATCTCGGTGCCGACCAGGCCGCATCGGATCTTATCGTCACGGGGCAGCTTCAGGGCTTGGGAAGCACCTACGATTTCCAGTTTGTTGATCAGGGCTGGACGCTCAACGCCGCCTACACCCTCATCAACTTCGCTGGCACCAACATCACTGATCCCACTGATTTCCGATTCACCAATGACGGAGGATTTGATGGGGACTTTTCTTTTAGCGGCAACACCCTGCAGTTCACGCTCACGGCCGTCCCCGAACCCGGCACCGTGGGCCTTTTGGCCATCGCGGGGTTACTTGCGGTTCTCCGGAGAGGCAGGAATCCCCGCCGTCAGAACTAACCCGGGCCGAGCGCAGCCGATGGGGGTAACGGTTCAGGTCCGAATGGCACTAACCCAAGGCGTGTTTCGCGTTTCCTTCATGCTCTCCCCGGTCTTCATGGTGAGTCCAATTGCGGCAGAGTGGGTTGCCGCCTCATGCCAAAACCAAGGCACAAAATGGGATTTTTTCCTCACAGAAAAACCGGCATGGAAAAACTTCCTTATCCCAATGATTTCGCAGCTTCTCAGGGCAGGCGGGTGGAGCCCATCAGGTAGCGATCACATTCTCTGGCGGCCCCGCGGCCTTCGTTGATGGCCCAGACGACGAGGGACTGACCCCGGCGCATGTCGCCGGCGGCAAAGACGCCCGGAAGATTGGTCACATATTTTTCGTGATTGGCTTTGACGTTTGATCGCGGGTCGGTTTCGAGTTCGAACCGGCTGATGATTTCCTGTTCTGGTCCGAGGAAGCCGAGGGCGAGGAGGGCGAGTTGGCAATCCAGAGTCCTCGTTGTGCCATCAACCTCTTTGGGAATGAATCGTCCCTGGTCGTCTTTGCCCCATACGATGTCGCAGATTTCGAGGCCGGCGAGTTGGCCATGGGAGTCTTTGATAAAGCGTTTCGTCTGCACGAGGTAGTGGCGGGGATCGCGGCCTTGCCTGGCTTCCGCTTCCTCTTGGCCGTAATCCAGTTTGTAAACTTTGGGCCACTCCGGCCAGGGGTTGTTTGGAGCGCGCTCCTTGGGCGGCTGGGGAAGGATTTCGAGTTGGATCACACCGAGGCATCCCTGCCGCAGGCTGGTGCCGACACAATCCGTGCCGGTGTCTCCCCCGCCGATGACCACCACCTGTTTGCCGGTGGCATTGAGGGACGGATTGGTGCCATCGAAGTGGTGGTCCAACTGATACCTTGTGTTGGCAGTGAGAAATTCCATGGCAGGAAAAATGCCCCCGGCGTCGCGGTTTTCGATCGGGAGGTCGCGCGCTTGGGTCGCTCCACAACAGAGAACAACCGCATCAAATTCCTCGCGCAATTTGGCGGGGGCCCACTCCGGGTCCTTGCCTATGAAAACGCCGGTGAGAAAGGTGATCCCTTCATCGCGCATGAGTTGAACCCGGCGCTCCACGATGTCCTCCTTCCCAAGCTTCATATTCGGGATTCCGTACATGAGAAGTCCCCCAATGCGGTCGGCACGCTCGAAGACGGTGACGGAATGACCGGCCTGATTCAATTGGTCCGCGCAGGCCAAACCGGCGGGACCCGAGCCCACAACGGCCACGCGTTTTCCTGTGCGATGGTGGGGGATGTTCGGGACCAGCCAGCCCTCTTCCCATCCGCGGTCGATGATCGAGCACTCGATGTTTTTGATCGTCACCGGGGGTTCGATGGAGCCCAGGACGCAAGACCCTTCGCAAGGTGCCGGACACACCCGGCCGGTGAACTCTGGAAAGTTGTTTGTTTTGCGCAGGCGGTCGAGCGCTTCTTTCCAGCGGTTCCGATACACGAGGTCATTGAACTCGGGTATCAGGTTATTGATCGGACACCCGCTGGCCATGCCGGAGAGAATGATGCCGGTGTGGCAATACGGGGTTCCGCAATCCATGCACCGGGACGCCTGCTTGCCCACGGTGGCATCATCGCGATCGGCATGGATTTCCTGCCAGTCCTTCAATCGCTCGAGAGGAGGGCGATTCGGGATGGTGTGGCGTTCGACTTCGAGGAATCCGGTGGCTTTGCCCATGATGAAAATTTTGCGCGTTGAGTGGTAAGTTTCAGTGACCGACCCTGGCATTGGCTTCAAAGGCCGCCTGGATGGCCTCATCGCCCTGCAGGCCCTGATCCTCGGCCTCCTTGATGGCGAGGAGCACACGCTCGTAGTCGGTGGGGAGGACCTTGTGGAATTTGTCGAGGGCCTGATCCCACCCGGCGAGGAGCCGGGCCGCTTTTTTGCTTCCGGTGTATCGCAGGTGGTTTTCGATGCGGGTTTTAACGCCGGCCACTTCGATGTCGCTGCACTCGCGGAGAGGAAGGACACGCACCATCTCGGGATTGAGTTTGGTCGAGAAGTCCCCGTCCTGATCATAGATGTAGGCAACGCCGCCGCTCATGCCGGCTGCAAAATTCCGGCCCGTTGAGCCAAGGCAAACGACCGATCCACCGGTCATGTATTCGCACCCATGGTCACCGATCCCCTCAATCACGGCGTGAACACCGCTGTTTCGCACACAGAAGCGTTCGCCCGCCATGCCCGAGAGGTAGGCTTCCCCGCGCGTGGCACCGTAGAATGCCACGTTGCCGATGATCATGTTTTCATCGGCTGCAAAATCCGGGATCGAATTTTTTGGCGGGTAGATGATGATGCGGGCCCCGCAGAGGCCCTTGCCCACATAGTCGTTGGCATCGCCTTCGAGTTCGAGGGTCATTCCCCGGGGACAAAAAGCCCCGAGGCTCTGGCCCGCGGTGCCAAGGAATTTGAGGTGGATGGTTCCATCCGGGAGTCCGGCTGCGCCGTGGCGGCGGCTGATTTCGGCACCGGTGATTGTGCCCACGACGCGATTCACATTCACGATGGGCAACTCGGCATGGACGGGTTCGCCCCGTTCGATGGCCGGAGCGCAGAGGTTGAGGATGTGGGTGTTGTCGAGGGCCAGATGGAGAAGGTGGTCCTGGGCTTTGAGACAGGACGTTCCGACTTCGGGTCCAACTTTGGGGCGATAAAGGACTTTCGAATAATCGAGACCTTTGGCTTTCCAGTGGTCGATGGCCTTGCGCATTTCCAAGCGGTCCGTGTGGCCCACCATCTCCGGAATCGTGCGGTAGCCGAGCTTTGCCATGATTTCGCGGAGCTGACGCGCCACAAAAAGCATGAAGTTCACGACATGATCGGACGCCCCGTTGAATTTTGCACGAAGCCGCTCGTCCTGGGTGGCCACGCCGACCGGGCAGGTGTTTTTGTGGCACACCCGCATCATGAGACACCCCAGAGTCACCAGGGGTGCCGTGGCAAAACCGAATTCTTCCGCGCCAAGCAGGCAGGCGATGGCCACATCGCGGCCTGTTTTGAGCTGACCGTCCGTTTCGAGCACAACCCGGCTTCGGAGGTCATTGAGAAGAAGCGTCTGATTGGTTTCTGCCAGCCCGAGTTCCCACGGACATCCCGCATGTTGGATCGAGGAGCGGGGGCTGGCGCCTGTTCCTCCGTCGTGACCCGAGATCAGAATCACATCGGCTTTGGCTTTGGCCACGCCGGCAGCGATGGTGCCCACACCGATTTCACTGACGAGCTTCACGTTCACGCGGGCTTTGACATTCGAGTTTTTGAGGTCATGGATCAGTTCCGCAAGATCCTCGATGGAATAAATGTCGTGGTGTGGAGGCGGCGAAATGAGTCCGACGCCCGGCGTGGTTCCCCGGACCTTGGCAATGGGAGGAAGCACTTTGTGACCGGGGAGTTCCCCGCCCTCACCCGGTTTCGCACCCTGACTGATTTTGATTTGGATTTCGCGGGCGTTGACGAGGTAGTGGCTCGTGACTCCGAAGCGTCCACTGGCGACCTGTTTGATGGCCGAGTTTTTGGAGTCGCCATTTTCCCCGCGCCAGGAATAACGCTCGGGGTCCTCGCCACCTTCTCCGGTGTTTGAGAAGCCGCCAATGCGGTTCATGGCAATCGCGAGAGCTTCGTGCGCCTCCTTCGAGATCGAGCCATAGGACATCGCTCCCGATTTGAAACGCCGCACGATGGACTCCACCGATTCCACTTCGTCCAAGGGAATCTCTTTGTCCTGGTCAAACTTGAAATCCATCAACCCGCGCAGTGTGTAGTGGTCGCGGGATTGTTCATCCACGAGGTCCGAATATTTGCGGAAGACCTCGTAATCTCCGAGGCGGGTGGCCTGTTGGAGCAGGTGAATTGTCTGGGGATTGAAGAGGTGACGCTCCCCTTCCGCGCGCCACTGGTAGAGGCCTCCGGGATCCAGCGTGTTGTCTTCCACCTCCCTTGGAGAAAAGGCGTTGTTGTGCCTCATTTTGACTTCCCGGGCGATCACATCCATTCCGATGCCTTCCACGCGGGAAGCGGTCCATGTGAAGTAGCGGTCAATCACTTCGTGGGCCAAACCGACGGCCTCAAAAATTTGGGCCCCCCGGTAGCTGGCGACTGTTGAAATGCCCATTTTGGACATGGTTTTGACGACGCCTTTGATGGATGCCTTGAGGAAGCGTTTTTGGGCGGCTTTCGAGTCCACGGAGATTTCTCCTTCAGCAACCATGCTATCCAGGGAATCGAGGGCAAGCCATGGGTTGACAGCATCCACGCCGTATCCGAGGAGCAGGGCAAAGTGATGAACTTCGCGGGGCTCCCCCGATTCCAGGACAATAGAAACCTTGGTGCGGGTTCCCGAGCGAATGAGGTGATGGTGAAGTCCGGCCACCGCAAGTAGGGCGGGGATCGGCGCGCGCCGCGAATTCACTTCACGATCTGACAATATCAACAAATTCCCACCTTGGCGAATCGCAAGGTCTGCAGCTTCAAAGAGCCGGTCCATGGCCGCTTCCACCTGGAGACCCGAAAGATTTTCATCGCTTTCCTCCTCAACCGAAAGATTCGGGTTGTCCATGTGGCCCGGCAATTGGCCTGCAGCAAGGCCCGCCTCCACGGCCTTGGCCGGATAGAGAATGGGCAGCGTCACGGGCTGGAAGCCGGAGATTTTGATGTCGCGCAGCTTTGCAAGTTCGTCATTGCCGATGATCGGACTCTCCAGCCGGATCATGCGACAATTCCGGGGGTCCGGGCTCAGCAGGTCGCTTTCCGAGCCAAGGAATGTCACGCTGGCGGTGATCAATTCCTCGCGGATCGGGTCAATGGCGGGGTTGGTCACCTGCGCGAAGAGTTGTTTGAAATAGCTGTAGAGCAGTTGGGGCTGATCCGAGAGCACGGCCAGCGGGGCATCATTGCCCATCGAGCCGAGGGGCTGACTGGCGGTCTCCGCAGTCGGACCGAGAATGAAACGTTTGTCTTCAAAGGTGTAGCCGAAAGCCCGCTGCTGGGTGAGGAGTTCCCTTCCACTCAAGTGTGCCGATGGCTTCCCTTCCGGCACGTCTTCAAAAAACAGACGGTTGGATTCGAGCCAATCGCCGTAGGGCTTGGCAGTGGCAATTTCCTCTTTGACTTCCGAGTCGTCCACAATGCGGCCCTTGACTGTGTCCACGAGGAACATTCGACCGGGCTGCAAGCGGCCTTTTTTCACCACGGTCGATGGGTCCACGGGGAGAACTCCCACCTCGGAGGCCATGATCACGAGGTCATCCTTTGTGACATAGTAACGGGAGGGGCGGAGCCCGTTGCGGTCGAGCACAGCACCGATGGACACCCCGTCACAAAACGCGATTGAGGCGGGCCCATCCCACGGCTCCATCAGACACGCATGGTATTCGTAGAAGGCCTTCTTTGTCTCCGACATGTGTTTGTGATTCTCCCATGGCTCGGGAATCATCATCATCACGGCATGTGGCAAGGGACGCCCGGAAAGCACCAGAAACTCCAGGCAGTTGTCGAACATGGCCGAGTCCGAGCCGTCTCCACGAATCACGGGCATCACTTTTTCCAGATCTTCGGCAAGCAAGCCGCCTTGGAGGAGGTTTTCGCGCGCGGCCATCCAATTGGCATTGCCGCGCATCGTGTTAATTTCCCCGTTGTGGCACATGTAGCGGAACGGCTGGGCACGGGGCCAACTCGGGAAGGTGTTTGTTGAGAAGCGGGAATGGACGAGCGCCATCGCGGTTTCCATATCCGGGTGATGCAAATCGGGGAAATACCCAGCCAACTGGGAGGTGGTGAGCATGCCTTTGTAAACCATCGTTCGGGATGAGAGGCTGGAAAAATAGAAGTCTTCTCCGCCCGGGATGTTGCGGTATCGCACCAGGTCGACCGCCACCCGGCGAACCACATACAACCTGCGCTCAAAGGTATGGGAATCGGTCACGCCCGGTCCGCGCCCGATGAACACCTGCTTCATGAGAGGTTCACACGCGCGAGAGGCCTTCCCAAGCAGGGAACTCACAACCGGCACATCCCGCCACCCCAAAACATGGAGACCCTCTTTCACCGCAATGTCGGACACCACACGCATCGCCTCCTGGGCACGGTCCGCCTCCAGGGACATATAAACAAATCCCACCGCATATTCACCCTCCGGCGGAAGCTCAATCCCACACCCGGGTGCCACCGCGCGAAAAAATTTGTCGGGGAGTTGAAAAAAAATTCCGGCACCATCCCCGGTTTGTGGGTCACAGCCGCATCCCCCGCGGTGATCCATGTTGATGCACATCTGAAGGGCTCCCTCGATCAACGCATGGGAACGCCGGCCTTTAAGGTGACAAAGAAATCCGACTCCGCAGGAATCGTGTTCGAGATCCGGGTGATAGAGCCCCTGTGCTGGCGGCAATCCTTTGGCTGACATGCTTCTTTGTGTGTGTCGTGGTGTTGGTCCAAGTTGTTGCGTGGCGACCCGGAATATTTTTCCGCGGCCCCGAGGCATCCATCAAAAGACCCCTAAAACAAAACGTGTGAGCGGCCATTGGCGATGAAAAAATATCGAAGATTGAATTTTTTGGGTGCGGGAAAAAATTTGGAGACCCCTGCGGGACCTCTGTTTTTTGGCTTGTGTTGTGTCCGGGTGCGGGAACAAGCATCAGGTTTGGAGTGATGGGCGCAGTATCAGCCGGCGGGTTCCCGTAACCGAGGCCGAAGCTTTCGTCTCCACAACTTTTGAGGTCGGGCGGGCTGGGCGAAAGCCCGAAAGGGATCGGGCCCGGTTTCGAACAAGGTTCACGGCCGTCCCCGAACCCGGCACCGCGGGCCTTTCGGCCATCGCGGGGTTACTTGCGGTTCTCCGGAGAGGCAGGAATCCCCGTGGTGAGAACCAACCCGGGCAGCGCGTCTTTGTAGCAGGGATAGGATGGCTGCCAACCAGTGGCTTTGAGTTTGGCGTTTGACACGCGTTTGTTGGTGCTCCCCCGCTTGCGAATTCCCGGGCGTTCGGTGGCAGGGGGCAGGGGACCATTCCATGGGGAGGCAATCCAGGAATACACCTCGCGCTGTTGGGCCGGGGTATCGTCAGAGACATTAAAAATTCCCGACAACTTTTTTGTTCCCGCATGGAGGATGGCTCGTGCGGCATCATCGCGGTGGACTTGGTTCACCCAGCGCGTGCCATCTCCATCGAGGGTGGCGGTGCCGTCGCGGTATTTGCGCAAAAGCACCGACCGACCGGGGCCGTAGATGCCGGAAAGTCGGAGCACACACCCCCCGGCTGCCAGAGCAAGAGATTCCGCCTCAAGAAGAATTTGGCCGGTTTCCACGGCGGGCGCAGCGGGGCTTGTTTCGTCCACGAAGCTCCCATCGGTTTGTCCATAAACGGAGGTGCTGCCGACAAAAAGGACATGATGGGGATTTGTCGCGGCGAGCAGCTGACGCATCCCTTGAACATACACACGCTGGTAGGCGTCCACGCCTCCCCCCCGTCCGGAACTTGCACAATGAACGAGCAGGTCGGGGGATGACCACGCCCCGGAAAAACCGGGGGTTGTGGCGATATCCCCCGCGAGAACTTCGAAGGGCTTGTGCTTCAATCGATCGGCGGATTCCCGGCTGGCGCACAGCGCGAGGACTTCCCAACCGAGGCCTGAAAAAAGATCGGCTGCGGCTTCCCCGAGGAAGCCGCAGCCGGCGAAGATGACTTTCACTTCACGGCGCTGCTCAAGGCAGGCTGAAATTAAAACGGACCTTCATTTTGGCGCGTTTGGCATTGTTCTTGGCCTTGCGGCGGGAGCGCTGCACGGGCGTCTCAAAAGCCCGCAATCTGCGGACCTCATCGAGGATTCCTTCTGTGTCGAGCTTGGATTTCAAGCGCTTGAGAGCGCGATCAATGGGCTCACCTTTTCTTACGAGGACTTCCGGCATCTAAATTCACCTACTTTCTTTTATTAAAATTGGATGGTCAGGCTAACCAGGAAGTGGGAATCCGTCAAGTGTGTTGTAAATTGTTGTAAATTGCTCATATTCAACCTATCACAAGGGTCATGTCCAACGGTCGGTTTCCCACATGCAGCCCTGGCAGCCACGGCGCCAGACAAAAAAGCTGGGTGTTTGTCAG
>JBBECL010000359.1:0-10640 GCA_040881805.1 Terrimicrobiaceae bacterium | reverse complement strand
ACGCCCAATCGTGAAAGATGTGCCCGAGATGCTGCCGATGCGTTCAAAAAGGTTTCTGTCCGCATGATAAATCCTCTCGGAAAGAACCACCGTGATCTTCACGCCTCCATCCACCGCAGCCTCCGTCCTGGCAAGCTGGTTCGGAAAAGGCTGGCGCAGCGGAACCGTGGCAATGACCTGCCGCTGCACGGTCGTCGGCCTGGCCCCGGCGTCGAAACCGGGGGAAATCACCGACAAAGTCAAAGCCGGCGTTTCCGAGTCCGGTGCCAAGGCATACACCCCGCCGGGAACCAACCCGGAAAACACGAGGTCAGCGGTCCAGCCATCCGGGCGAATGACAAGGGACGCCACCGCATCAGGCAAAACCC
The DNA here is from genome assembly GCA_040881805.1 of Terrimicrobiaceae bacterium. Lineage (GTDB taxonomy): Bacteria > Verrucomicrobiota > Verrucomicrobiia > Chthoniobacterales > Terrimicrobiaceae > JAJTZA01. The sequence goes on along the minus strand of JBBECL010000359.1, from coordinate 10,272 downwards.
TCAGCCTCATAAACCGTCTCGGGTTGAGGGCGTTCACAGCCACCGGGTCCCGAACCGCCACGCTTTCGAGAACACCGTTCACCTCACTCCCGACGACCTCCAAGTTGTCCGAACTCCATCCCATCAGATCACTGCCCGCTTCAACCTGATAGGTCAGGCCGGGAGGCATCGGGTGGGGGCGCTCATAGGAAAAAATCAACGTCGAGTTTTCATCAAGGCGGGCCTGCGTCGCCGGAAGCGTTTGGCCGTGAAGGACAGAAGCCGTCAGCACAAAAAAAAGCCAGGCAGCCACAAGACGGGGAAGCGGGTTAAGGACAAAAAGCATGGGTTGGGGCTAATGCAGACAAGTGCGGTGAGACAAATAATCTAACGTGTGACTTAATATTGGGCAAACTATCCACTTCGCAAGAAAAATTGGCAAATCCGGGGGATTGGCGGCGGCTTCGGAGGATCCTGGTTGGGACATCTGAAAATTTTGCGATGGACTGTTTTCCACGAAACGTGCAACTTTTTATTAGGTTTACTTAATTAATGGCTTCACTCAAACGCATTGCTGGAGATCTGGGGGTTTCCTACACGCTGGTATCGAAGGTGCTGAGCGGGCGGTTGGGCACGACCGGGGTGAGTGCCAAGACGCGGGCCGCCATTCTTGCGAGGGCCGCGGAGTTGGAATATGTGCCCAACCACCTGGCGGTTGCGCTCAAGGCCGGTCGCAAGGGGTCGGTGGGAATATTTCTTCATGGCATTGGCAGTCCGGGGAGTGATGTGACCGACCGGTTGTTGGGCGGGCTTGCGGAGGGGCTCGAAAAAAGTGGCCTGCGCATGTTGCTCCGGTTTTTCAAGACCGAGGAAGAATTTCTTGCTGCCTGCGACGTGCGGTTAAGGTCCGAGGTGGATGGGTTGATCGTGGCAGGTGCCGCCCATCCGGAACTGGTTCCCAAATTTTTGGAATTGGAAGCAAAAAACGTCAAAGTGGTGTCAATCTTCAACGACTTTCCCGCGAATGCTTTTAAGAAAGCCACGAACGTGGTGGCGGACTATGAGCTGCAGGGTTACCTGCCCACCAAACACCTGTTGGACCAGGGACTGCGTCGGATTGCCTGTCTGGACACCGTGGAAAACCGCACTCAAGGGTTTCGGCGGGCCTTTGCGGAGGCAAAGCTGACTCCCCGACCCGCCCAATTCATTCGCTGCAAGGGTTTCTCCTACGAAGACGGGGTGATTGCCGCCGAGGACATTTTGCAAATCGCGAATCGCATGGAAGGCGTGGTTTGTCAATCGGACTCCCAGGCTCTTGGGTTGATCCACCAACTCAGCAAAAAGGGGGTCCGGGTTCCCAAGGAAATCAAGGTGACCGGAGTGGACAATTCCCCGTTGGCCCGATATTGCCTCGTGCCGATCACGTCGGTCACTTCCGAGATGCGTCCTACGGGGATGAAAGCGGTCGAGACGCTCCTCCAAAAGATCGCCGGGCAAAAGGTGCATTCAACCAAGCTGGTTCCTAAACTCGAGGTCCGGGAGTCCTCGATTTAGCACGAACGCGGGGTAACCCTCCGCGGCGGAGACCTCGATGAAGACCTCGTTCACTGGACAAAGGGTCCGCAGATTTTACCAGAGTCCCCGACATCCGGAGATGAGGCAGGGCTTGAATCGTGCCGGAGGGGCGATAGGTTATGAGAAATCGACCTTGCGTTGAACGAGTTACTAAAAGCGCTGATTGTGAGTGGTTCCCTGGGGGCTCTGGTTGGGCTGGAGCGTCAGTGGGATGAGCAGGTGCGCGATCCGGAGGCGCGGGTGCCTGTGGGGGCCAGGACGTTTTGTTTGATTGCGCTGCTCGGGACGTTGTGTGCCCACTTTGCGCAGCAGTGGCATCCTCTGACCTTTGCGGCCGGTTTGCTGGCATTGTCGGTCTGGATGGGGGCCTACCTGTTTTCCAAGCGGGATGGCCACACCGGTTCGGGACTCACCACGGCGGCGAGTGCGGCGATGGTCTATCTGGTCGGGGGGCTGGCTTATTCCAAGGAGTGGAAAATTTCGGTGATGATCACCGTGATGGTCCTGATTTTGTTGGCGGGGAAGTCGGTGATTCACGAATTTTCGCGGCGATTCACGAAGGACGATGTGAGGATGGCGCTGCAGTTTTTGGCGGTCAGCGGCGTGATTCTTCCGTTGGTGCCCGATGAGACATTCGGTCCTTACGGGGCCTTCAATCCCCGGTCGGTGTGGCTGATGGTGGTGATCGTGTCCGGGTTGGGGTTTGCCGGGTATGTGGCGGTCCGGGCGCTGGGTCAGTCGCTGGGGATCATGCTCACGGGGTTGGCGGGAGGCCTGGCATCCAGCACGGCGACCACGCTGAGTATGAGCCGCCTGAGCCGGGATCAACCCCACTTGGCCCAGGATTGCGCCCTGGCGATTGTGCTGGCCTGCACGGTGATGCTCTGGCGGATCAATGTCTTGATTCTGATCATCAGCCCGCCCCTGGCCATCAATTTGATTCCCGACATGACGGCCATGAGCCTGCCGGGATTGATTTATGGGGGTTGGTATTTTTTCCGACCGCATCAGCCTTCGTCCAATGCCGGAGCTTACAGAAACCCTCTCAGCTTGAAGGTGGCCATGCAGTTCGCGGCGATTTATGCCGTCGTGATTTTTGTGGTGAAAGCGGCCAGCGAGCATTTCGGGGAAGCCGGAATTTTGGTTGCGAGTTTTTTATCCGGGTTGACGGATCTTGATGCCATTGCGCTCTCCCTTTCCAATCTTTTTCAAACGGGAGGTGTGGCGACCTCCTTTGCCGGAGCCTGCATTGTGTTGGCTGCCGTGGCGAACTCGTTCATGAAATTGGCCCTGGCTTGGGGGCTGGGAGACCGTCAGTTGCGGGGCCGGATCACGCTGTTGTTGGGAAGTACGATTCTGATCGGGCTGGGGTTGTTTCTATTCCGGATGCTTGCCGATTCCGCGGCGGCGGCGTGAGCGAAGCCTTGTCGGGGTCTTGCAATTTTGTCGGGGAGTCCTCACTGTCATTTCACTTTTTTATGAACCATGCGTGATGTCATTCCGCCGGAGAAATCCGGTCACAACAGCTCCCCCCCACCCCGGTCCAAAATTCTCCATTTCCTGCATGGGGCCAACCGGCACCTTGCGTTTTGGGTGGTGATTTTTTTGGTATTGGTGGGCGTGGGGTTGCAAGTGCCGGGGTGGATCAAGTGGCTGCCATTTTTGGGAGCCTTCGGGGCGGGCCTTCGGGCCTTTGGGTTATTGGCTGCGGGGATGGAGGGGTTTCTCACATGGGGCATGGCGAACCTCGAAGCGGGGGAGGCGCACGTGCGGAAAATCACGCGGCCTGATTGGGGCGGGTGGCGACTGATTCTTGGGGGGTGCGCGGCGGTGCTTCTGGCCTTGGCGATCTGGCAGGCGTGGCCATCCTGGGTTTTCCTCGCCACCTCGTCCCTCCGGGAGGATGAGATCCTGAACATTGAACAATACACGTCGCGGGGATTTGCCAAGCCCGCGAGCAGCTACTCGCTGGCCAGGAATCATATCTTTTACAATGTCGTGAATTCGATTCTCCCCGGCAGCGCCTCGACCTGGCCACCGAGGGCCCGCCTGCTGTCATTTTTGAGTGTGGGTGCCGGCCTCGGTTTGCTTGTGGGCTATGGCTGGAGGAGGGGCTGGTTGATTCCGGGGATCTTTTTTGCCGGGCTGGTTGCGGGAAATCATTTTGCCATGAAAACCCTGCTGGAAGCGCGGGGATATGGAATGATCTTTTTTTTCGGGGTGTTGGCCTCCGTGGCCTTTGCCGAGTGGGCCAGAACAAAAAGTTCGCGCTGGCTTGGGGTTCTTGCCGCGGCGGTGGTTGCTGGCACCTACACGCTGCCATATTTCCTGGTCTTCGGGGCGGGCCTCCTCGTGCTGGCCTGGCTGGCGAAACCGTCCAAGCAGACCTTTGGTGCGGGGTTGGTGGCCGCGGTTGCGATTTTGATGCTTTATCTGCCACTGGCGGCCGATGTGCTCAAGGTGGCCACAGGCTACGGGAAGGCCTACGCGGAAAGCACCACCTACAATTTCACGAGCATCGAAAGCGTGATGCGGATTTTTCAGTTCCTTGTGTCATATGATCTCGCTCATTTCGGGCCCCCGGTGATTGTTATCGCGTTGCTGGGGATTCTGGCATTTGTCACGGCGGCGGCGTTTGCGCCTCATTGGGCACGACTGGCGGTTGGCGGGGTGGCCACCGGGGTGGTGGCTGTGGCCGCCTTCTTTTTGGTGATCGGGGCCGTGCCAATCCGGACGGCGGCTTTTCTTGGGGGGCCGCAGGCATTTCTTGCCTTGGTTTTGGCAGGCAGCGTGATGGGGGCGCGAGTTTTCCGGTCCGTCAAGCCGGTCCTGCACGCGGGCTTTGCCGTGTTTGCCGCGGTCATTTTGTTTCAACTGAGTGCCGGGGAACCCTTGGTTCCGCGTCAGAACTGGAAGGCGATTGGCCTCTTTGTGGAACGGGCTTTCCCCGAAGAGACGCGGCTGTGGGCTCCCAAGAATTATGGGAAGTTGGTGCAATGGAATCTCAAAGATCGCCGCACGCTGGAGTCCGGCAAAAAGGACGCTGCGGCCTTCCAGCAAGGGAAGCTTGTGACCATTGACGCGGAGTTTAACGCCTGGGCCGAGGAGCGCCGTCCGGGGCGTGCGGAGTTTCCCGGCGACGTGCGTTTTGTGACGTTTCCCCTTCTGATCAATTACCACCGGGTCTATTTCATGCCCCCCCGGCCAGCCGGGGTGATTTCGGTGACAGCGGGTGGTGTCTCTTTGCCCCCGGCCGTGGCGGGGGTGCAAGTCCCCGACCCCGGGGTGCTTTCCCAAACAGGGGGCCATGGGGACACCCTGGCCAGGCAAGGAATCCCGGCAGAAGCCACCATCGCGAGTCCTCCAACCATCCCGCTGCCCACCACCCTTGTGGTCCGGCTGGAACCCACCGCAGACGCCGGGGTTTGTAATTTTCTTTTCACCCGTCATGTCGAGGACCTGCAAATCCGAAGCGCATGGCAGAATGCCAACGGCGTTTGGAAAGACATCAAGTCTGACTTCCGCAGCGGCGAGTTTATCAGCGTGAAGATCCCACCCGGCGGGTGTCATGCGGTGCGATTGGAAATTTCTGAGAAGCAGGCTCCCGCCAAGGCGACACCCTTCGGGCTCCTGAATGTCTGGCTCAACTAAAAACTCACAAGGCCACCCCGGTTTTTGACAGGATGGGTTTGCGCCGGAAGGTCAGCAGCGGTCCCTCCATGGTGGCGCCCAAGCGTTCAAAAAAGGCGCGCAATTCGGGGGTGTAGAATCTGGCATCGTCCACTTCGCCCTCGCGGGGGTTGAGCTTGAGCACAATTTTGCCCTGGGGCTTGAGGAGCCGGGAGGCCACATCTTTGAGAAAATATTCCCATGGGTCGCACCCCCACGGCACCTGCTCGCTGTGATCGTTGAAGCAGATGGCAAACGCCGTGATCAAATCAAAACGCGATTCCACCCCGGGAACGGGCTCGAAGGCCTCGATCCGCCCGATCACCCGGCGGACCCCCAAACTGGCGATCAAATCCCGGTAAATGTCGCTTTCGTCCAAGTCGAACCCGGTGGCTGTGTGGCCGAGCACCCCGGAGATTTTGAGGAAGTAGCCCGAACCACATCCCAAATCCAGGATTTCAAGTGGGGGACGCCCGTAGAGATCAAGTTCCGAGGCCCTGCGGAGGTTGCGGTGGATTTGACGGAGGGGATCCAGGTATTTGCGTTGGGTGAGGGTGGTGCGCAGGTCTTGATCCGAGGCTCCGGGGGCATGGATCTGGCGCACCGCATTCAGGGCCTTGGCGTCAAGGGTGGCAAGGATGGTTTCCGGACTTGGCATCCAGAGCTTGCGGCGGAACCACCTCGCCGGCTTGGCGAGCGCGGGAAATTCAGAAAGCGCCCAAAAAGCCGCTTTCAGGCGGCTGGACTCGTTGGAAGTCAGGGTGCTCAAAAGCCGGGAATCTTGATTTTGGGAAGATCACGGTTGGTGGAGCGATACCAGAGCAGCCAAAGACCAATTCCGAAATAAAACACCAGCGGCCCCCACGCGGCGACAACGGGCGAGATCCGGCTGCCTTTGCCAAACGCAATGAACAGGCTGCTGACAAACACCAACGAGAAAAACAGACCAATCGCAACGGCCACTCCCCCAAGAATCCCCCGCCGGGAGTAAACGATTCCCATGGGGGCTGCCAAAAAGATCACGAGCAGACACACCCAGGGCAGGGCGTAGCGGTAAGCCAGTTGGGTGCGGTAGGGTGCCAGGCGGGCCTCGGGAAAGTCATGATTAAAGCGGAGGTAATCCTTGAGTTCGGGGACTGAGAGGTAATCGGGATTCATGACCGAGCTGGCGATCCGCCACGGGGTTTCTTTCCAGCCCTCAATCACCTTGGCGTCAAACATTTCCTTGCTGGTCTCCCGGCGCTCCTTGTCCATTTCGACATACATCCCGTGATAGAGGACCCAGCGCTTCTCTTCCGGATTATAAAAGGCGTCGCGGGCGTAATACTGGGCCACGATGTCAGCGTCGGCATTTTGTTGCACAATCTGCACCTCAAAAATCTGGTTTTTTCCCTGCTCGATCCGCTTCATATACCACGTCCTCAAATCCTCTCTGTTTCTATACAGGTGACCGGAAAGTCCCGGCTCCTTCGGGCGGTCGCGTTTCACATCCTTGATCATCTGCTTTTTGTGCATGGCCGCATGAGGCGCTTGCTCGTAGTTGAAATAGGCGGTGACCCCCACCAAGATGAGGCCCACGACAAAAAGCGGCATCAGAATCCGGGCAACACTCAGCCCGGCCCCCAGCATGGAAATGATCTCATTCGTGCGGGACATGGCGGTCAGGGAATAGAGCAACGCGAGGAGCGCCCCGATGGGAAGGCTGATCACGATGATCTCCGGAATCTGGGATTTGTAGTAAGCCAACAGAAACCCGAACGAGGCCTTGCCTTGCAAAAAATCCGGAAGGTTGTCGCTGAGATCAAAAATAAACCAAATGGCTATGAATCCAAAAAGGCAATAGACAAACGGCAGGGCAAATTTTGTTAATACGTATCGGTCAAGAATCGTCATCAATAGATTTTGTGCGGAGGGCTTGTTCAGTGATACCTTCTTCCGCGAAGAGATACCCGTAAATGCAAGATACCCCGCTCGTCAACTCCGCGTCACGCCGCGATTACCCCATCTACACCCGATGATTTCCTTGAATGTGGAGCCGGGCGTGGGCGCAGGCGGGGCCTTTGAACGCGAGGTGGCGGACATTTTTTCCGAGAATGGCCTGCTTTCGTCAGCCGCAAATTTTGAATACCGGGCGGAACAACAACACATGGCGCAAGAAGTGGCCCGCGCTCTGGAGTCCGGGGGTCACCTCGCGGTGGAGGCTGGAACGGGCGTCGGGAAGTCGCTTGCGTATCTGGTGCCGGCGGTGCTGCACGCCAAACGCACGCGGCGCAAGGCCGTGATCTCGACGCACACGATCGCCCTCCAGGAACAACTCATTTACAAGGACATCCCCCTCGTTCAGAAGCTGCTCCCCGTGGAATTCGACGCCGTGCTCCTGAAAGGGCGCCACAATTTTCTCTGCGGGATGAGGCTCGAGCGGGCCATGGCCAGCGGCGGGGACTTGTTCCTGCCTGAAGAGCGCAAGGAACTTGACCGCTTGCGGGAGTGGAGTTTGACGACCAAGGACGGGTCATTGAGCGACTTTGTGGAACAACCCTCCTCGCGGGTCTGGGAGGAAGTCCGAAGCGAGCAGGGCATCTGCACACCGAAGACCTGTGGCAGCAACCCACGGTGTTTTTATCAGGCTCTTCGCAAACAGGTCGCGGCCGCGGATGTGGTTGTGCTGAATCACGCCCTCTTTTTTACCATCGCCGGGGGCATGGACCACTCCGCCCGGACGAAGGGCATCCTTTTTGCCGATGATTTTGTGATTTTTGACGAGGCCCACACACTCGAGGATGTCGCTTCAAAACATATCGGCATGGACGTCTCCCAATTGGGGGTGCGGCGGGCCCTGCTCCGGCTCTACAACCCGAAAACCAAAAAGGGACTCATGCAAGTCCTGCGGGAGGGTCCCGGCTGTGCGGCGGTGGCCTCGGTTTTGCCACTGGTTGACGAATTTTTTGGAGAGGTTTCCACACGCTGCAAGTTCACCCGTGGTCGCGTGCAGCGGATTCATGAAACGGGAATTGCCGATGCCTCGGACCTCTGCGAGGGGTTGGCGAAACTTTGTGAACTGATCGGCATCCTGGGTTCCAAGCAGGAGGACGATTCCCGGCGGGGGGAACTCGCCGATGCCGCCTCCCGCTTGCGGGCCGTCCGCGCTGGAATCCTGGATTTTTTGTCACTCGACACCCCGGACCATGTGTATTGGGTGGAGCAATTCGGACGCTCCGACAGCTTTTGCTCTCTCAAAGCGGCCCCCGTGGATCTGGCGGATGCCCTGCGCGAAATGTTGTTTCGGGAAAGTTCCACCTGCATCCTGACCAGCGCCACGCTGGCGGTGGGCTCGGGTGATCTTTCCTATTTTCGCAATCGCATTGGGGGTGAGGCAGCACGCCCGGTCAGCATTGGCAGCCCGTTCGACTACAAAACGCAGATGGCCCTGCATTTGGTGAAACAAATGCCGGAACCCAAGGATCCCGCCTACCCGGTCTCGCTGGAAAAATGGATTTCCCACTTTGCCGAGGAGAGCTCGGGACATGCGTTTGTGCTTTTCACCAGCTACCAAACCATGCGTTCGGTGGCAGAAAAACTGGAGCCTCATTTCCTGAAGAAGGGTTGGCCGTTGTTGGTGCAAGGCGATGGAAAGCCCGCCCACCGGATGGTCCAGGAATTTCGCGAGAACCCTCACAGCATCCTCTTCGGCGTGGACAGCTTTTGGGCCGGGGTTGACGTGCCCGGCGAGGCCCTCACCAATGTGATCATCACCCGCCTGCCTTTCGCAACCCCCGACCACCCGCTCATTGAAGCGCGGTTGGAGGCGATTGAAGCCGCCGGCGGACGCGCCTTCGAGGAATATTCCCTCCCCGAAGCCATTCTCAAACTGCGCCAGGGCGTCGGACGACTCATCCGAACCCGTTCGGACAAAGGGCTGATCGTCATCCTCGACAGCCGCATCCTTGGCAAACCCTATGGCCGCGCGTTCCTGCGCGCACTTCCCGAATGCCCGACCCACATCCACTAAATCCCCAAGCCCCCACACCCCGCCCCCAAGGCTGCCTTGCCATGGGACTATGGTTTCTCCTGATCGCCGTGCTGGCCCTCGGGCTCATGATGGTCGTTATTGTCTTTTTCACCAACCGCGCCACCACCGAAATCCGGGAGATGGGGGCTGACATCGCGGCCCGCTTTGAAGCCACCTTCAATGTGAGTCCCGAGGTGCGGGTTGATGGACTTGTCATTATCCAAGCCAAAACTCCGGTCCTCGAACTTGCCACCGCCAGCCGAAGCCTCGTCGTCCGTCATCGGTGGACCCACACCCATCTCTACTCCACCAAAGTCCTGGAAATCGAAGCCCCATTCACCGCAAAAGCCGGATTCAACCTGGAGGAACCTTTCCGCATCCGCATCGACCCCCACACCAAGATCGTGAGCACCGATCTCCCCAAACCCCAAATCCTTTCCACCGAAATGGGGGATCTCAAAATCCTCCGTGATGAAGACGGCCTCTGGAACAAGCTCACCGCCGAAGATCGCGAAGAGGCCTTCCGCGCTCTCCGCGAGCAGGCCAAAAAACAATTTGATGAGACCGCGCTGCTCAACGAAGCCCGCCTCGAGGTTGAGACCCGCATCCGGCAATTGCTCGACCCCACCAGCCAGCCCCCCGAACCCCTTCCCTAGATAAAGCGGGCGTCCGTCAATCGATTTGACCCCGGTCGGCATCGCGGGGAGGAACCCGGAACGCGTGTCTTTCGCCGCACCGAGACCCCTTCAATACGTTTTGAACTTGCGACGGTAAAGCGCCGCCGTAGTGCCAAAATTCTTGCGAAACGCCCGACAAAAATTTTCCGTGTTTGCGTAACCGACGGACGAGGCCACCGCCTTCACCGGCTGGTTGGTGCTGACGAGAAGATGTTTGGCCCTCCTCATCCGCTCAAGGATCAGATGTTGGTGGGGGGTCATTCCCACATGCTTGCGGAATTGGGCATGAAGATGGGATGAACTCAATCCGGCCTGACCTGCCAAATCCTCAAGAGCGATGGGGTTGGCATGATGTCGCTCAAT
>JBBECL010000358.1:0-10721 GCA_040881805.1 Terrimicrobiaceae bacterium | reverse complement strand
ATCCAATGCTCCGAGGACATCACGGGGATTCTCCAACCGAGCCAGATCGAGCGGATCTTCCAAATCAAAATAATGGCTTCGGGGGACATCGTAACTCCGCGCCAAGGTTGTTTTCCCACACTGACGCGGCCCCAAAAGTGCTGTAATTCGGAAATTCCGGAGTGAGTTCGTCACACGCTGTCTGAGACGTTCCCGTAAAATCATTCTTGAAATATGAAAGTAACGCTTTCATTTTTCAAGGTAAAAATTCAACATTTGCCAGCGAGATCTCAACCTTGATATTATCTGACCAGCAAATAAATAAACACCCCTTATGAAACGCCACGCCTCAGTCATCGGCCTCGAGCCGGAAAACATCGAAGAATACAAACGCCTCCACGCCGCCGTCTGGCCCGACATCCTTGAAAAAATCAAGGAGTGCCATTTTGATAACTACTCGATCTTTCTTCGCAAGCTGCCCGACGGGAATTTTTATCTCTTCAGCTACTTCGAATACACCGGCACCGACTTCGCGGCGGATTGCGCGACGATGGCAGCCGACCCACGGACCCAGGAGTGGTGGGCACTCTGCATGCCCTGCCAGCGCCCGCTTTCCGACCGCGCCGAAGGCGAGTGGTGGGCAGAGATGGAAGAAGTTTTCCACGCCGACTGACGTTCAAGATTGCTCAGAGATTTTCGCTGCGCATGTTTGAAGGGCTGGGAGTGGGCTTTTGGCGGCGGTTTTTTTGAGTTGGAGGATGGAACTGGTGAGGGCGGCAGCTTTTCTTATTGCGCGATATTAACTCATGTGTTAATAATGAACTATGGACCAGAGAGAAGCTATTGAACGTTTTCACCTTGTGTTTCTGCGGCATTTCGCACCGATGGTCAGCTCGGGAACGATCTGTCTGAAGGGCGGGGTTAATCTGCGCCTCTATCACAACAGCCCACGTCTCTCGGAGGACATCGACTTTGATGCCCGGGTGGTTGGTGTCGATGTTCTAAAGAAGAACGTGAACAAGGTTCTGGCAAGCCGTCCCCTGCTGACCGAACTCGCTGCTGTTGGTATCACGCTCAGTGAGATCAAGCCGGCCAAACAGACGCAAACCGTGCAGCGGTGGAAATTTCATGTCATTTATCAGGATCAGCCGTTGCCGACACGATTGGAGTTTTCGCGGCGCGGTGAAGAGACGTTTGAGGAAAGCGTGGCCGAGCCGCCCTCGTTGTCACTGCTGGCCGAACAGCGGGTCGTGCCATTTGTCTTCAACCATTATGCCGCCCCGGCAGCCTATCGCCAGAAGATCAATGCCCTCGCGACGCGCACACAGGTTCAGGCCCGGGATGTTTTCGATCTGCACCACTTGGCGAGGTTTGCCGGAGCTGCCAAGGAATCCCATCCGAAACTGGTGGCTCAGGCGATGGAGCAGCTTTCGTTGGTCAGTTTTGCGATGTTCATGGAACAGACGGTTCCCTTTCTTCCCTCCGATCTCGCTGAGCACTACGGAACTCCCGAGGCATGGCAAAGGATGTCGGAGCAAGTTTGGAACAATCTTTCCGCGGCGTTGCCGCCTTCAGACCCATGACTTCCCTTGGATTCTATCAAAAACTGAGCGGGCATCAGCGAATCACGACACGTGAGGCCTCGCTAATGACGGGCTTGAGTATTCCTGCCGCTTCCATGGCCTTGCGCCGCCTTGCAGATGTGGGGCTGAGCACTCCGCTCAAGAAAGGGAACTGGCTTCTGGGGGTACCATCATCGAAGCCCGGTGCTCTGGTGATGGCTGCGTCCGAGCCCTATCAGGCTTATCTCTCGGGATGGTCTGCATTGCGACTGCACGACCGGATTCAGCAGATCCCGCAAAAGCACTTTGCGATGACACTGGGGCGACCCGGCGAGAGGGACATTGCGGGAACACGGATAGCCCTTCATGCGATAACGCCCGCATTGTTTGGTGGCTATAGCTTCGATAGCCGGGTGGATGGATTTGTCGCAACGCCGGAGAAAGCGGTGTTCGACATCGCCTACCTGAAGGCGATGAACAGAAGCCGTGTCAGTGGGAATTTGCCGGAAACCGATCTGAGCGGACTGCGGTGGAGTGAAGTTCGTCATTGGGTGCGCCTCATTCCGTCCTCACGTGTGCAAGAAGCGGTCAAAAAAAACTTGGAAGCCATGCGCCAGCAACACGCAGCAAACGATAACTGAACTGCTGAAAGGCCGAATCTCTTGCCGGGAAGCTGGGACACCAGTCGCGCCACGATTTGATCGTGGGACCTCGTTTCCTTTCCTGGTGTGGTGGAATTTGGTTTGACGGATATTCGGATATGCGGAATTTTGGAGATATGAGCACGACCATCACGATGGGGCGACGGGGCACGGTTACTGTCCCAGCAAATCTGAGGCAGCAATATGGCATCAAGCAGAACGATCTCCTGATCGTGGAGGACACGCCAGATGGCATTCTATTACGTCCAGCGGTTAGTGTTCCCGTGGAGCTTTACAGCGAGGATCGGATTGCAGAATTTGCTTCCGAGGACCAAGCGGTGGGTAGGGTTCTGAAGGGTGTGGAGCCGGGGGCCGCTGCGGAGTGAAAGTCTTCCTCGACGCCAACGTGTTTTAGTCACTGGAGACCGTCGCGATTTTGGCCACTTGATGGGCGGCGAATTTGGTGGCGTGCGAATAGTCAGCCCCCTCATGCTGGCCAAGTGGCTGGCGGAACAGGAGCTATAAGGGCCCTTTAAGCGGGGAGGTGTGGGCAGTTTTTTTGGGTGGAGTGAGTGCTCCGAATTAAGGCCCAATTTTCATACGTGCAGGTGATCGAGCGAAAGCTCGATTCCGCGGCGGATCCAATCTGCATCATATTGAAAAAAGATCCGGCCGCTGTCTGGCTCGTCAGCCAGGCGCCCCACCCGCGACTCGTCCCGGTAGGACACTTCGAGAATCACGGGGCCTTCCTCCCCCAAATCATGATACCTAATATAGTAAATGTAAAATAGCCATCAAAGCATTAGCTAATAACATTTTATTTATACGCGATTCCAAATGGCAAGCGAGACTGAGATCGTTTTCTTGCTCTCTCAATAACGCATGGCGATCGCTGCGGAGGTTTTTTGCAAGGCATTGATTAGCTGTCGCTCGGGCAGCTTGCCCTTGGCGGGTTGAACCACCGACGAGGCAAGGACTCCGAGGACCCGGTTTTCTTGGTCCCGAAGAAGTATGCCGATATCCGTGACCCCAAAGGCCCGCTGGCTGGGTGTGGCCACCGGGAGACGCACCTTGATGGCTTTGAGAATTTTGCTTTCGGGCTTCCAACCGGGGGGATGTGCCAACTCCCCGGCCGCAGCGAGAAGAGCACCGGAAAGTGTGTCTTTCACCGAGAAACGGGCACCAGGCCGCAGGCTGATGCGAACAATCCCTCCCCCCGGCACATCCAGAATCATCAAGGCCGCGTCGCCGTCGGGCACGCTCAAATGAATGGAATGCCCGGTGGTTGTGGCAAACTCCCGAAGCACGGGTTCGGCGGTCGTGCGCAGTCGGTGAATAAGCGGTTGGTGGCTCGCCACGGCATAGAGTCGTCCGGAAACCACATACCCCCCGGCCGCAAGCCGGCGCAGGTATCCCAAACTCTCCAAACATGCCACCGGACGCTGGACCTCGGGGATTCCAAGACCGAGGCCCTCCGCAATCTGGGTCAGCGAAACCGCTTCCTCCTGACTGGTCATCCATTCGAGCAGACGCAGCCCGCGCTCCAAGGCCGGCACATTGGCCACACTTCGTTTCATGGGTTGTTTCCATGACAAAATTCCGGCCCGTGTTCAAGAGTTGAGTTGAAAGGCATAACAAAAAGTAAAAGCCTATGTCATATTTTTTATTGCCAGAGATATTTTGATAACTAGTGTCATTTCCGTGGTCTCCCCGATTCTTCTCAGTCCTGCCGACAACATTGTTGTTCTGCCCGCTGCGGTGTCTGCCGGGACCTCTGTCCTGATCGATGACGCAAATGTCACACTAACCGAGGATATTGCGTTGGGTCACAAGGTCGCCCGGCGGCCGATTGCTGTCGGCGAAAAGATCCTCAAGTATGGGGTGGCCATTGGATCGGCCACGCGGGCCATCGAGGCAGGTGAGCATGTGCACCTCCACAACATGAAAAGCGACTACCTGCCCACCTACACGCTGGCAAAGGAAAGGGCCTTTTCCGCATGAGCGCATCACCGATCATTTCCGGCTGGTTGCGTCCGGACGGGAGCAAGGGTATCCGCAACACGCTGCTGGTCGTCTATCTCGTTGAGTGTGCCCACCATGTGGCAAGGGAAATTCAGTTTCCATTTCGCGAGGCGGACGTCCATCTCATTGGTTTTGGCGGGTGTTACCCGAATGATTATTCGTTTCGCATGATGCAGGCCCTCTGCACACACAGCAACGTGGGCGGGGTGTTGTTGGTGTCCTTGGGCTGCGAGGGGTTTCATCGTGCGGAACTTCTCTCGGCGATTCGCGCCACGGGACGACCTGTGGAGTTGATGGTGATCCAGGGGGAGGGGGGCACCCGCACGACGATCGCAAAAGGCCGCGAGTGGGTGCAGTCTGCCAGAGAGAAATTGGCCGCAGTGCAGCGCGTCCCCATGGACCCTTCGGAGTTGATAGTCGGCACGGTTTGCGGGGGCAGTGATGGGACCAGCGGAATCACCGCCAATCCAGGCATCGGGCGGGCGTTTGATCGGTTGGTGGCCGACGGGGCTCGTTGCATTTTTGAGGAGACCGGCGAGTTGATCGGTTGCGAGCAGATCATGGCGGCCCGTGCGGCAACGCCGGAGTTGGGGGGAATTTTAACCGCCTCGGTCGAAAAGGCCGCCCGCTATTACGCGACGCTGGGCCATGGCAGTTTTGCGCCTGGCAACGCCGACGGAGGCCTTACCACGCAGGAAGAAAAAAGCATGGGAGCCTATTCCAAAAGCGGGTCCTCCCCGATCAGCGGCCTGATCAAGCCCGGCGATATTCCAAAGTCGGGTGGCCTCTATTTGCTGGACGTCGTTCCCGATGGCGAAGTTCGCTTCGGGTTCCCAAACATCAATGACAATGCCGAGATCGCCGAACTGATTGCCTGTGGCTCCCATATCATTCTTTTTGCCACGGGTCGGGGTTCGGTGGTTGGGTCGGCGATCTCGCCAGTGATCAAGGTGTGCGCCAACCCTGAGACCTACCGGCGACTCCGGGACGACATGGACATTGATGCCGGACGGATCCTGGAAGGACATGGCACGCTGGACGAGGTCGGCAACGAAATTTTTCAATGTGTTTGTGATATTGCCGCAGCCAAACGGACCGCCTCCGAATCGCTCGGCCACCAGGAATTTGTCCTGGGTTACAAATCGTTCGAACCCATTGGCCCGTCTTGTCATCCGACCTATTAAATCGCTCCTAAATCCCTCATGAATCTAGAACTCGAAAACAAAATTGCCATCGTGACCGGTGGAGCCAAAGGCATCGGCGAAGGTATCACCCGTGCCCTGGCCCGCGAGGGCGCCCACGTCTGCATCCTTGGTCGCAATCCCGAGGAAGCCGAGACACTTACGAAGGAACTCCAAGCACTTGGACAATCGGCTGATCACTGGATGGTTGAGTTGACCGATGAAACTCAAATTGTCGGCACGGTCCAAGGCATTCTGCAAAAACACGGAGGTATCGATCTCGTGGTGAACAATGCCGGCGGGAATGATGCCGTGGGGCTGCGGCATTCCACGGCAGATTTCCGGCTGTCTCTGGAAAAAAATATCGTCCACTGTTTTGCTCTGGTGCACCACACGCTGGAGGCCCTGATCGCCAGCCAGGGAACGATTATCAACATTGGCTCGAAATGCGCCACGACCGGGCAGGGCGGCACGAGTGGTTATGCTGCCAGCAAGGGGGCCATGAATGCCCTCACGCGCGAATGGGCACTGGATCTGGCCAAATACGGAATCCGCGTCAACTGCGTGGTCCCCGCCGAAGTCATCACTCCTCTCTATGAGCGTTGGCTCGACCAGGCTCCCGATCCGGCTGCGGCCCGGGAACAACTCAATCAGACGATTCCATTGGGCCGCCGCACTACCACCGTCGAAGAAATCGCCGACACAGTTGCATTTGTGGCATCACCGAAATCATCCCACACCACAGGCCAGATTCTTTTTGTGGATGGCGGTTATGTTCATTTGGATCGCGCCTGCACTCAACCCACATCCCATTTGAAAACGACATGAACAATCTGCCGCCCACCGAAACCTATGACGACGCCTACGGCGACCGCTTGGAAAAATGCTACTCCGGTGCGGTCTATGATGTCCTGCGCGGTCTGGGTTTGCCGGATCAAATTTTGCCGCGTGACATTCGTCCGCTCGATCCGGCTCGTGCGCTTGCGGGGCGCATTTTCACATTCAGCGGACATGCCGACCACACAGTCGATGGGCATACGACGCTTTTGGAATGGACCCGCATGTTGTCCAAGGCACCCCGTGGCAGCGTGGTGATTTGTCAGCCGAATGACGACACGCTGGCGCACATGGGCGAGTTGAGTGCGGAAACTTTTGTTTACAAGGGCGTTCGCGGTTATTTGTGCGATGGAGGCTGCCGGGATACCGTTCGCATTCTCGAGACAGGTCTTCGTGTCTGGTCCCGCTATTTCACGCCGCGGGATGTGGTCGGACGTTGGGTTCCGGATCGCTTCGGTGAACCGATTGTCATCGGGGGTGTTACCATTCGCACGGGCGACTACCTTATGGCTGACCGGGACGGCGCTTTGGTTATTCCCTGCGAACGCATCGCAGAAGTCACCGAAAAAGTCGAAGACGTCCTTCGCACCGAAAACAAAGTGCGCACGGCGATCCTTCAGGGAACCGACCCCGTGGAGGCCTACCTGGCATTCCGGAAATTTTGATGACAAACTCGAAAAACCATCCTTCCACCCACACCTCTATGTTATTAAAAAATAAAGTGATCTTTCTCACCGGCGGCTCGACAGGAATCGGACTCGACTGCGCCAAAGCCTATGCCGCCGAGGGAGCCCATGTCGTCCTGTGCGCTCGCAACGGTGAACTCGCTGCCGAAGAAGCTGCGAAAATCCCCGGGGAACACCACGGAATCCGCTGTGATGTCTCCTTGGGCGAGGAAGTCCGGCAGGCAATAGATTTTACCCTGGAAAAATTTGGCAGGATTGACGCGATCCATAACAACGCCGGGATTGCCACTCCCTCCAAACCTCTTCATGAAACAACAGAAGAGGAGTGGGATGATCTTTTGAATATCAACCTGAAGAGTGTTTATTGGACAACCCGGTTTGGATACGTCCACCTCAAAGCGGTGAAGGGCAACATCCTCAACACATCGAGCATGGTGGGTGTGATGGGGCAGGCGATTCATGCGGCTTACACAGGCACCAAGGGAGCGATGAATTCCCTCACGAAGTCGATGGCACTTGATTACGCGAAGGATGGGATTCGCGTGAATGCCGTTTGCCCGGCCGGCACATGGACTCCGATGCTGCGCCAGTGGTGCAGGGAACAACCCGATCCCGCCAGCATTGAGCAATACCTCGATGACATTCATCCGCTCGGATATTGCCCGGAGGGGGATGTGATCGCCGACGCCTGTGTGTTCCTCATCTCTGACAAAGCCCGCTTTGTCACCGGCCACATCATGCACGTCAGTGGCGGTGCGGAGATCGGGTATCGGCGTTGAGCCCCAGGCGTTAAAAAAATTGGCACAGAACGCAACCATGAAAATTGTTTCCATAAAAACCAGAGATCGCCGCTTCCCCCTCGGCCCCGGGGCCGGGAGCGACGCCATCCACCGTGACCCCATCTATTCGTATGCCGTCACCGAACTGACTTTGGAGGACGGCACGGTGGCCACCGGTCTCGCCTTCACCCTCGGCGCGGGCAACGATCTGGTCTGCGCCGCCGCCGACTTTCTGTCCAGAGACCTGGTCGGGCGTGACCTCGACGAACTCATGGCCGACTTCGGCGCCTGGCAGCGAGCCGCAAGCAACGAGCAACAGTTCCGCTGGCTGGGACCGCACAAGGGCGTCGTCCACCTCGCTCTTGCCAGCGTGACCAACGCCTGCTGGGACGCTTGGGCGCTTAGTCGCCGTGTTCCTCTTTGGCAACTTTTGCTCGACCTGCCGACAGATACCCTGCTTGCCACCCTCGATTTGTCCTATCTCGAAGACGTGCTCACGCCGGACGATGCCCGAGCCCTCCTTGAATCCGCCCGCCCGACCCGAAATGAGCGGATGCCGATTCTCGAAAGAGGTTATCCCGGATACGACACTTCCATCGGCTGGTTCAACTACAGTGACGAGCAAGTCGCAGCCAATGTCGCCAAGTCCGTGGCGAACGGTTTCACCGCAATGAAGCTCAAAGTTGGCTCGCCCGACCTGCAGCGCGACATCGTGCGCGCCCGGATCGTGAGGGAATCCGCCGGGCCCGAGGCCTGCATCATGACCGATGCCAACCAGCAGTGGACGATCGCCCAAGCAATTGAGTTCTGTCAAAAGACAGCCGACCTCAACCTCTTCTGGCTGGAGGAACCCACCCACCCGGATGATGTGCTCGGACACCAGACCATCGCCAAGGCCATCGCCCCGGTGAAGGTCGCGGCGGGCGAACACGCCCCGAACCGCATCATTTTCAAAAATTACCTGCAATGTGGCGGCATGGCCATCTGCCAGGTTGACGCCCTCCGCGTGGCCGGTGTGAGTGAGTTCCTCGTGATCAGCCTGATGGCAAAAACGTTTGGCATTCCCGTCATTCCCCACGTCGGCGACATGGGGCAGATCCATCAACACCTCGTGCTGTTTAATCACATCGCGATGGCGCACGAGGCCCTCTTCCTCGAATACATTCCGCACTTGCAGTCCCGCTTTTGCGAGCCGGTCCACATCGAAAATGCCTCTTACCAAACGCCCCGCTCGCCGGGCAGTTCTTGCTCACTTCACACTTGAAAATGCCAGCCATGCCAACAACCCCGACTCCCATGATCGACACCCACCAACACCTGCTTTATCCCGCGAGTTTCCATTACTCATGGGCCGCTGATGTTCCCGCGTTGCAAGGAGACTTCCGGCTCGAAGAATACCGCGTGGCCTCGGAAGGATGTGGCATTGAAGGCACTATTTTTATGGAAGTGGATGCGGACGAGTCGGCCGGGGAGGCCTCATTTTTCTGTCGTCTTGCGGAAAATCCCGCCCATCGGATTCTCGGAGTGATTGCGGCAGCCCGTCCGGAAAATCCGGATTTTGAAAAATATCTCGATGAGATCGCCCATCCCGCCCTCAAAGGAATCCGCCGCGTGCTGCACACCCAGCCCGACGAACTTTCGCAGACGGTCCTCTTCCGCAAAAACCTCTCCCTCCTCGGAAAGCGCGGGTTGACCTTCGACCTCTGCGTCTTGCAGCGTCAACTGCCCCTGGCTCTCGACCTCGTGCGAGCCTGCCCGGAGACGGCCTTTGTCCTCGATCATTGTGGCGTGCCGGACATCGCGGGCAATGCTGCTCCAAGCGGAGGCGGGTTTGAGATCTGGCAACAAGACATCCGTTCGCTCGCTGAGGCCTCCCATGTTTTCTGCAAAATCTCCGGCCTCACCGCTTACGCCGGCGAGAACGAACGCACCGTGGCGGGGCTCAAGCCTTACTTCGAAACGGTGCTGGAAGCTTTCGGCCCTGCGCGTTGCCTCTGGGGTGGTGACTGGCCGGTGGTCAATTTGGGCAGCGGGCTCGCTGCGTGGTGTCAACTGACAGCCTCATTACTTGCCGGATTGAGCGAAGGGGAGCGGGCTGACGTGCTCGTCGGCAACGCGCAACGCTTTTATCTGAAACTCCCTTGATCGATGAATAAGAGTCGTGGATGCCGAGATTTTTCGAGCACGCGTGCCTTGAAATGCAGGGATTGGAGCGAAGGGTATTGACAGTGCCGAAATGTATTGAATGATGCTATACGTTTTGTGAATGAATTTTATGCGCAACTTCAAGAATGCACAGGATTTGCCTGGGACTCTGGCAATCAGACCAAAAGCTTTGACAAGCACGGTGTTACTTGCTCGGAGGCGGAGGATGTATTCTTTCTCCGCCCCCTTCTGTTGCTGGAGGATTTCAAACATAGAGGACTTGAAAAACGGCTCCATGCCTTTGGGTTCACAGCAGCCGGTCGGCCTTTGGCAGTCACTTTTACAATCAGAGATGAAAAAATCCGGATTATTTCTGCACGCGATCAAAACCAAAAAGAACTGAAAACCTATGGCTTCCAAAGATAACACTTCGTGGGTGCTACCCGAGAGCATGGACAGCACAGCGCATCTTGATTTGATCAAGGCACGACCCGCTCCTGCCCTGCCCCGCCTCAAACCTTCCACCACCTCGATGAATCTCCGTGTTCCGGTTTCTCTGCTTGAACAACTTAAGCAAGAAGCCAACCGGCGGGATGTGCCTTACCAAAGCCTTGTAAAAATCCTGCTTCAGGAAAAGTTGGCGTCACTACACTCACGTTAAGACTTTATGAGACCCACCGCTGCACTCCAAGGTATTTTTGTCCCGAACATCGTCCCCTATCACAAGGATGGCACCATCCACGAGGAGGAATTGCGCCGCATTATCCGATGGATCGGTGGCAAGGGGGTCACGGGATTTTATCCCAACGGGAGCATGGGCGAATTCATCCGTCTAAGTTACGAGGAACGCAAGCGGGTGGTGACGATTGTTACTGAGGAAGCTGCGGGA
>JBBECL010000357.1:0-10747 GCA_040881805.1 Terrimicrobiaceae bacterium | reverse complement strand
GATGGGGGACGGCCGTTCCCGCGGTTTCCCTCGTCGGCGGCGAAATCCTCAAGGCCAACCAAATCCTCGTCACTTCCTCCGTGGCTGTGCTTCGCTCCGGGCTTCCCATCTTTGACCCGCCCCTGCCCCCTCAGAAATGGGAGGCCATTTCCCATATTGGCATGGACACCGGCATGAAGATCCTCCTTCGCTTTCGCGAACGTTTTTGGCCCGAAGAGATGTACTTTTTGCACACGGACGGGTTCCTGCCACAATTCTGGACGCCCGGAAAAATGCGTCAGCCCGGGTGTCATGTCCTCACCGCTTTTATCGGGGGATCCCGTGCTGAATTTTTGGCCAACCTGGGGTGCGATCCCATCGCTTTTGCTGTGGCCGAGTTGGATGAGGTCTTTGGCGGAAAAATTGCCAGCCGGCTTTTCCAGCAAGGTCATGTCGCGGATTGGGGCAAGGAACCGTTTGTTCGAGGTCTTTACAGCTACCCCATGGCCACAACCACCGACGCCCACCGTGAAGCCTTGGCCGCTTCCTTGGCCAGGAAAGTCTATTTTGCAGGTGAGGCCACCGACCTCCACGGACACACAGGAACCGTGCATGGGGCTGTTGAAAGTGGTTGGCGGGCGGCGCAGGAAATCCTTGAGGTGAACTGATATTCCCAAAAAAACTGAAAATCTTGGTTTTTCGTCTTTTTCAGTTGCCAAGCCCTCCGAATCTCCTAAGGTGAGCAACCCGACAGAGTCCCAGACGAGTGGTTTGAGGCTTTTTCCAAGTGGCGTTTCCCGCCCTGCGGAAATCGGGCAACAAACAAAAACACAACCCTAACCCGAAATACCCGCCACCATGGCCGCATTGCAGGAACTCATCGCGAACTCCGTTAAAAATTACCGCGAAGGCAGCATCATCAAAGGACACATTCTCGAAGTCCGCCCCAGAGAATTTCTCGTGGATATTGGATACAAAAGCGAGGGTGTGATCCCCGCCAGCGAATTTGACGACGCCGAAGACGTCGAAGTCGGCGACGAAATCGAAGTGCTCCTCGAGCGCCTCGAAAACGACGAGGGCATGGTCGTCCTCTCCAAAGAGAAGGCCGCCGCCCGTCAGAATTGGGAAAAAATTTACGCCGTCTTCAAAGACGAGGGCCTCATCAAGGGCAAGGTCAAAGCCGTGGTCAAAGGCGGGCTCATGGTCAACGTGGGCGTGGAAGCGTTTCTTCCTGCGTCCCAGATCGACATCATCCCACCCAAAGACCTCCAACAATTTGTTGGCAACACCTACGATTTCCGCATTGTTAAAATCAATGATGACCGCAAAAACGTGGTTCTCAGCCGCCGCGAGATCATCGAGCAGGAACGCTCGGAGAAACGCCAGGCCTTCCTCGCCACGGCCGCTCCCGGCACGAAGGTGATTGGCGTCGTCAAAAACATCACCGATTTCGGGGCCTTCGTGGATCTGAACGGCATCGACGGACTCCTGCATGTCACCGACATGTCCTGGGCCCGCCTCACGCACCCGAGCGAAATCCTCAAGGTCGGCCAGGAACTCGAAGTCCAAATTCTTGAAATCAACAAAGACCGCGAGCGCGTGTCCCTTGGTCTCAAGCAAATGCAGTCGAATCCCTGGGACAAAATCGAAGACCGCTTCCCCGTGGGCGCCAAGATCAAAGGCAAGGTTACAAACCTCATGCCTTACGGAGCTTTCATCCAGATCGAAGAAGGTGTCGAAGGTCTCATTCACGTTTCCGAGCTCTCATGGACCAAGCGGATTGCCCGCCCGTCCGACGTGCTCGTCATGGGCCAGGAAGTCGAAGCCGTCGTTCTCGGCGTCAACAAGGAGGAACTCAAAATCTCCCTGGGTGTCCGTCAGCTCGAAACCAATCCCTGGGACGAAATTGAAGTCCGCTACATGATTGGCAAACAGGTCAAAGGCAAGGTCCGCAACATGACTGCTTATGGCGCGTTTGTGGAGCTCGAAGAAGGTATCGACGGCATGGTTCACGTCTCCGACGTGTCCTGGACCCGCAAGATCAACCACCCGAGCGAGGCCCTCAAAAAGGGTGATGAAGTCGAAGCGGTGGTCATCGACATCGACAAAGCCAACCAACGGATCAGCCTCGGCATCAAGCAACTCGAAAACGATCCTTGGAAAGAAATCGACGGTCGCTTCAAGATCGGTGACCTCGTCCAAGGCACAGTCAGCAAGCTCACCAACTTCGGAGCGTTCATCCAACTCAAGGACGAAATCGATGGCCTCGTCCACATCTCGCAAATCAGCGAAGATCGTGTCGACAAAGTCAAAGATGTCCTCAAGGTCGGCCAGGAAGTCGAGGCCCGCGTTATCAAAGTGGACAAGGCCGAGCGCCGCATTGGTCTTTCGATCAAAGCCGCCAACTACGGCGAAGAAGCTCTCCGCAAGGAAGCCGAAGCCATGGATTCCCTGCGTCCCGGCGAGGATATGGTTGGATTGGCCCAAGCCTTCCAGTTTGCGGAAGAGGAATACCGCCCCGGCGAATCCAAACCCAAACCCTGATCCCATAGCCGGCCAAACCCGGCTGGATAAAATCAAACCACCCCGCCTCCGTGCAATCTGCACGGGGTGGGGTTTTTTGTGGTCAAAAACCACACTCGACAACAGGCGGACAATGACGCTTCAATGTCCGCATGAGTCACACATTTGAAGGTCAAGTCGCCATCGTCACTGGAGCCGGGCGGGGGATTGGGGAAGCGATTGCCAAACGATTCGCCCGAAACGGCGCCAGGGTCGCCATCGTGAGCCGGACCGAGGCCAATTCCCACAAGGTTGCGGAGGCCATCAACGCCGCACACCCGGATTTCGCAAAACCCTATGCGGTCGATGTGGCGGATTTTGACGCCGTGCAAAAAGTCGGGGAACAAATTTTGGCTGACTTCGGGCGATGCGACGCGTTGGTCAACAATGCCGGGATCACCCGCGACACGCTGGCCATGCGCATGAGCTCGGACGATTGGGATATTGTTCTGGATACCAATCTCAAAGGCGCTTTCAATTTTTCACGAGCCGTCCTGCGCTCGATGGTCAAGCAACGTTATGGGCGGATCATTAACATCAGTTCTGTCAGCGGACTTTTGGGGCTGGCAGGTCAGGCCAACTATGCGGCCAGCAAGGCGGGGCTCATCGGACTGACCAAAACGCTGGCGCGCGAGCTGGCGAGCCGGAACATCACGGCGAATGTGGTTGCGCCGGGATTTATTGAGACCGATATGACCTCTGTGCTGAGCGAAGAGGTCCGCAAGGGAGCCCTTGCCCAGATCCCGCAATCCCGCATGGGAAGCGGCGAGGATATTGCCGCGGCCGTGGCTTTCCTGTCCTCACCCGAGGCTGCCTATATCACCGGCCAGGTCCTCGCCGTGGATGGGGGCATGAGCATGTGATGGGGCTGTGAAGCCGATTGAGGAAATTCAATGGGTTCGCCCGGGCTTGGCGGTCTGGGGGGGCTATGATGCCTCAACCAAAGTGGAGTGCTGTTCCACAGCCATCCAAACACCTCAGGGCATGCTCGTGGTGGACCCCCTCCCGCTTGCCCCTGCAGGAACGGAGGAACTGGGGACCCCATCCGGCATTTATCTCACGAGTGGCAATCACCAACGGGATTCCTTCGCTTGGAAAGCCCGATTCAACATCCCGATCTATGCCCCCGTTTATTCCCGGCCCGAGGTGGAGGCGGATCAGTGGGTCCTCCCCGGGGAAGTTCCCGCGCTGGGGGGCAGGGTCATCGATTTGCCGGGGGGTGCCACCGGGGAATCGGCGCTGCTGGTTGATGACGTGCTCATCGTCGGCGATGCCATCATTCACCTTGAGGGATTGGCCATCCTCCCCGCCAAGTATTGCAATAATCCCCGGGAGTTGTCGGGGGCGCTGCCAAGGCTGGTTGAACTTTCCTTTTCGACCATCTGCTTTGCCCATGGCTGGCCGATCACCCAGCATGCCAAGAAGGCCTTGACAAGGCTGTTGGTTGAGGAGAGTTCCCTTCGCGAGGGCAAAAGGGCACATCTCTGAAGTGCAAACTCCATGAGATGCGGCTTCGCCGCCAAGAGCTTTCCCATCGCGACCGGAGAACCGGGGGTCATGAGGAAGACAACGAAAGGAATCCGGGGCAATAACTCAAAATGCATGCAGGCACGCACAACATGAGCTCTTTTTGTTGCATGGATTTTGTTTTCTTGTTGCATGTCAGAAAATTATGAGACAAACTTCACTTATGGTATCCGTCCCTTTATGGGTCAAAAGCACTCGCTCGGGGTTCACGCTCATTGAGCTTCTTCTCGTGATCGCGATCATTGGGATCATGAGTGCTTTGGTTCTATCGGCGATTGGCAATGCGGCCCAAGACTCGCGCACCGTGATTGCCAGGTAGCAACAAGTTGTCATTCAGGAGGCCCTTAACGCATGGATTGCGTCCGCATCGGCCGGCACCAACGGTCTGGTCGGTGCCCGTGCGGCCTACGGAGCCGCCAGCACACACACTTCGAAGTTCGCCCTGATTCAAAATTACCTCGGTGCGGACACCTACGGACATTTTACGAACTCATCTTCGGGAGGCACTTTGCGCAGTGATGCGATGTCAAAAATTGGGGCTTCCCTGCAATTCTCTGCCTGGACAACGTCCAACTTCCCTGCTGTCGAATTGATCCAATGAAATCCCGAACTCAATCAAAACAAGCTTTCTCCTTGGTGGAAGTTCTTGCGGCCATCACGATCATCGGAATCATCACCTTCCTGGCGATCCCGAACATTGTTCAGATCAAGCAGGATGGGGAAGACAATTTGGCCCGGGCCCGGGCCGAATCGCTCAACATGGCGATGGCATCATTGATTCAGGCCAATGGACGTGTGACTGCCGTGAGTCGGTGGACGTCTGCGGGGTCGGATGCCGGCCGCTTTGCATTGCTCACTCCGTATCTGGCGTTTGCCGAGACCAACTTTGCGAGTTACATGCCCAATGGCTACTCGGTCGCATTTCCCGCCGCAATTTCCCCTCCCACCAAAGTGACTCTCCGAAACGCTCAGAGCAACGTTCTGTCGTATTGAGACCACCTGATCCCGGCTATGGTTATTTCGCCAAAATCAAGGATCTTGTCGCTTCTTGGAAAGTGGGGATTCTCCTTGCCGGAGATGCTGGTCGTGGTGGCCGTTCTGGGGATTCTTGCCGCCATCAGCATCCCGGTCATTTCAGGATTGATTCCCAGCAGCGAGATTTCGGTTGCCCAACGAAATTTGAATTTGGTCAACGGGGCGCTTCACAACTTCAAACAAGCTTACTGGACAATTCCCACAAACGGCACAGAGGAAAACATCTTCCGGTCCCTCCAATACCGGGACCCCGTGAATCCCCTCCCCGGCACGCCTTTCCTTCCCGCAACAGCCAATTTTGTATCCTCAAGTTCCGACCAAACCTACCGGGCCTATTGGAATGGGGTGGTTTTTCGCATGTATCCCAAAGGCGCGAGTGGCACGGGTTTTGACTTGTTAAAAATCTCGGAATCAACCAACGCTTATGTCTCACCTTCAACTGGCCCGGCTGTCGGCGCTCCATGACACTATGAACTCACGCGATTGGAATTATCTCTCGGACTCATTGGCGGAACAGGGATTGGTGGCCGGGGAGAAGCCCGCCGAAGGTGTTCAACTTCACGTGCACCTTGCGGCCAAAAACACCATTCCTCCCGAGGAAGCTTTGGAGTGGTTTGCGGGGGCCATGCATATGCTGCCGCTCAATCCTGTTCGGCCCTCCTGCTCCAGCCGGGCCGAGGGAATCTTCCGGCGCCTGGCGGTTCAGACCAACAATGAGGAGCCTTGGCTGCCGATGGGCAACCTCGGACCGTTGGTGATCTGCGCGCACTTCAACCCCACATCAGGTGGTCTGTGGGGGATCCCCGCCGAATTTATCATCCCGGTGATCCTTCCCGAAGACGCTTACAACATTCTGAAAAAGGACATTGATGAGCGACTGGCATTCAAGCCCTTGGAGCGGACCGAACCGGTGACGATTTCCACGCCTCTGCCCCGCCGCGAGGGACTGGACAGTGCGCTTCAGTGGTTGTTGGAGGAATACCCCCTCGAAGACGGGGAGGCCAAGACACGAATCCGGGAGGAAAGCGCAAAAATTTTGAGAGAAAACGCCGACAATCCGATGGCGCTAAGGAAGCTGAACCGGGGACTTGGGTTGGCCTTGCATTTCCTTGCCACGGGCGAAGCCTCCTTCCATGCCGAACATGCGCCCACGCAGTCGGTCTTTCCGGAAGCCATCCTCGACAAGCACACGGTTTATCCTCTGTTTTGCGGCAAAAAAGTCGTCTACCTGCTCTCCGAGGAGAAACAAAACTACGCGTTTGAGGATGAGTGGCTCTCGGGGGGCAATGATCCCTATATTTTTCGGACCGTCCGGGCCGACAAAGAGGCGATTCAAAAAGTCATTGCCCGTGAGCGCGGGCGCACGGCCACCGTGGGAGACGTCACCATGGCGGAAGACATGGTGGATTCGGATGCCCAGAACATCGTGGATATCGATGTTCTGAATATCCAGAAGATCAACCCTTCAAGCATCAATGCGACTCCGGAACAGGTGATCCACTGGATTCTGAACCGTGCCATCGCGGGTCGGGCCAGCGATCTTCACATCGAAAAATTTTACAACGTGGCCCGCTTCCGGGCACGCATTGACGGGGAACTCAAAGTGATCCACTCCTGCCCCGAGGAACAACTGCCCCGGTTTGTCAGCCTCATCAAAAATTATTCCAACATGGGGCAGCGCCGTCAGGATGCCCAGGACGGACGTTTTTCGCTGCTCCTCGGCAAGCGCCGCGTGGATTGCCGTGTCTCGGCCATCCCCTGCCGCAAAGACCAACAAAAAATCACCATTCGTTTCTTGGACAAACAGGACGGCGTCAAAAAATTGGAGGCTTTGAATCTGTCTCCCTGGCACTTGGGAGTGATCGGGGATGCCATGAGCCGTGACCAGGGGTTGATCCTTGTCACCGGCCCCACGGGGAGCGGCAAAACCACCACCCTCTACGCCCTCCTCAACAGCATCAACTCCGAGAACATCAACATCCACACCGTGGAAGATCCCATCGAGTATGAAGTCGAGGGGTTGAATCAAACCCAAACCGACCCGGTGAATGGCATCAATTTTGCCGAGGGCCTCAGGCGTCTCATGCGCGCCGATCCGGATGTGATTTTGATCGGGGAGTGCCGCGACGAAGAGACAGCGAATGCCGCGGTGAATGCCGCGCTCACCGGTCACCTGGTGCTCACCACCCTCCACGCCAACGATTGCCTGCGCGCCGTGAGCCGCTTCATTTCGATGGGGATTCCTCCTTACCTCCTCGCCGACTCACTGGCTCTCACGCAGGCGCAACGACTGGTCCGCCGACTGTGCACCTACTGCAAAAAACCAACACAAATTGGTCCGGATCTCCGGACGATCCTCCGGGTGAACAGGATCCCGATTCCCAAGGAGTCCGAATTTATTTACACGAAGCAGGGTTGTCCCGAGTGCAATGAGACCGGCTATTCCGGTCGGATGGCCCTCATGGAAATGTGCCCCATTGACAATGAGCTTGCCGATTTGATTGCGGTGAATTCCCCCCAAAGCAAGATGCGCGAACTCGCTTTTCACAAAGGCGTGATGACCCTCTACCAACAAGGGCTCGAGCAGGTGCTGGCCGGCAATACCACCTTGGAAGAAGTCTCCTGCCTCGCTTACACGGCCATCACCGAGGACTCCGAGAACGACGATCCCTCCATCCTTCGCCTCAGCAAAGAAAAGCTGAGTCCTGTCGAGCCCCCAGCCAAGAAGGCCGAGGCGGGTCATTGATCCTTGGAAAGCAGTTCACTGTAAAAAGATTCCAGCGCGGCAATTGACCGGGCCTGCTCGAATTTTTCGCGGGCGTGGAAAGCCGCGGAGACCGACATGCGGGCATGGAGTTCCGGATTGGACGTGATCGTTTCCAGGCGTTCGGCAAGCAGTTCCGGGCACCCCTCGGGCACCAAAAACCCGTCCTCCCCATCCACAACCGCCTCGGGAATTCCCCCGTGCTGTGTGGCCACCACCGGCAACCCGCTGGCCATGGCCTCCAGCATGGAATTGGGAACTCCCTCCTGGTCCCCTGCGGGAGTTGTCACGCTCGGGTGCAAAAAAAGGTGGGCCCGCTGAAACAAAGCATTCAGGGCATCCCTCTCCAAAAATCCGGCAAAATCGAGGCTGTTGTGGATTCCCAAACTTTTTGCGCGGTGCTCAATTTTTTGTTGGAGGGGCCCCTCCCCGGCCAGCACCAGGCGGGCCACCGCGTGCACCTTTCGAAAAGTGGCAAAGGCCTCCATCGTGTCAAAAATTCCTTTCTTCTCGATAAACCGGGACGCCTGGACAAAAATCCATCGACCATCCGCCGGGGCCTTCCGAACGGAGGCAGGGAATTGGTCCATCGGAATTCCTGTGCGGTTGATGCGAATTTTGGACCGGTCACATCCGAGTGCCACCAACCGCACGGCCAGCGATTCGCTCCGCGCAAGCACCATCGGAAGAGTCTGAAGCAATTCCTTCAAGCGGTCGTTGTAACCCGGTTCTTCATTGCGAAGCATGATGTCCATGCCATGAAAAGAAACGACGGAGGGCTTCGGCCAATTTTTTAGAAAGGGAAGGAGGTGAACGCCCGTGTGGCCAAAATACACGTGGATCAAGTCCGCCGATCTCCTGCTCAAAACGCCGCTCAGTTGATCATATTCCCCGCGATAAAAAACCGGCTCCATCCGGGCCAGATACTTTTTGTGAAACCGCAGCAAAAAATTGATGCGGGGACGGGGCAGCACCTCCACATCATCGAACGGGAAGACTTCCGCATTCTCACGGCTCTTTGTCATCACAAACGTCGTGAAATCTTTCAGCCCCGTGACCTGACGGTAAATGTGGAGCATCTCTTTTTTCAGAAAGGTCGTGCAATAGCTGGCAACCACGGGCCCCGGATCTGGCGGAAAATTTCTATGGGTCATAGGGCTTTTCATTTTGTCAGAGCCTGCTAGGTTTTTTGTCAGTGTCAAATTCCGTTACCCCTCCTATTCCCCGTCAACCCATTGGCCGCACATTCATGGTTGCGGTGATTTTGCTCGGGCTCTTCGGTTTGGTTCAACTCATGGCGGTGGCCAGGCATTATCTGCCCTTGCTTCGCGCCCAGCTGGTCGAGGTGGAGGAAAGGAAAGACGAACAGCCCCCGGAGGCTGACCGGCCCGTGATTCCCGCAGCCCAAGCCTCCCCCGAACCCGCCCTCATTGCCCAGGCCGCCCAGATCGTTGCCGAGGCTGACCGGAATTTCCGGGTTGGTGATTTTGAAGCGACCCTGCGATCCCTCAAGCAGGCCGAACAAATTCTTCCCACCGATCCTGCGATTCAATTTCGCATCGGGCAGGTTTACGAAGCGTTGGATGACAAGACGCAGGCGTTTGTGGGGTTTGAGCGCTCGATTGCCGTGCCCGGTTTGCCGGTGGAAATCCGGCGGCAAGCCGAGCAGAAAATGGCTCTATTGGCGCAGGTGCTTGGCGGCATGCCGGGCGAAACCGCCACCCTCGGAACCGGCTTGGGGGCTCCCGCAATTCCCCAAGGGGCCTCCGGTGAACCGGTTCGCGATGCCATCGGCCTTCAACCCGGTTCGGTGCTCGGGGTGGTGGATGCCCGCCTTCAGGACAGCCAACCCGGCGGCAAGACCCTGAGGATCGCAGTGAAATCAAAACCAGACACCGCCATTGATCCCCAACTCATGAATGTCCATGTGTTTTTCTACGAACAGGAAGAGTCCGGAGAAGTGGTGGTGACCGAGGCCAAATCAACCACCCAATGGATCAGTCCCCCTGTGGATTGGGCGGACAGTGAGCCTGAACTTCTCGATGTGGAATACCCGCTGCCTGATGGCGGGCTGCCTGGAAATTCTGCCGAATACGGGGCGCTCAACCGGAAATATTACGGTTATGTGGTGGGTGTTTATTACAATGGGGAATTGCAGGATTCCCGCGCGGCCCCCGGACGCTTGGATACCCTCCACCCCCTTCCCCTCCAATTGAAAAATTCAACGAACGAATGAAAATTCTTATTGCCGACCCGGATCTGGAATCATCTTCCTCGCTCTCCACTTGGCTGGTGCAGAACGGCTGGCCACAGCCGGGCATTGCGGCAACCAGCGAGGAAGCCGTGGATTGGATCGACAAAAACGGAAAGCTGGATGTGTTGGTTTCCGATGTTTTTCTTGAGCCCACCGATGGACTGACCATGCGGGAAAACCTGCTCCAGCACCTCCCAAAATTAAAAACAGTGTTCCTTTCGGCCTACGATGTTTCTGAACACGCGGGGCGGATGGTCGACTGTGAGTTTGTTCCCAAGCCCTGCTCGGGAGAAGCCTTGGATGATGCCATCCGTCGCCTGTTTGAGCCCCCGACAGATCATGAGCCTCAAACCTCGTCGCCCACTCCGCGCGTCGCGGCCTCCCCTCAACCAACAGCCACTCCGCGAGTTGTGGCCACGCCTCAGGCCGTGGCTCGCCCGGTGGCCGTTTCGCCGACCCCGCGAGCTGTGGCAAAACCCACGCCTGTGGTCGCCACACCGAAGGCCCACATAGCCAAGGTCCCGAGCGATGCCACGCCAGAGGCCATACCCGCAGTCCCCCGAGTGGCTGCGGCCAAGCCCACGGCAATCCCCACAGCAGTCCCCACGGCAGTCCCCACGGCAGTC
>JBBECL010000356.1:0-1751 GCA_040881805.1 Terrimicrobiaceae bacterium | reverse complement strand
CCATCAAAGGCATACCACAGAAAGGCAAGGTAAGTCCCGGAGAGGCGTCCCACGTCCTTCGAGAGACCATCCAGCTCGTCCAGGAGCACCGTGAAGATATACGCCCTCGCGCAGTCATCCGTGCAATAGCCCTCATGAAAATTGGGCAAATTGTAGATCGCATGTTGAAAGATCCCGGTGTGATCACTCATCGTGAGCAGGTGGTCAAGGTTCAGCTCCGGCAGGGGGAGCGGCTCGTCCGTCATGATTTCCGCCACCACTTGGCCGGTGCTCATGCTCTCACGCGCCCGCTCGAAACTTTCCAGGTAGCGTCCGGCCACCACGGGCCAGATCATGCCCCGCCCTTGTTTCCACGCCCGTTTGCGCATGGCCGTCATTTGCGTTGGCTTGGAAAGAATGTCGTTCACCCCCGCCGCAATGGCTTCCGGATTTGCAAAAGGAACAAGGATTCCGCGATCCTCGGCCAATAATTCTTCCGCATGCCAATACGGCGTGGAAACAATGGCTTTCCCCGCTCCAAAGGCGTAGGAGAGTGTCCCCGAAGTGATCTGCGCCGCATTCAGGTAGGGCGTCAAATAAATATCAGCCGCCCCGATGTATTCTTTGAGCTCCTCCATGCCCACAAACTGGTTGTGGAAAATGACCTGCTCGGAAACCCCGAGATCTTTGGCCAATGTTTCCAACTTGGTGCGGTATTTCTCCCCCTCCGCAGCCAGCAAATTCGGATGGGTCGCTCCCAGGACCATATAAACCACCGAAGGATTTTGCGCCAAGATCGCCGGCATGGCCGCAATGCCATGCTCAATGCCCTTGTTTGGCGATAATAGCCCGAACGTCAGCATCACCGTTTTGCCCTCCACCCCGAATTCGTCTTTGTAGAAATTGGAATCCATGAACGGGAGGTCGATCACGCCGTGTGGTATCAAATCGATCTTATCCGCCGAAATCCCATACACGGTTTCCAGCAAATGGCGTCCCCGGTCGGCCATCACAATAAACCGGTTGGACAATGTGTCGAGTTGGGCCATGACATCCCGCTGCTCCCGGCTCGGATCTTTGAGCACGGTGTGCAGGGTCGTGACCACGGGCATCCGCACACCCCGGAGCAATTCCAGCAAGTGACTCCCGGCCGCCCCTCCATAGATGCCGAATTCATGCTGCACGGAAAGCACTTCAACATTGTTGATGTTGAGAAACTCCGCCGCCCGCCGGTAAGAATCGAGCTCCTGCTCCTCAAACTCGAACCGCACGCGGCCGGGGTAATCATAACCCGCGGCCCGGTCATTGACCGAGCCCACGATGCACTTGATTTTTGGGAATTCCCCCGCAATGGCTTCACAAATGCTGGCCGTGAACGTGGCAATACCGCATCGGCGGGGGATGTAATCACCCACAAACGCGAGGTGGGTGGTGGTCGGTGGTTTTTCCATAAGCAGTCAGTCTGAGAATCGCGCACCACAAACAGGCAGCGACCCTTCTCCCCAAAAGGCAAGAGGGTCCCGCACGAATCCTGATCAGAATAGAATTCTGACCTGAAAAGTCAATGTTTCCCGTCAGAAAATAAACGGAATTCCCTGATTATCAAAGGCTTGCTTCTGTTTTGACAGATATGTCTCCGACAACCGCTCAAAGCCACCTGTTGCACGAAAAGCTTTGAGGAACTCGTTCACGGCTTGGGTCATTTCGGTGTCATCTTTCCGCACCGCCACAGCCCATTCCTCGATTTGCAGAGGTTTCATAAAAGAACGTAA
>JBBECL010000355.1:0-1753 GCA_040881805.1 Terrimicrobiaceae bacterium | reverse complement strand
AATACCGCCGATGGGGTCGGGCCTATATTTTAAATCCGACCCTATTCATCGGCCGCTCGCGCGGGGGGGGGAAGTCTTTTTGTTTAGACCGGCTTTTTGTCCCAGAGACGTGAACGGAAAGGCAGCCACAATCAGAGTCTTTCGTAAACGCCCTTGTCGCGGCGTTTGAGGACGCTGAAGCCGGCTTTTTTTGCGTCAGAGACGGAGAGAGGTTTGGAGATTTTGGGGGTGCTGGGAGCGGTGATCACCTTGCGAACGGCCTTTTTGCAGAGAGGGCAGGCTTTCAGTTCGGGACGATCCAGGGGGCGTCGCAGTTCGAAACGCCCGCCACAGGCTTTGCAGGAATCTCCCTCAAGGATTTCGTATTCGTAGATGGGCATGTTCAAGCGAGGCGCTGGGGTGCCAAACGCGCACTCTCTGAAAAACGAAGGAATCCCGAAGGGGGAAACGGCAGGATGGTGACCTTTTCCTTCTTACCAACTGGATTTGGTGACGCCAGGGATCATACCCGAGGAGGCCAATTCGCGGAAGGTGATACGGGAAACTTTGAAGCGACGCATGTAAGCGCGACGGCGACCGCTGACGACGCAGCGGTTGACGAGCCGGGACGGGCTGGCATCGCGAGGGAGCTGCGAAAGTGAGGCGTAGTCTTTCTTTGCCTTGAGTTCGGCACGAAGCTCCGCGAATTTCGCCACAGTCCGACGCTTGCGAGCGTCACGTTCTAACCATCCTTTTTTTGCCATAAGTTGGAGGTGAAACAGTAGGGACAATTTTTTGGCTGGCAAGCCCTTTTTTCACGTTTTTTTGGGGTGCGGTTCGATTAATGGGGGGCCGGAAAATAAGAGGAGGCCGGCGGGACGCCATGGGGTCCCGGGACCAGTGACCTCCCCCATTTTTGATCATAGCCTTAGGGTGGGGCAGAAGGAGGGGGCCTGGAAAGATTTTCCATTTCGCCGTTGCCATCATTCAAAAGATTCGTTCACCTCTCGTGCCTATGCATATTCGAGCTCTCCTGTTTGATTTGGATGACACCTTGGTGGTGGATGAGGCCGTTTCCAAGGAGGCCCTGGCTTCCACGGCGGAATTGGCGGGGACCATCCATGGGGCGGACACCAAACGCTTTCACCGGGTGGCCGCTGAAGAGGCACGGCGGCTTTGGGCGGAGGGGCCCAGTTATCCGTACTGCCGGGCGATTGGCATCAGCGCGTTTGAGTGTCTGTGGGGAAATTTCACGGGGGACTCCGGGGAACTCACGCAGCTTCGCGGGTGGGCTCACACCTTTCGCGAGCAGGTCTTTGATGCGGCCCTTCGAGAGCAGTTGTTGGATCATTCCGATGGCGAGCAGGAACTTGCCGCGCATTTTTCCGTGACCCGACGGAAGTTGCAACGGCTTTTGCCCGATGCGTTGGAAGTTTTGGTGCGATTGAAATCAAAATACAAGCTGGGCCTTCTGACCAATGGAGCCCCTGATCTTCAGCGAGAAAAGCTCGCCGCCAGCGGTTTGGGATTGCACTTTGATGCGGTGGCGGTTTCCGGTGAGCATGGGATTGGGAAGCCCCGCCCCGAGATTTTTGAGATTCTTTTGCGGGAGTTGGGATTCGCGGCTTCCGAGGCGGTGATGATTGGGAATAGCTTGGAAAGAGACATCGCCGGGGCTCGCAATGCCGGGATCCTTCCGATTTGGATCCAAGTGGCAGGTGCCGAGGAACATGCGGAGGTGGAGCCAGCGGCCACCATCACCGGCCTGGCCCAG
>JBBECL010000354.1:0-10902 GCA_040881805.1 Terrimicrobiaceae bacterium | reverse complement strand
TGCCTCTCTCCACGATGAGAAAGGTCATCGCCGAGCGCCTCCTCGCCAGCAAAACCCAAATCCCCCACTTCTATCTTTCCGTGGAAGTGGATGCCGCGGCGTTGACCCGCGTGCGCAAGGAACTCAACTCCGCGAACGAGGCCGGAGATCTGCCAAAGCTGACAATCAATGACTTTATTCTGCTGGCCGTCAGCCGCGCTGCCCATGCCAACCCGGCAGTGAATGCCGCGTGGGCAGGCGATTCCATCATTCAATACGCGGGGGTGAACCTTTCCGTGGCTGTCTCGGTGGATGACGGGTTGGTCACGCCCGTTCTGCGCGACGCCCAGAAGCTCAATCTCAAAGAAATCAGCGCCAGCGTGAAAGATCTCGCCACCCGCGCCCGCTCGAAAAAACTCAAACCGGAAGAATTCCAAGGGGGAACCATCACGGTCTCAAACCTCGGGGCCTACGGCGTCGATCAGTTTTATGCCATCGTCAATCCCCCGCAGGCCATCATCATTGCCGTGGGTTCCATCGTCAAAAAACCCGTGGTGAATGCCACCGGGGAAATTGTGGCGGGCGAACGGATGACGATTGCCTTCAGCGGAGACCACCGCGTGGTGGATGGAGCGGTCGGGGCCACATTCCTTGCATCGCTCCGCCGGCTCATCGAAAATCCCGCGTTGATGCTTTTTTAGGCCCCTGAGAGCGATTCTCGCATTTCTGGCCGAAACACTGGAAAGCGGACCGCTTTCTGTGGGTCAGATTGTGTGCACCGGCAACTTTGTCATCACCCACAGCGATGATGTGGGACGGTCGGACCTCGTTTCCTACCACGACCCCGAGGAGGCGGCTCTGATTGCCCGTTTCGATGCGAACCACGCCTTTCGTCCGCTCAAAACCGCCCCGAATCTGAAAACCGGCTGGCAGCTTGTGCTGAACTCTCTCTCGTCCACCCGGCTCGCCATCGACCACTTTTATCCGGCGGCCCTTGGCAACGCCCTTGCCCTTGAAGAAGGCATTCCAATCTCCCATGACCTCCGCGATGTCCTGCAACGCCAGACCGGCCTCTACGCCATCACAAAGCAGATCACCGACCCTGAAGCGTCAGCTCTCATCGCAGACATCTGCCCACCCACCAAGTGCCTGAACCATCTTCTTTGGAACATCGGCCCCGGCCACCCCACCCCGCTCACCATTCCCCGCGAACACGCGCCACAATCACCCCTCCCCCTCCTCTGCACGGAAGCCTGTCCCCTTCTGATTGGTGCCGCCCGCAGCATCGTCAGGCACCGACAAACCGCATGATTTCAGGTTTATGCGCATGATCACGAGCATTCCCGGGCATGGAATTCACCGACTTTTGAAAATTTTCAGACTCCCGGTGATTGCACTGGGATCCAGAATTTTTTGCGAGCCGGTTTTTCGGATTTGCGTGAGGCGCATGTTAAGGCAACAATAAAAGGCTATCGCAAAAGGTTATTACAGTTGGGAACAGAAAGCACGAGACACCAAGAGGCGGCATTTCGTGATCAAATGGCTTGTGCTCGTGCCAGTGGCCCTGGTGTTGGTTGCGTCCCTTGCCGCGTGGATAGGGTGGGAGATCCTCAGTGCCCATTACAGCAAAGAGGCGCAGAAGTTTGACCTCAATCTGCTTGAACACATGGAAGCGGCATCGATCATTTACGATCGGCACGGCAAGCAGATGGGGAAAATTTTTATCCAGAACCGGAATCCCATGCCTCTGGACAAAATCTCGCCCCGGATGGTCAAGGCCGTGATTGCGGCGGAGGATAATCGCTTTGAAAAGCACAACGGGGTGGACTGGGCCGGCATTGCCCGCGCGGCCATCACAAATTACCGCAAAGGCAGGATCAGCCAGGGGGCCAGCACGGTCACCCAGCAACTGGCGCGCAATTCGTTTGAAATGCGGGAACGCACGTATCAGCGGAAACTGGTCGAAGTCTTTTTGGCCCAGCGCATCGAAGCGGCCCTCACCAAAGATGACATCATGCGCCTGTATCTGAACCGCGTGTATTTCGGCAGCGGCTTTTATGGGGTGGAGGCGGCGGCGCGCGGCTACTTTGGCAAGAGTGCCAAAGATCTCGGCATCGGGGAAAGCGCTGTGCTCGCCGGCTTGTTGAAAAGCCCGCAGGCCCTCTCTCCATGGAACAATTTTGAGGCGGCGACCGAAGCCAGAAACTTTGTTCTCCGGCGCATGCGCGAACAGGGACTCATCACCCGTGACGAATACCGGGCAGAGATTGCCGCTCCCCTTGTCGTCACCAAACGAACCAACCCCTTCAAAGTCTCCTACGCCATTGACATGATCCGTCAGCAGGCGATTGCCTCCCTGGGGTATGACCGTGCCATGAATGGAGGCTTTCAAATTCACACCACCATGGATTCGGTCATGCAAAAAGCGGCCGAGGACTCGGTGCAAAAACATCTCGCGAAAGTGGAGGCCATGTCCGGCTACGCCCACGAAACATTTGAGGCCTATCGCAAGCGGGTGCACGCTCTGGAGGAAAAAATCAACCGCGGGATCATGAGTGTCAAACTCCCGGAACCCAAATACCTGCAAGCCGCGGTTCTGGCGCTCGACACGGCCACGGGAGGCATTTTGACGCTGGTCGGAGGCCGGAATTTCAAGCACAGCGAATACAATCGCGCCAGCCAGGCTCGCAGGCCCGTGGGAACAGCGTTCACGCCGTTTGTCTATGCCGCAGCTTACGAGCGGGGAATCTTCCCCGGGGAGTTGGTGGAGGATGCTTGTATCGACAATCGTTATGTCATGGTGGGCGGCGAATCCGGCATCCTTGGCGAATGGGGCGTGGAACGTCCCGACAATGACTATGAGGGTAACATTCCCATGCGGGAAGCCCTCGCCAAAGGCAAAAATGCCTCTGCTGTTCGTGTCGGTTTCCGGGCGGGTCTGGACGAGGTCAAAAAGGTGGCTGCCGCCGCGGGAATCAAGTCTCCCTTGCGGTCATTTGCGAACACGTATCTGGGCAGCAGTGAAATGACGCTTGAAGAGCTGACGCTGGGCTACACGATGTTCGGGGGTGCCGGCATGCGACCGGAAAAACCTCACATCATCAACAAGATCACCGATGCGGATGGTCATGTGGTCTTTCAAGAAAATCCTTCCAAGGTCCCGGCGATCAGCCGGGAAGCGGCTTTTCAAGTTCACGCCGGGCTGGAAGACGCCCTCCGGATGGGCACCGGCGCGATTTCCGCTTCCTATGGACTCGGAGATTTTCCGGCTGCGGGAAAGACGGGAACGGCTTACAATTTCACGGACACGTATTTTGTCGGATACAACAGCTCGGTCACCACGGGGGTTTGGGTCGGATTTGACAAACCAACCCGCATCTTTCGCGGGGCCTTCGGAAAAGACCTGGCTCTGCCTGTGTGGACAGATGTCATGAATGCCGCCGCCAAAGAGTTTCCCGCGGTGAAGATTCTGCGGCCCGACACCCTCAAAGAGGTCGAGGTTTGCCGCAACTCCGGGTTGTTGGCCACGCCAGGATGCAACCACGAGGTTTTTGATCGCACCACCGGGGCCAACCGCGAGGTGTCCACGCTTTACATGGAATACGCCACCGAGGCCCAGATGCCAAAAATTCCCTGTGATATCCACGGCACGGGAGTTCGCACCTACGCAAGAGAATTTGCCGAGGCGGACTGGCCGCGCGCCGAAGCGGCGATTGACCTTAGCCGCATCCGCCCGGTCGCTGTGAACTCACCCACCCTCCTTGGGCTGACCGATGTGTATGCGTCAATCCGACCGGGAGGGCAGGGCTTCGATGATTCCATCCCCGTGGCCAAAGCGATTGCCGTGAATGCTCCCTCCGACGTGGTGACCCCCGATTCGCCCGCACCCTTTGTGCCCGGAGCCCTCCCTCCCCTCACCCTGCCGAATGAACCCGCCATGCCCACCGAAATTGGCCGTCCCGGAGAAGACGGGCTTCCGGTCCGCCGCGCCGAAGCGGCGGAACCCCAACTTCAACCGTTCGAAGTGCCCGTCCTGGCCGCGCCCACACCTCCCCCGATCCGGTTCTAGCTGCGATGGATATTGTTTATTTCGATCTGGAAACCCAGCGCACCTTCAATGATGTCGGGGGCTATGACAAAAAAGGCGCGATGGGCATGTCGGTCGGTGTCACTTACAGCACCGCCGATCAGGCCTACGAAATTTTTTCCGAGGCCCGAGCCGATGCCTTGGTGGCCAGGCTTCAAAAAGCCGACCTCGTCGTGGGATACAACACGATCAGTTTCGACTACGAGGTTTTGATGGGTTATGTTGCTCTAGACCTGGCCCACATGCTGCCATCGCTTGATTTGCTGGTGGAGATCGAAAAAGTGCTCGGACGCCGGCTCAAATTGGAAGACGTGGCGCAAGGGAGTCTGGGCGTGGGCAAGGTTGCGGATGGGCTGGACGCCATTCGCTGGTTCCGGGAAGGACGCTTCATGGAGATCGCCGAGTATTGTTGTTACGATGTGAAGGTCACCAAGCTGGTCCATGAATACGGGGCTGCGAACGGGGTCGTCCATTATCTGGACCGCTTCGGGCAGAAGCAGGAAGTGGCCGTGGATTGGAAAAGATGATTCAGCCGCTGAAATCCTCACGCACCACATGGACTCTGCATTGGCTGGATCTCGACCAACCGGTGCCGACCGGCCCGGATTTTATCCTGCCAACCCTGCTCATCATTTGTGACAGCACGGGGCTGCCGGTTTCCTCCCCCACCCTGCTTGAAGAACTGGACCAAACGCGGGTGGAAAACTTGTTGCTCCGTCTCTTTGAAACCCTGGGACCTCCCGACCGGCTGCACATCAGCGTGAGCGAGGACTGGGATCAGGAGGCCTGGCGGTCCTTTTCCGAAGAACAAAATGTGGAAATCCGGTTCCAGAAGATTGTGGACAGCGGTCCCGACGAGATGAAGGCGCTGGCGCTCTCCGTGGTTCAGCGCTTTTCCGGCGGGGATGGCATGGTTCTCCCGGGCTCGAAGGAGGTGGCCAAGGGGCTGTTGAATACCGCCATGCGTGTGAGATCCCCGCGCAAAAAGGAGGCCCTTCTGCGTATGGCCATCGAACGTGACGCGGATTGCGCTTTGGCCCGCGTGGAACTTGCCGATTCGGAATTTCAAAAAGGCAATTGGAAGGCCTGTATGACCGCCTACGAGGAGGTCATCGAATCCGAAGGCCGCCGCTGGAAAGACCGCAGCCCCAGTTGGTGGGAGGACCGCAGCACGCGTCCGTATTTGCGCGCCATCTATGGCCGTTCGATGACGCTCTGGCACCGCGGGCGTCACGCCGAAACCGCCGACCAACTCCAAGCCCTGCTCCACCTGAATCCCGCGGACAACCAAGGCGTCCGCTTTTTTATCCCGTTGTTGTATCTTCTGTCCGAAGACTTGGAGTCGGCCTCGGCGGCCTTCGCCGATTACGAAAAATCCTATTCGAAAGATTACCCCGAACCGTCACTGCTTTTCGGCTGGGGGCTGTGCCGGTCCCTGGTTGGCGACGAAGCCGGGGCCCGCGCCAAATACCGCGAGGGAATTCTGAAGAATTTCTACATCGCGCCCCTGCTGCTCGAAGAACCCGGCCCACCGCGGGTTTTGTGGCTTCCGAATGACCGGTCTGAACCCAACTACGCCTCCGAATTCACGGATTCTTACGCTGTTCTTTGGGATCGCGAGTCCGGAGCCCTGCGGATCCTGCGCGAGGTCTGGCAGGACATGCTCCCCGAAATTGCCACACTCGTTCAACACCGGGAGCACATGTTCGATTTTCAAGATCAACGCTACGAACCCGGGTTCAAAAAAATGTGGCAGGATCTTCTTGACCAGGACGACAAACTCTCGGAGTCCATGAAATAATGCAAGGTCCTTGAGTTGGCCGGAACACTCATGTAGAAAGTTTCCCATGGCCTTCGACACCGACTCGTTTGAAAAGCTGGGCGCCTTCTACCTTGGGCGACCATACGACTTGGATTCCAAAACCGGAGCCGACGCCCCCCTCCTCTACAAGTCCCGCGACTTGGTGACCCATGCGGTCTGTGTGGGAATGACAGGCAGCGGAAAAACCGGCCTGTGCCTCGCGTTGCTGGAAGAGGCCGCCATTGATGGAATCCCGGCCATCATCATCGATCCCAAAGGCGACCTCGGGAATTTGATGCTGACGTTTCCCGATCTCAAGCCGGAAGACTTCCTCCCATGGATCAATCCCGAGGATGCCGCACGGAAAAACCAAACCCCCGAGGAATTCGCCGCCGCCCAGGCCACCCTTTGGCGGGAGGGCCTCGCAAGTTGGGGACAAGGGTCTGACCGCATCCGACACCTCAAGGAAAAAGCCGAGGTGGCCATCTACACGCCCGGAAGCACGGCCGGAATTCCTGTCAATGTTCTCGCCTCGTTTGACGCCCCCCAAACCCGTGATCCCGAAGAACTCAGCGACCGCGCCCAAACCTCCGCCGCCAGCCTCCTCGGCCTGCTCAAAATCGCCGCCGACCCGATCCAAAGCCGGGAGGGAATTTTCCTTTCCACGCTCTTCACCCAGGCCTGGCAGGCGGGCGAGAATCTTTCTCTGGAAACCATCATCGAACGAATCCAACACCCCCCCTTCAGCAAAGTGGGCGTTCTGGATTTGGAAACGTTTTATCCCTCCAAGGACCGGTTTGCGCTCGTGATGGCCCTCAACAACATCCTCGCCTCCCCGGCTTTTGCCACCTGGCGGGAAGGTGCCCCCCTTGATGTGGCAAAGGCACTCTACACCCCCGAAGGGAAACCCCGCCTCGCGATTTTTTCCATTGCACATTTGGGTGATGACGAGCGCATGTTTTTTGTGTCGCTCCTTCTCAACGAAGTCCTTTCCTGGACCCGGGCCCAAAGTGGTACCACGAGCCTGCGGGCGATCCTCTACATGGATGAAATCTTCGGGTATTTGCCCCCTTCCGCAAACCCGCCCTCCAAACGCCCGATGCTCACCATGTTGAAGCAGGCCCGGGCCTTTGGCGTGGGCGTGGTGCTTGCCACCCAAAACCCGGTGGACCTTGATTACAAAGCGCTGTCCAATGCCGGCACCTGGTTCATCGGCCGTCTGCAAACCGAACGTGACAAAGCCCGGGTGCTTGATGGATTGCAGGGCGCTTCTTCGTCCGGAAAATTTGACCGTCAGAACATGGAATCCCTCCTGGCCAGCCTGGGCAACCGGGTTTTTCTGATGAACAACGTGAATGATGAAGCCCCCACGGTCTTTGAAACGCGGTGGGTCATGAGTTATCTGCGCGGCCCCCTCACTCGGGACCAAATCCGGAAGCTCATGGAGGGCCGGGGCCAGCCCCGGGAATTGGCCACCCCCCCATCGCCCGAAGCATCCGAACCCGCAGAATCCGGGGGCACCAGACCACCTCTCCCTCCCGCGATCCCGCAGGTCTTTGTTCCATCAAATACCCCCTCGCCGAATTATCGCCCCATGTTGATCGGCGCGGCGGATCTGACCTACAAGGATACCAAGTCCGGTTTTGAAACGACCCAGAGCGTGCTTCTGGCAGCGGAGCTTCCGTGCGCGATGACCTCCGTCGATTGGGGCTCCGCCGAAACCTTGGATATCCCCCTCTCCTCCTTGTCAAATGCCCCCGCGGAAGGGGCCTCCTACGAAGCACTCCCGGCTTTGGCCACCCAGGCCAAGAGCTACACGGCATGGGAAAAAGAATTTCGGGCCTGGTTGGCAAGTTCGCGAATTTTGGAGGTTCTGACCTGCACCGACCCGAAAGCGGTTTCCGCGCCACAGGAAACCGAAGGGGAATTCCGCGCCCGCCTCGCGCTCCAAATCCGGGAATCCCGGGATGAAGCCGTCGAAGCCCTCCGCAAAAAATTTGCTCCCCGCCAGGCCGCCCTACAGGCCCGACTGGAACGTGCCAATGCCGCCTTGGATCGTCAGAAACAACAGGCTTCCGCAGCCACCATGCAAACGATGATATCCGTGGGGTCCAGTCTGCTGGGCGCATTTCTTGGCAAAAAAGCCATCAGCGCCACGAATATTGGCCGGGTGACCACTGCCGCGCGCGGCGTGGGACGATCGATGAAGGAAGGATCAGAATCGGCCACCGCAGGCCAATCTTTGGAAAAAGTGCAGGCCCAAGTGGCCGAACTCGAAACGGAATTCGCTGCAGAAGCCGCCGCTCTCTCCGCCCGCGAACCCGAATTCCTCAAGCTGCCCCTCAAACCCCAGCGCGGAGGAATCAGCGGCCTCCGCCTCTCCCTCGGCTGGCTACCCCGATAATCCCACCGTGTCCAAGCCAACCGGCCGATCATCCGTCATGCCTGCCACGCTGACCTCTCTCCGCATCCGCAACCTCGCGCTGGTGGAGGATCTCTCTTGGGAGCCGGGGCATGGCTTCACGGCCATCACCGGAGAAACGGGCGCCGGCAAAAGCGTCATTATCGGCGCTCTCAACTTGCTCATCGGTGAACGTGCCGACAAATCGCTCATTCGCTCAGGGGCCGGGACCTGCACGGTCGAAGCGGTTTTCGATGGGATTGCGGCGGCCCGGCTGGTTTCTGTGTTGGACGAAGCCGGCGTGGAACCCTGCGAAGACGGACGGCTCCTGCTCAAACGTTCGCTTTCAACGGAAGGCTCCGGCCGACAATTCGTGAATGGTTCCCCGTGCACATTGGCTCTTCTGCGGTCTCTGGGGGTCCAATTGGTCGATCTCCACGGACCCCATGACCATCAGAGCCTCTTTTCCCGCGACCAACAAACCCGGTTGTTGGACAGTTTTGCCGGAGCCGAACATCTGAGATCGGAAGTCTTCGAGGCCCGCCGTCATCATGCCGCCCTGG
Source organism: Terrimicrobiaceae bacterium (assembly GCA_040881805.1). Lineage (GTDB taxonomy): Bacteria > Verrucomicrobiota > Verrucomicrobiia > Chthoniobacterales > Terrimicrobiaceae > JAJTZA01. The sequence goes on along the minus strand of JBBECL010000354.1, from coordinate 2,071 downwards.
AACGTGAGCACCGCGAGATTCACGAAAACGAACAGTCCGCTCTTCGCGAGATTGACCTTCTCACCCATCAGACATCGGAAATTACCTCCGCCGGGTTGATCGCAGGGGAAGAAGAGTCCCTTGTCTCCAAGCACCGGGCGGCCGCCAATGCGACAAGACTCCTTCAACTCTGCGCCGGGCTTTCTGCCAAACTTTCCGGCGAGGAGTTTTCCTTGATCCATGGGATCTCCGACGCCGTGCGCTCGACACGCGAACTCTCCAAGTTGGATCCCGCCGCCGAGGCCTTGGTTTCCTTGGCGGAGACCGCCTCCGAATCTCTCGCGGAGCTGGACACGGCCCTTCAAACCTATGCCGGAGATGTGGACGCCGATCCCGCCGCCCTCACCGCCGTCGAGGCCCGCCTCGATGTGATCCAAACGCTGAAGCGCAAGTATGGAGCCTCGATTCCCGAAATCCTTGAGTTCAATCAACAGGCCACCTCGCGCTTGAATGAGCTTCAAGGCCGTGCGGCCCGCTCCGGCGAACTCGATACCGAAATCCAAAAAGCGGCGGATCTCCTAAAAACCCGGGGTGCCAAACTTTCCGCCAAACGTCAGGAGGCCGCACGGACGCTGGAGAAAAAGGTCACAACCGGATTGAAGGATCTCGGATTTGCCAAGTGCGAATTTTCCATCTCCCTCGAGAAACTCCAGGAGCCCGGCCCCCAGGGCATGGAAGTCGCGGAGTTTGTTTTTTCTCCCAACCCGGGTGAGCAGGCCCACCCGCTGCGGGCCATCGCCTCCAGCGGGGAAATCTCACGCGTCATGCTCGCCCTCAAAGGCGCTCTCGCCGAGCAGGACGACGTGCCTTTATTGGTCTTTGACGAAATTGACTCCAACGTCGGCGGCGAAATTGCCACCCGCGTCGCCGCCCGAATGCGGGATCTCTCGGCCAATCGCCAGGTTCTCTGCATCACGCACCTCCCCCAGGTTGCCGCCTCGGCCCACAACCACTTTGTGGTCTCCAAAGAAGTTTATGAGGGACGGACCAAAACATCCCTCCACCCCACCCAACCCGAGTCCCGCATCACCGAAATTGCCCGCATGCTCGGAGGAAAATCCGCCACCGCCATCGCCCACGCCAAGGACCTTTTGGCCCACCCCTCTTGATGGCGCCATGCGATTAAAAGCGGGTAAGAAATCGAACACGGCAACAGAGTGCCGTGGCTACAACGCTGACTTGCCACCACGCTTGCGCTCCTTGTAGCCGCCTCACTCCGCTGAGGCGTCCAAGCGGCGAAGCCGCCCAATTCATAACCGAGCCTCACCCACTTTTCATCACACCCATCTGGATGGGCATGTCACTTCCGTAACTTCCGTGATTGACTCCCGATTGGGGTTGGCGTGAATTTGTGGCATGTCCTTCCGGATTGGAGATTGGGTGATGCGGGGTGAGGTGGATTGTCGGGTGCGTGGCACCATCACAGGGAAATTATGGATCTCGGGAAGAAAGGATCCTCTTCGCCTGAATTTGGAAGGTATTCCCGATCGCGACCTCGCAGGGTGTCTCTTGAAGTTCAAGTGTCGATGCGAAGAACCCGAAGATCCCTTCCCCGCCAATCTGGTGAGCGAACAAACCGGCACCGTGGGAACACTGACAGCCTCCCGCAAGGTTCGTGTCCCCACCGTTCCCAAAGCCGAATGGCTGGCCTGCCTCGCCGAGAAGCGCCCCTTCCCCAGCCAATGGGCCAACGCGATCTACCTGGAGTGGGGCAATGCCACCCATGGAAACGTGGTGGTCGAAATTGCGGGCGCCCAGTGCGAGTTGTCCCTGCCCGAGTGGACTCTGGAAGAGACAGAACCGGATACCGAACCTGAACAACCGGCTGAATGGGCCGAGGCCTTGGATGAGTTCGAGTGGGAAAAAAAGCTCAAAGAGTCTGACACCACCGCCGACCGCCTCATGGAACTCATCGATCTCCATGGGCATTCCGACGAGGCTTGGGACAAAATCGAGGAAGAGATGGGCTGGGATGATGACTTTGGAGACGACTTGGAAGACATCGAGGTTGTTGATGAGGACGAAGACTTCG
>JBBECL010000353.1:0-1759 GCA_040881805.1 Terrimicrobiaceae bacterium | reverse complement strand
CTGCCGTGAATTTGAGTGATAGTTTCATAGGTTAGTTGGGTTGACGGCCATTCAACAGAATTGCCGTGCTAAGGTAACGAGTGCACCCGCCTGTTGGATGCCTCAATCCGAGCACCTCCCAAACCGTGGCTCCCCGAAGTGAAAAATGCCTGACCCAAAAATCCAATCTGGACCACCTTCATTGGGAGGCGTAGAAAGTGGAAATGTCAGCAATGGTTGAACTCCGGGGCGTGAGCAAAATGTTTGGGACCTTTACGGCCCTCCAAGAAACCAGCTTCTCGATCAGGGAGGGGGAATTCATGACGTTTCTGGGCCCGTCCGGGTGTGGAAAGACAACGTGTCTGAGGATGATCAGCGGCTTTGAACAACCCACGAGAGGGGAAATCTGGATCGATGGAAAAGACGTCACCATGGACCCCCCTTACCGGCGGGACGTTAACCAAGTCTTCCAAAGTTATGCCCTCTTCCCCCATTTGAGCATTTACGAAAATATTGCTTTCGGGCTGAAGATGAAAAAGGTGCCATCCTCGGATATCAAGCGGCGGGTTGACCGGGTGGTGGAAATGACATCGCTCGGCGAATTTGTGGCGCGCAAGCCGGCGCAACTGTCCGGCGGGCAGCGTCAGCGTGTGGCCCTGGCCCGGGCCATTGTGTGTGAACCCAAGGTGTTGCTTCTGGACGAGCCGCTGAGTGCGTTGGATGCGAAACTTCGCGGTCAGATGCGATCCGAGCTCAAGCAACTTCAGAAGCGATTGGGGATCACTTTTATTTTTGTGACGCATGATCAGGAGGAGGCCCTGACGATGAGCGACCGGATCGCGGTTCTGAGTGCCGGGCGGCTGGAGCAGATCGGCACGGTGAACGAAATTTATTATGAACCCGCCACGCGGTTTGTTGCCACGTTTATCGGCGAAACAAACATTGTGGAGGCGGATGTTCTTTCGCGGTCCCGGGGCCTCCTCAAATGCCGGTTGGAAGGAGGGCTGGTTTTGGATGTGAAAGACGGACCCAATGCCACGGAAAACAAAATTTTGTTATCTCTCCGTCCCGAAAAAATCCGTTTGAGCAACAAGCCCTTCGAGGGGTCGAACGCCTTTCCGGGGCGCGTGGCGGTGGAGACCTTCAAAGGGGCGGTGGATGAACTCACTGTGATTGTCGAAGGTGGACTCGAACTTGGGGTTTTGCTCACAAATGATGGGGGCCGCGATTTTGATCCCCATGAAGGCGAGAACGTCCATTGCCGCATCCAGCCCGAGGATATCAATATTGTCGCCTCCTGACCGCTCAGCGCAGCGTGCCAACAGCAGTCAGAACCCCCGCGCGTTTTTCAAAGACCTCCCGGCTGACGGGATAATTGGTGGACCGATAATCAACAAAAACCTGTTCCGAAATTTCCGCGCCGGGAACGGACGAGCGCGGAAAAATATAGATTCGGTTTCGGTTGGGAATGGCGATCAATACGTCCGGGCCGATGGTTTCCAAAAAAGAATCGGCAAACTCCGGGGCAAAAATGCAGGCTGCCAAATGCGGGTCATCGGATTGCAGCACCGCGTAGCGAATCACCCCGCGATCATCACGCACCAGCGTTGGTTTCAGGCTGGCCAGAAGGGCGGAAGCGTTGTTGCGGGCGGCTTGGAGAATTTCATCCAGCCGGAGGGAGGACTTCGAGACTTCTGCAGTGGTGAGCGGCTTGATGTCCTCTCCCGTGACACGAACCGGCAGGGCCACCGTTTGTGAACTCCCCGGGATGGCCCACACG
>JBBECL010000352.1:0-10976 GCA_040881805.1 Terrimicrobiaceae bacterium | reverse complement strand
CGATTATGGCTGGAGGCTCGCCCTCACGCTCAGTGTCCTCATCAATGTGAACCTCGCCATGCTGAATCTCCTGCCGTTCCCGGTTCTTGACGGAGGACACATCACACTGGCCATCATCGAAGCCATCAGGAAAAAGCCGATGAACGTCAGGGTCCTCGAAGTGGTTCAATCTACCTGTGCGATGCTTTTGATTGGATTCATGCTCTACGTGACCTTCTTTGACGTGGGAGATTTTTTCCCGTCCAAAGCGGACAAGGACCCACCTGCGGCGGTGGCCGGTCCGACGCCTGAAAAAACATCCCCATGAGCCTGCGTCACGATTGGTTCCCGGGTCATCGCCGGGTGACTCGTGAGGTTATGGTCGGTGGTGTTGGCCTTGGTGGGTCGAATCCCATCCGTGTGCAATCCATGCTCACCAGCGACACGATGGACACACCGGCTTGTGTTCAAGAAACGCTGGGGTTGGTGGAGGTCGGGTGTGAGATTGTGCGCATCACCGCCCCAACCGTCAAAGACGCAAGGAACTTGGAAAACATCCGGGCCGAACTTCGAAAGCTCGGTTGCCACGTTCCGCTGGTGGCCGATATCCACTTCAAACCGGACGCTGCGATGGAGGCCGCCAAGTGGGTTGACAAAGTCCGAATCAACCCCGGCAACTACGCTGACTCGAAAAAGTTTGCCGTCCGGGAATACACGGATGCGGAATATGACGCCGAAATCGAGCGAATCCGGCTGCGTTTTGAACCCTTGGTCCATTTGTGCAAAGACCGGGGAGTTGCCATCCGGATCGGCACAAATCACGGAAGCTTGAGTGACCGCATCATGAACCGTCATGGCGACACCCCCCTCGGCATGGTCGAAAGCGCCTTGGAATTTGCGAGGATCGCGCGGGATTTGGATTTCCATGGCTTTGTGTTTTCGATGAAAGCCAGCAACCCCAAGGTGATGGTGGCAGCTTATCGTTTATTGGCGGATCGTTTGGCCGACCTTGGCCCGGATTGGAACTACCCCTTGCATTTGGGAGTCACCGAAGCCGGCGATGGGGAGGATGGCCGCATCAAAAGTGCCATTGGCATCGGCAGTCTGTTGGCGGATGGGTTGGGGGACACGGTACGGGTTTCCCTCACCGAAGATAGCATCCATGAGATTCCCGTGGCCCGGGCCCTGGTGGACCTTGTGCCCCAAATTTCTTGGACCGTGCCCACTCCCGCTCTCCCTGATTTGACCCTGCCGTCTCCGCATTCTTATACCCGCAGGGCTTCTTCCCCACTCACTGTCTGCGGGGTGCCTTTGGGTGGCAACGAGACGGTCAGGGTCTTCACGACGCGGGACCGCTATGCCGCCTTGGCCCACAAAATCGACCGCCTGGGGGATTTTGCGCCGGAGATTGTTGTTGAAGACAGTGGGGTGGTTGCGGTGGATCCGCGCGAAACCTGGGAAGTGGATCGCCTCAACGCGCTGGAAAGCCCGGTGCTGGTGACCGTCAGTGACGGACTCGACATTCCGGTGATCGGGGCTTTCCGGTTCCTTGCCGCCCGCCTGCGCCCGCATCATCCGATCTTGCTCAAGGACACCTTGGGCGAAAGCGGGCCGGGCCCGGACTTTTCCCCCAACCTTCTCCTGGCATCGGCCAATTTGGGCGCGCTGCTTTGCGACGGGATCGGGGATGCCATTTTGGTTCGTGCCGAAAAAGCTCCCGGACAATCTCTCCGCATCGCGTACAACATCCTCCAAGCCTCCGGCACCCGTATTTTCAAAACCGATTATGTGGCCTGCCCGAGTTGTGGAAGAACGCTTTTCAATTTGCAGGAAACGACCGCACGCATTCGCGCGGAAACCACACATCTCAAAGGCGTAAAAATTGCCATCATGGGCTGCATCGTGAACGGCCCGGGGGAAATGGCCGACGCCGATTTTGGTTATGTGGGGGGAGCCCCCGGCAAGGTGAACCTCTACGTCGGGAAAACCCCCGTCAAATTCAACATACCCGAAGCCGAGGCTGTTCAGCGCTTGGTGGATCTCATCCGCGAACATGGCCGGTGGGTGGATCCCCCGGCGTCAGACAGTGCCAATCCGTCCCCTCACGAAGCCCTCGTCTGTTGATAAGAAACCGAACGGCCCGCGACGCGTTTTATGCCCTCGTATCTTCTCATCGACATTAGTAATTCGTTCACAAAGATTGCCAAGGCCACCGCTCAGCGCCTCGGCAACCCCATACGGGTTCCCACCGCTTCCCTGAAGGTTTCCAGCTTGCAAAAGCTGATAACCCCTCAAACCAAAGTGGTGCTTTCTTCCGTCGTCCCCGCCGCCACCAAAAAAATCGTATCCGCCTTTCCTGATGACACAATTCATGTGGGGCCGCGCCATGCCGCCGGCCTCCGCATTCATTACCCCCAACCTTCGCGCATCGGGGCGGATCGGCTGGCCAATGCCGTTGCCTGCGTCGGGCTTCACGGTTATCCCGCCATCGTGGTGGATTTTGGAACGGCGGTCACTTTCGATGTCATTTCCAAGGACGGGGCCTACGTGGGCGGGGTCATCGCCCCCGGCCTGGGGGTCATGGCCGAATATCTCCACACCCGCACCGCTTTGCTTCCACTCATCCAAGTGAAACGTCCCAAAAATGTGGTGGGGAAAAGCACCCATGAAGCCATGTTGTCAGGTGCCGTGCATGGCTACCGCGGGCTGGTCCGCGAAATCTTGATCCGCATTCGGGAGGAGCAATTTCCCCGCAGCAAACCCCTCGTGATTGCCACCGGGGGAGACTCCGGGGTGCTCAACGAATCCTTGTCGCTTTTTGACCTCACCGACCCGCTCCTGACCTTGCGGGGATTGCAATTGATCGCCAACCACCGTTGGGCGCCGCAGGGCTCATGACCCCTCCGGGTCCTCATCTTCCTCCTCGATCTCATGGCGCAGAGCCTTGGAAATAAAGGGACGAACGAATCCATAGGCCAAAAATCCCACAAAGATCAGTGCCGGCATCCACTCGTAATGCATGGCGCTCAGGGCCAGCACCAAAATGATGCCAAGAAATTTGGGAAGGGATTTCTGAGTGCGCCACCCCAACCCCTTGAAGCTGGGATACCGCACTTTGCTGAACATCATAAATGACAAAAACAACATCAGCACCGGAAGAGCATACTTCCACGGGCCGATCTGATGGGACCCTTCCTCAAGCCAGAGCATAAACAGCGTCAAGGACGCAATCAGCCCGGCGGCCGCGGGAATCGGAAACCCCACAAATTCCTTGGATTCGGATCCGGCGGAAGGCCCCTGCGCGATGCAATTGAAGCGCGCCAGACGGAGACCCCCGCACAACAAAAACACAAAGGCGATCAGCCAACCGGTTTTTGAGAAGTCGCGTAGCACGATTTGATAAACCAGCAGAGCGGGAGCCATGCCAAAGGAGACAATATCCGCCAGTGAATCAAACTCGCGACCAAACGGACTTTCATGTCCCCCCAACCGGGCCAGCCGCCCGTCCAAAAGATCAAAAACACAGGCCCCCAAAATGAAGGCAATCGCTTCATGATACAACGAACTCACGGCCTCTCCTTGTTGCGCTGCCAGAGCCGCTTCAATGATTCGCAGGACTGCAGCAAATCCGCAGAACAAGTTTCCCGCCGTCATCAAATTCGGCAGAAGATAGATCTTGGGCTCGCCGTCTTCTGGCTTCACACTGTCCTCGCTCCTCTGATGTTTGCAATAGCCGTTTCGCCGCCTTTGACTCGTTGCCCAACGGCGATCAGGATCTCGACATGACTTGGAAAATCAACCTCCGTTCGTGAGCCAAAGCGGATCATTCCAAATCGCTGGCCGCGTTTGAGCGTATCACCGACCTGACGCCAAGCCACAATCCGGCGGGCGATGGCCCCTGTGATTTGGCGAACCACCACTTCGCAATCTGCACTGCGAATGACCCATGTGCGGCGCGCATTTTTCGCCGAGGAGAGGGGATTTCTCGCATCCAAGTATGTGCCCAAGGCCGCCTCCGAGTGGGTGATTTCACCTGCAATGGGGGTTCGATTAATATGCACATCAAACACCGAAAGAAAAATCACCACGCGTTTCACGGGGCCGTGAATCAGCCCATCCCCATCGCATTCCTCCACCGCCACAACCACACCATCCGCCGGGGAAACCGCCAGGTTGTCATCAGCGGGAGGAAGACGTTTGGGGTCTCGGAAAAAGAAGAGGGTGAAAAGAATCGCAATCGCCGCAAAAACCGAGAGCAGAGGGAAGACCAACAGAGTTAAAAGCCAAATGGCGCCAAGCACGGCCAGGATATATTTCGCCTCGTTAAGGGACTGTCTTCGCATCGGAAAATACCTACTCTGATTTGCTGATGGAACCAAGCCCGTTTCCTGAAAAGGAGTATTGTTTCCTCTTGCCGGCTCCCATAAAAAGCTTCCGGGGAGGATACCGCCGGTGCTCTCCCTACACCGGCGGCTCCTCCCCTATGAGCTATGGAACACTCTTAATTTCTGGCAGCCTTTCGGCAGCCTGCTCTTGATAAAGCATCACGCGTGCCAAGTTTTCTCCGGGCATAAAAAATCACGATGCTCCTCAAGGAGGTGTGATGACGTGTTTTGCGAGGTTGCTCTGCAGGCCGGGGGGTCAGCTCGTCCCGAGCGTGTTCTTGGATGAAGACTTTTGGCTGCCGGGGTCGAAGCGACGTGTTATCATCAAGATGTGATCCGCAAATTCATCACACAAAAAGTAATTTGGCTCCTTCCGCTTTCGGTGGGCATCTTGGGATTTCTGGTCTTTTCCAACCGGGGTTTTAACACTGCAAACCAGCTCGCGGATCCGGCGCGGCCTTCACGGCCTCCTCAACAGATTCTCGAAAATCAAGCACGCGATTCCGACGTTTCGTCAGCTGTCACAGTCGCTCCATTGCCCCTTGCAGACCTCCCTGCCATGCCCAACGAATGGCTGGTGAAATTCCAATCTTCCGAAGAGCTGGAACCATTTTTGGCACAAGTCCGAAATCTCGGTGGACGGGTCTTGGGTGTGATTCCCCGGTTGGGGGTTGCACGGGTGGGATTCGACACGGACAAATCGGGCCGGGCCATCCGCGACCTCTTGCCGCCATCGGCCAATGCCGATTATAATTTTTTGGTTGCCGCACCCGCCCCCCCGACTCCCGGCGCAGAACCGGGCGGCCCCTCTGTGGGATTTGGAACCGAGGCTCTGACGTGGCTGGGCGTGCCTGCGGACAATGCGGATTGGGGGCAGGGAATCAAAATTGCCATTTTGGACACGGGCATTACCGAGGTTCCCGGCCTGTCGCTGCAAGGGATTCGCCAGTTGGATCTTGTGGATTCCGGTGTGGGGTCACCCGATTCCCTGGTTCATGGAACGGCGGTCGCCTCCCTTCTGGGGGGCACCGCGAACGAGGCTCGTGGGATGGTGCCCGCCGCAGAATTGCTGAGTATCCGGGTTTTGGACGATTCCGGCACCGGCGACAGCTTCACCACCGCCGAGGCCGTTCTTTACGCCGTGGATGAAGGAGCGAGAGTGATCAGCATGAGCCTCGGCACAGCGGGTGACAGCCAAGTGCTGCGCGACGCCATCCAATACGCCATTTCCCAAAACGTCGCCGTGGTCGCCGCCGTGGGAAACGATGGTGTCGGCTCTGTCTATTATCCTGCCAACTATCCCGGTGTCATCGCTGTGAGCGCCGTGGATGCCAAAGGTCAGCGGGGCATTTTTTCAAACTATGGCTCCGGCGTGACCGTGGCCGCGCCCGGCGTGGGGGTTGTCACTCCCTGGGTCAATGATCGGGCCTTTTCCTTCAGCGGGACCTCGGCGGCGGTGCCATTTGTTTCCGGGGCCCTGACCATGCTGCTCTCGGAAAACCCGAACCTCACCGCGGCCCGGGCCGCTCAGATCTTGGTTTCGCTCGCAGACGATGCGGGAACTCCCGGCAAAGACGCTTATTATGGGGCGGGGATTTTGAACGTGGGCCGCATCATCAACCGCAACCAGCCCAATCTCCATGACATCGCCATCGCCGATTATTATTTCAACCCACAAGATCTGAACACCTCACAACCAACCATCCCGGTTCAAGTCACCATCCAAAACCGTGGAACAAGCACCCTTTCCAGCGTGTCTCTCGATGTGGTCAACAATGGCCAGTCCCAACGTTCCTACTTCAATGCCGTTCCGTCCGGCTCCGTGCGGACCCAAACCATTTCCATTCCTGCCTCTGTCCTTCGCTCCCAAAGCGGCTCGACTCTCCAATCGCAGGTGCGAACCATCGGCGTCCAAGATGTGAACCCCGCCAACAACCAACGATCGGCAACGTTGCGGTTGAAGTGAGATTTGCTCTATTTCGAACAAGCGTGATGAACTTCGGGTTTGGGTGCCATGTGGACCAGGGGGCATGGTCGTCTCGACCGTGGGGCGTTTGTTCTCTCTGGTGCATCAAATTTAAAAATGGGGCCAGATGCACCGTTCTCCCTGACTCCTCCGGTTTTTGTGCCATCAAACTCGAAAAGCCTCCAAGTTTCGAGCGTGCCATCCGTGTGCCAAGCGTTCATGATCCGCCTCCGAGCTGCCTGCCACCCTGATCCCTGAAATGCCCGATCCAAACCTTTCCTCCGCGCGATGCGATTCGACTGATGGTGAACCTGCTGTTTATCGGGGACGACGAGGCGCTCATCAAGCCGGGCGTCGTGCGCAGTCTTTACGATCCGGCATCGCAACCTATATCTGGATCGTCAGTAACCGGAAACCTGCCGCACGAAAGGGCAAGCTCCAACTCATTGATGCCAGTGGGTTCTGGCAAAAAATGCGGAAAAGCCTTGGCAGCAAACGCAAGGAACTCAGCCCCGAACACATCGCGGACATCACCCGGACCTTCGGCGAATTCCGGGAGGTTACCCGCGACAGCAAAACAGAAGGGGCGAAAACCCCGATTTCCCGGATTTTTAAAAACGAGGACTTCGGTTATCGCACGATCACCGTTGAGCGTCCTTTGCGGGATGCGGATGGCAAGATCCTCCTCGCCACCAAGGGAAAGGTGAAGGGTAAGCCCATGCCGGATGCCTCCCTCCGGGACACCGAAAACGTCCCGCTCACCGAGAACATCGAAACCTATTTCCAACGTGAAGTCCTGTCCCGCGCTCCAGATGCCTGGATCGACCACGACAAAACCAAGGTCGGATACAAGATCCCATTCAACCGGCACTTCTACGTCTTCAAACCCCCACGTCCCCTGACCGAAATCGACGCCGAACTCAAAGGCGTCACCGACCGGATCCTTACGATGATTGGGGGGCTGACGAAATGACGGCCCTCCCTGCCCATCACAACAGAGCCTTGAACCACTCCCGGAAACCCACTATCTTGACACCATGAACACCGAATTCGCGCCGCTCTTCAAACTTGGCCGGGCTGAACGACTCCAGCTCGTCGAGGACCTCTGGGACAGCTTGGCCGGAGAAGAGGATCCCATGCCAGTCCCCGACTGGAAGCGCGACGAACTCCGCCGCCGCAAGGAACACTACGCGCAGCACCCGGCTTCGGGGATCGCGTGGGCGGATGTCAAACAGCGGGCACGCGCCCACAATGGTTGAAAAGGTCATCTTCACCCCGAAGGCATCGAACGATGTGTCTGCGGCCTACGACTGGTATGAGGAGCGCGAGCCGGGGCTTCGGGAGGACTTCCTCCGCTGTGTCGAGGCCTGCCTCCTCATGGCCCTGAGGCATCCCCACATGTATCCGGTCGCCACGGACGACTTTCGGCGGGCTCTCATCCGGCGCTTCCCATTTGAAATGTTCTACGAACCACACAGAGATGGCCTCGTCGTTTACTCCGTCTTCCACTGCTCACAAGACCCGAAGAAATGGCAAAAGCGCCTCGGTCTCGCTGACTGAAGGAGCTATGAAATGAGCGTTTCAACATTTCAATTTCAAAGGCGGCGGCGCTCCAAGCAAAGAGAACCTATCTTATTGGGACGGTGACGTGCCGTGGGCTTCATCCAAAGACCTCAAGGCCGAGGAGCTTTTTGACACTCAAGACCACATCTCGCAGAAGGCCTTGGATGATGGTATTGCAGAACTCGTCCCTGGAGGCAGTATTTTGACTGTGGTTCGCGGAACCCAAGCGCTGAACTCGAAGGCCGTTCAGCAGGGCCTCAAAAACATCCTCCTCGACCACGCCCGCCTCTGGGAAACCCTGAAGAACCGGGCGGCGTGATTCCGCCTTTTAGCGAGTCGGCGGGCAAGAGACTGCCGCGCCCTACCCAAAGAATATCGAGCTCGCGCACGCGCGAAGCGCCCCTTTGATGCCCGGGCCGGGCAGTCCCTTGCCCGCCGACTTATGCTGATCCCCGCCGGCTTCTGGCTTTGCGGACGCTGCGCACGTTGAGGGTGCAGCCATTTTGGTTTTCGAAGGGTTGGACGGTGGCGGTGATTTCGACGATGGGGTGACGGATGGTTTCCAGGCCGAAGCGGGCGTAGGCGCTGGCAAACAATTCGCATTCGATGAGGCCGGTGGGGTCGCAGAGGGACAGAAATTTCATGGGACGTCCATCGGATTGGTGGTGAGCGCGGTCGGTGAGGATCATCCCCGCGAGAGTGACGGTGCGGTTGGGGAAATCGCTGAGCCGCGAGATCGGGCAATACGTTTCCCAGGCGGTGTGGGGAAACATTTCCAGGGGATGTCCCGAAACAGCAAAACCGAGGAGTTCCATTTCGTCATGGAGACGCTCGGTGAGGGAAGGCGGTGTGGAGGGATCCAAAACGTCGCGGAAAGCGGAACGTTTTTCCTGGTCCACCGAGGATTGGGTTCCCACCGGATCAAAGAGCGAAGATTCTCCGCCCCCGATGAGCAGTCGCCGGGCTTCCCAAAATTGCTCCACGCGGGATTGGCCAAAACCATCCAAGGCCCCCCCGCGAATGAGGCTTTCCATTTCAGGAACCGAAGGCCGGGTTCTGAAATAAAAGTCCCGGAATGATTCGTAGGGTTTGCCGTCGGCCCATCGTGTCAGAAAGGCCGAAGAAAGGCCTTTGATCTGCCACAGGGGAACGCGGATGCGTTGGTGTGTGACGTCATAACTTTCTGTGGAGAGGTTCACATCCGGGGACAGAAACCCAATGCCGAGGCGGCGGCATTCGATGGAATAGGTGAGGCGGTCGTAGAAGCCTTTGCCATGGGTCAGAACGGCAGCCAGGAATTCGGCGGGGTGATAACATTTGAGCCAGGCGGCCTGGTAGGCCTCGATCCCATACGCGGTGGAATGCGCCCGGCAGAAGGCATATCCCTTGAAACGCATGATCAATTGCCAGACCCGGCCGATGTCTTCTTCCTGGCGTCCGAACTGACGGGCATGCCCCGCAAATTCCTCAAAGAAGGCTTCGGCTTTGTCGGCTTTATTTTTGACGAGGGCCCGGCGCAGCATGTCGGCGCGTCCGGCTGGCATGTTGGCAAAGGCTTCGCAGATTTGGAGAATGTGTTCTTCGTAGGCGACGACGCCATACGTGGACCGCAGGACAGGCTCCAAGCTGGGGTGGGGGTATTCGATGGGCTCCAGCCCCTGGGCTCTTCGTGTAAAACTGACTTTGCGCATGGTGTTCGCCGCGCCCGGACGGATCACCGAGACGATGGCAATGAGATCGTCGATATTATTGACCTTCACCATCCGGTTCAGCGAGGTCATGGCTGGTGACTCGATATGATGAACCCCGCGCGCATTGCCGGACGCAATCATTTGCCAGATGCGGAGATCGGCAAAGGCAGCGTCAGGGGGACAAGGCACCAATCCGGAATGGCCACAAGTTTGTGGTAACCCGTCTTGCCTTGGGCGCATCTCCGATGGCAGAGCACTGGGAGAACGGGCGTCTCGCCCGTTTGGAGATTGAAGTTCGTATCCGGATATTGCGCCAAACACGGGCGGGACGCCCATGCCCCCTGGAAAAATTTGGGACGTTGTAACTTTCGGAGATGCGCCCTCTTGCCTTGGGGTGGGAGAGGCCGTCCCTTGCCCGCCAATTTTTTTCCTGGCGTCCCGCATGACCGCCAGCCCCCCTTGGGCGAGGATGTCCATTTTGACGAGTCCGATGGCCTCGACAGCATCCATATCGAAGTGGGTGGTGGGGCGGCCTTTGTGGCTGGTGAAGAGCGGGCACATGGTGGCCACGGGATTGCGGGAGAGGACGATCCCGCAGGGGTGCATTTTGGGGTGACGGGGAAACCCATCAAGGCGTTTGGCGAGGGCCAGCGCGGTGGCGTAGGGATTTTCCCCGAAATCGAGATCCCCACACTCGCGGGTGGTGACCGCCGCTTCCATCACACGGTCGGCGGAGGTATCGGGCAGGTGTTCGGTGTAGCGGCGGATTTGTTGTTCCGACACCCCGAACACTTTCGCAATGTCCGCAAACGCCGAGCGCCCCCGATACGTCGAAAATCCACCCACCACCGCCGCGTGAATCCCGTATCTCTCAAAAATCAAATCCACGACCCGGTCTTTGCTGTCATGGGCAAAATCCACATCAATATCCGGCAGCTTGTTAAGGGCCATCCGGTCTTTGTTGAGGAATCGTTTGAAATACAGCTCAAAGCGGATCGGACATACATCGGAGATGCCCAGACAATAACAAACAAGGCTGTCGGCCGCACTGCCGCGCGTGATCCAATCAATCCCCTCCCGCCGACAATCCTGCAAAATCTCCCACACCAACAAAAAATATTCTTCATAACCCACCGTCGCAATGATTTCCAATTCCTCGGCCAGCTGGGTCCGGTGTTTGTGGGCGTCACGGCCATAGCGGCGGGTGAGGCCCTCGTTGGCAAGCCGGGCAAGAAAATCATGCGGCGAGGATCCGGCCTTCGGAAAAAAATGCGGAAAATTCAGTCCCCCCAAAGGCAGGGTGAATGGGCATTCGTCGAAGATCTGACGGATAACCTCCGCCGTTTCCGGTCCTCCGCCGTTCATCGGAAAATGAAAATGGCCCCTTCGTTT
>JBBECL010000351.1:0-1773 GCA_040881805.1 Terrimicrobiaceae bacterium | reverse complement strand
TTCGAGGTTCAATCTCCTAACGGGCGAGACGCCCGTTCCCCCTGTGGTTTGCACTCAGAGATGCGCCCTCCCGAACCACTCGTCGGCGCGTGATTTCTGCCGCCCGCATTCCAGCAAACGCCCCCAGCGCAATGAAGGGGATCATGTCCGGCGTGGCCGTATCGAGGATCGTCTTCATTTGTTCGGGCGTGAAAATTTCGGTTTCCGTGTCACCGGCCTTCACCTTCTGAACCGCCTCGGCCTCGGTCTTCTCGTTCTTGGGCAGGTAGGAGGCCGAGCGCGCCCATGAGAAAAACGTGCGGATGCTCGTGTGGGTTGAATTTCGTGTGCGGGGAGCCCCTCCGAGTCCGCGCAGCCACTCGCTGATCTGGTGGCTCTTCACGTGAAGGATATCGGTAGGGAAGGCGGCGGCAAACCGGTTCACGTCGCTGCGGAGCTGGGCCATGTAGCGACTGCTCGCACCGTCCTGCTCCTTGGATGCAAGGAATTCCTCCGCTGCTTTCGTCACCGGCACTCCTGGCCGGACGCCCTTGTTGCGCTCGACGTAGTCCCGGATGGCTCCGATCAGTGACCTGCCGCCAAGCATCTTGTGACACTGGGCGAATTCCTCGGCAGCCGACACCAGCGAAGATCCCGAGGGAGCCACAGCTTTTTTCGCCCGGATCAGTTCATCACATTCGTGAGGCGCGAGCCGAGGAGCTTGGACTTTGCAAGACATCACTCGCTCTCCGGCACGGCGCGCCTCCTGCTTGGCTTCCTCCAGATCGGTGAAGCTCCGGCGGATGCGGAAACCGTTTTCGTAGTAGGCCACGAAGAAGCGGGGAAATCCCTGCACGTCGGAGCGGTAAATGGGAACGGTGACCTGGCCGACTTTCACCAGCTTGAAGGGACCTTTGCCTTTGGTGGGGCGTTTCTGCGGATGGACGGAAAATTTGATTTCTTTCACGCCTTCGTCAGCGGTGTCAATGAAGGGATCTGGCATTTCCCGAATTCTGCCAACCTGAAGGGTCAGGAGTCCATCGCAGGGGAGTGTGCAAAGGAGGTGCGGGCGTTCAGTCAGTTGCGTCGATGGCAAATGTTGAAAACAAGGGACTTGCGTTCTGGCGAAGGCCTCCTCAAAGGCGTTTCATTGAAAAGGCCCGACCAGAAGAAGTTTTCAGATATCGTTCGAAGTCCAATGCTTTCTGACGATCTGAAAATGCAAAATACGATTTGATTCGCCAAGGGACATGCTTGGCGGTGTGTGCAGAGTCCCCGCAATTGTGGTGGGCAAGTCGGGCGCGAAGATCTTCGGTGAAACCTACATAATGACGGGATGGATCATGCTCGCTCTCCAAAATGTAAACGTAGAAGAACATTGCGCTTAAAAACTGGTGGCGTGCCGGGCCGTAGCCGGGAGGGCCCGTCTTCGCCCAAAGGGCTTCGACGCGGCAGCCTTCGTTCTCGCTACACTCCGGCGAAGGCTGGTTGCGGGGGTAGGATTTGAACCTACGACCTTCAGGTTATGAGCCGGAAGGCCAGCAAGATAAATACAGGGGTTTGATCTTACCCGTGCAACTACCCGTGCAAATTTTGCTTGTTTGTTCTGATGAAATCCTTCAGATTTTCGGGAAATGAAAGCCGCCCCTACCAAAAAAGCGAAATCCTCGAAAAAATGGTGACAAAACAGTACAAATTATTCACGAGCTGGGTGACCGGCGTGGGCACATACAACGAAGAAGCTGTTCGCCAGGACGAGTTCATCATACTTAACTTTTTGCAAGATAAAGGGTA
>JBBECL010000350.1:0-11008 GCA_040881805.1 Terrimicrobiaceae bacterium | reverse complement strand
TGTTCACATGATGCCGATTCCCCGCCAATTAAATCAGGCGGTGGATGAGATGTTTGGAGTTCCTGTGCATCAGGATTTTCTTGCGGGGTGGTATCAGGCCAAAGCTTTGGAGATTGCGATCAGCGTTTTGAGTCCGCGCGACGAAGAATTTTTTTGTGAGAGGCAGCAGCGGGTGGCACATGAGCGGGTGGAAAAAGTGAAGGCCATTTTGGGTCGGGACCTTGAGCATCCGCCTGCACTTCCGGAGATTGCGAAAGAGGTGGGATGCAGCCCGCATTATTTGAGCCGAATTTTTTCGCAGGAAACCGGCACGACGATCTCGCGATATTTGCGGAATTTGCGATTGGACCGGGCGGCGGCGATTTTGAAGCAGGGGCGTTCGAATGTGACCGAAGCGGCTATGGAGGTGGGGTATTCGAGTCTGAGCCATTTCTCGAAGGCGTTTGCCGAGCGGTTCGGGGTTTGTCCCTGTGTGTTTCCGCTCAGTCCGTCTCTTCTTCCGGCACCGAAACAAAAACTGCCGGACCGTCGCAAACGGGGTTTTCAATCACCCGCGCGCGCACTTCAAAAATCTCGCTGACCAGGCTCTCGGTCACCACTTCGCGCGGGGCCCCTTGGGCCACGATGGATCCTTGCTTCATGATGACAAGCCGGTCCGCGTATTGGGCGGCCAGATTGAGGTCATGGAGCACCACAACGACGCCGGCTCCTGAAGCTGCGAATTTTCTGGCGACGCAGAGCGCTCCGTGTTGATGGGCGGGGTCGAGGTTGGAGATGGGTTCGTCGAGCATGAGGCAGCGGGGCACGTTGCCGTCAGGGTGATGCAACTGCAGCAACACCCGGGAGAGTTGGACGCGCTGCATTTCTCCGCCGGAGAGCGTGGTCACAAAGCGTTCGGCGAGGTGGGCACAATCGGTTTGGGTCATGACGTGTCTGGCCAGGTCTTCGCAGGCCCTGGCATCCCCGTGCGGGGAGCGCCCGAGGAGCACAATTTCAAGGGCCGTGAACGCAAAAGGCACGGTCGAACTTTGGGGTAACACCGCGCGGTGCCGGGCCAATGTCATCGGCGGCCATTCGCCCAGGGGACGATCCAGAAATCGCACGGTGCCCTCGCTTGGTGGAATCTGCCCGCACAGCAGTTTGAGCAAGGTGGATTTACCGGCACCATTCGGGCCCAGCAGCGCCAAGAATTCTCCTTGGGCCACCGAAAAATTCACTTTGGAAACCAGCGGGGTGCCACCAACCCGGAAGGAGAGATTCCTGGCTTCCATGAGTGTGACGGCAGACGGAGCCATTATCCCCATAGGGCCCTCCCGCGTTGACGCAGCAACATGGACAAAAAGAAGGGGGCCCCGAATCCTGCGGTGAGAATTCCGATGGGAAGTTCCGCAGGAGCCACGATCGTTCGGGCCAGGGTGTCGGAGGCGACCAACAATGTCGCGCCAAGCACGGCCGACCCCGGCAACAACCATCGGTGATCGGGACCAATGAGGGTCCTGACCAAGTGGGGAACAACCAAGCCGACAAAAAGGATCACGCCGGTAAAGGCCACCGAGGCTCCGACTCCCGCAGCGGTGAGGAGAATCAGAAGGGACTTGATGCGTTCAACTTTGAACCCCAGGTGTCCGGCTTCGGCCTCTCCCAGTGCAAGCGCGTTGAGTGCGGTGGCCCAGAAAGGAGCGAGCAGGATCAACACCAAACAAAACGGTGCCGCCAGGGTGACCACCTGCCAGTCGGCCGCACCCAGGCTTCCAAGAGTCCAGAACGACAAGGTCCGCAGTTGCGCATCCGTGGCCAGATAGGTTGCCAGCCCGATCATCGCGCTGGTCAGAGCATTCACAGCCACTCCCACAAGAAGGAGCGTCGCAATGGCCGTGTAGCCACCGCTGGCTGCCATGCTCTTCACAAACCATGTGACAATCAAGGCCCCCGCAAAGGCCGCAAAAGGCAGGGCTCGAAGATCGCTCAGCATCGGGATTCCCGGAAAAAATGTGCCGCCCAGAACAATGATTAAGACTGCCCCGAGGGCTCCGCCACTCGAGGCCCCGATGAGGGCCGGATCAGCGAGGGGATTGCGAAAAAGTCCCTGCATGAGGGCTCCCGCCGCCGCCAAGGCTCCGCCCACCAGCACCCCCAGCAGGACTCGCGGAATGCGCAGGCTCCACAAAATATTTCCAAACCCTGACGGCTCCTGTTTTCCCGTGAGGGTCGCCAGCACATCGGACAACGGAATTTTGACCGCTCCGACGCAAAGAGAAATCACGCAGGTCGCCAGCAACAGCGCGACGAGGACGCAGAAAATGGTGGGTCGCTGATGGCGCAATGCCAGGGATGGCATAGGCAGGGGGGAAATCAGGGAACCACCGGAGGGGGGCTCCCAACCTCTCGCTTCCCAACCGTCTTCGAGCCGGGGTGCAGTTGCTCACAGAGTTCCCTGGCGGCTTGGCCAAGGCGCGGACCAAACCCCAGAAGAAACAAATCATCCATCACAATCACCTTTTTTTCTTTCCCTGCGGGTGTGAGGGCCAAGCCGGGGTGTTTGAGGAGACCATCGATTCCCCCCGAACTTTCCAACCCCCGTGATGTGACCAGAATAAAATCCGGAGCCGCGGCAACGGCCCCTTCGGCTGTCAGGGGTTTATAATTTTCGAATCCTTGGACCGCGTTGACTCCTCCTGCGAGCGTGATCATCGCGTCGGCTGAAGTGCCCGTGCCGGAAACATTCATCACGCCCCCGGCGCGCGCATAGATAAACAAGACCTTGGGACGTGCATCTGATTTTTGCACTTGAGCTTGCGCAAGCTCCAAGTCGGTCTTGAGATTTTCCACCAACGACTTGGCAGCCGGCCGGTGATTGATGGCATCCCCAATGGCAATAATTCGTTCCGCAGCCGCCTCGGGCGTGTGGCGGTTGGAAAGAGGCACGACTTTGACTCCTGCAGAAGTAAGCTGTTTGATCACCTCAGGTGGTCCCGCATCCTCCGTGGCAAAAACCACGGTCGGATTCATGGATAGGATCCCTTCCGCAGAAAGCTGACGCGCATACCCAATTCTCGGCAGGGCGTTTGCGGCTTCGGGGAAGACACTTGAAACGTCCACCGCCACGATCTCTTTCTCAGCCCCCAAGGCAAAGAGGGTCTCGGTGACAGCGCCAGCGGTGCTTACAATTCGCTCACTTGCGTGGGAAGCGGCGGCCAATGACAGCATGAGCAAAAGGGAGAGGAGTTGGAATTTCGAGGAAAAGCGAAGGACCCGATTTGTCGCCAAAACGGCCTCCTCACGGTCGGGACGACCGTGACCCCTGGGCTCTCGCTGGTTCAGGCCGCTTCCTTGAAGGTCAGGGTGTCTGAGGTTCTTCATACAATGGGTTTTCTTTGGGAAAGGCCGACGCGAGGCGTTCGGGGTTCTCCAAAGTTTTGGCTCCTAGTTTAGAGTCGCAACGATCTCCCGCCAAGCCTGCAACTCAGGCGACCCGGGTTTGCGTTTGCCAAAGAAGATCACAATGTTGTTGCCGTCTTTGTCATAGAGTTCAAGAGACGTGACATCCCCATCCACGGTGGGTTTGACGACCACCCAGGCACTGGCCACGGCGGTGTCGCGGAGGTGCATGTTGAACTCCTCGTCCAACACATTCAGCCACTCGGCCCCGAACATTTTGATGTTTTTGACCGGACCCGTGTGGATTTGCAGACACCCGCGGTTGCCGATAAAGACCATGATCTCGGTGCCGTTGGCGGAAGCGGTTTCCAACATCTTTTTGGTGGAAGCCACGCTGACCTTGCGGGCATAACCTTCGGGAGCCAGGCGCAGAGCCTGCTCGCGGGCCACGCGGAATTTGCCCATGATGACGTAAAACGCGTGCGTATCCTTCATGTCGAGCCACGCTTGTTGGAATCCTGCCACGTCAATCTCGGCATCCGGCATTTCTGGTTTGGCGGCAGGGGCCGGTTCCACGGGCTGCTCGATGCTCTGATTCGGAGAACGGAATTTGTTCAGCAACACGCCGTAGCCTCCGTAGTTGCTCTCTTTTTGCAAATACACCTTGTGAACGGCCTCTCCGGATCCATCAAAAAATTGGAGGCTCTGACGGTCCCCGTCATCGGTATGATCCGTGACCGCAAACCCCAGTTTCCAGCCGTCGAGGAACAATCGCAGGTCAATGTCAGGGCCGACGACTTGTCCCATCCCATGGAAAAAATCGATCTTGAGAAATTCGCCGAAGCGCTCGTGCACGGCGTCTTGGTTTCGGGTGAGACACATGACGCGTCCCAAGGTTGGCAGGTCCTTGATGAGTTGGGTCCAGTCGCCTTCCAAGCGGGTGACGTCTCCCCCGCAGCGCGTGGCCAACAACTCGGCTTCAGTCACTCCCAACTCCGAAGCTGCATCGCGGATGCGGAGTTTGGGTTTGGATTGGAGGAGGGTTTCCCACTGTTGCTTCAGGGATTCTTCGATTTCGGTTTTCATAACATGTGACCTTTCTGATTGGTTGGTTTGTTGTCCTGCTAAAATTTGCCCTGAATTAACGCTGGGGCACTTGAGCCGTCAAGGAGCGATCTCGTAATTCGGGTTGTCCTGCTCCAAGGCGTTGTGGTTCCAGAGACGCATATCGCTCAACTCGGTAACCGAACACATTCGAACACTTCCGTCAAGAAATGCAGACACCGCCTTCCCGTCATAACGGAAATCCACCCACCCGAAATTCATGGGGTCCTTGTGCTTGGTCCATGTGCTGGGGTCCTGCCATTTGAGGCAGATCGGAGATTCGTTTTCCCGGGTGGGTGGGGAGACGTAGCTGAAGCCCTGCATTCGGGATCTCCCGGAACCACTTCCCCCTGAGGCAAAGGCCAGAATGGAGCCCCGCATCCCTGCCGCCCGAGTGATACAATCTGCACTGTTGAGCATCGAACCGTTGGCTCGAATAACTCCTCCCACACAGTAGATGTTCATTCCCAGCGCAGGAAATGTGGAAACATAATAGTCATACATCACGTTGCTTCCGCCAGCGCTGCTTGCAATTTCCTGCTTGTTACGATTCACAAAGATCGTCCCGTCAAACTCTCCCTCGAGGTATGGGGCAAGACGATAAGGGTATCGATGGGCACCGTGTCCGGTCACGAGCTTGCCATCCAGATTATGAACCGGGTAATCGGCTGTGCCGGCACGGTAGTCCATCCCGGAGAGATAAATTCCGTTATTTTCCTGCGCGTAGGCATGAAATGCTGTCACAAGTTGACGGGCAGCATTCACCTCCCGGGCTTTGTTGGCAGAGTGAATCGCCTTCTGGGAGACACCCACAGCCAACACGGCCAAAATCCCCGTGGTGCTGATGACAGCCAGCAATTCAATGAGTGTGAAGGCCCGCGAGCGAGCTGTTTTGACGCAGGAGCGCACTGACTTGGAGATGAGCCGAATTTTCAATGGAAAAGCAATTAACGACGGCGGCGGCGGAGAGCGCAAAATGCCCCGCCAATGGCGATCAAAGCGACTGTGGAAGGCTCAGGAACTGCCTGAGTGAGACTGATTTCTTGGAAGAATGCATGCTGTTGTCCCTGCACATTCCAGGATGTGGAGAATTGGGTTGTTTCCCCTAGTGAGGCAAGGCCTGTCCATGTCCATGTGTATTGGAACAAATTAAGATCACCAACCACTGGCGTGCTGATGATTCCCAGATCTGTGCTCAAAAAGCTTGAGCTAGCCAATGCAGGGTTGCTGCCATTGTAATTCAGGCTAAGGGTAGAACTGTTGTAGGTCAGCAATGTCGGGAATCCGCCACCAGCAACAATGGTGATCGTGATTTCATCAAGACTGTCCAGAATAGTGCCGGAGGTGAGGGCGAAACTGGCATTTGAGGCGTTGAATGTGTAGATTCCCTGATAAGCTCCAGCGTTAGCCGAGCCCAGGCCTCCAGAACCAAAGGGGATAACCACCAGATTTGTGGCGACAATTGTTGCTCCATTGTTGTTTGCGGCATCTGGGTTGATTGGCGTTGGACGGTATTTGTCGGGCTGAGCGGTGTAGGACTCCGGGTCGAGACCTCCCCCGGCATATGTCCAATTATCAACAAGTGGTGAGGAATGGAGCAAGCTGCTTGCGGCGAAAAGCGCGGCGAAGCTGAACAGGCATTTACGAATCACAATCATTTGAATATTTTTATGTGGAGTTTGGTTGGTTGTCATCAAAATCTACGGACTAGGGAGCAGACCTGAATGACTAGTAGTATGGTTTTATTTGAGTAGGGAAACTACCACCACCCACACCTGCCTGCTAACGGCCCCTTGTGAATAATTAACGCTCAAATGCTCTTATCCGCAAAGATGAATTTTTCTAATATCTTCAGTCTCCGCTATCCGGCTCCAAAAACCTCGGAAAAATGATTCGAAAAAGCGGCGTGAAGTCCTGGGGGCGGTTGGCGAACCATGCTTGGATTTTTGCGAGGGGAAAGAAGGCACCGGCTTCGACTTCCATGCGGGCGAGGTGGAACGGGCCTTCGTGGGAGCCGGTGAAGATTTCCACGAATTCCCAGGACGTGGCCGGGGAGCTTTCGAGTTTGCCAATTTTTTTGAGGGGGGCGGAGACTCCGAGTTCTTCTTGAAGTTCGCGGTGGGCGGCTTCGTGGTAGGTCTCGCCCGCGTCCACGTGACCGGCGGCGGAGGAGTCCCAGAGCGAGGGATTGAGATCTTTCCAAGGGGATCGTTTTTGAAGAAAGAGTTCTCCTTTGGCATTGGTGAGAAGGATGTGAATGGCGCGATGACGAAGGTTATTCACATGCACATAAGCCCGGGGTTGAGGGCCAAGGACGGCATCCGATTCATCCACCACATCAAAGAGTTCGTCGCCCCGCTGGGCTGAGGAGGGGGAGGTCAGGGCGGTGAGTTGCTCCCACTGCGCGAGGGTCAAATTTTCAGCACGGGCCTCGGCGGAGATGCCGGCCGCGCTTGTGAGTTCCGGCCAGGACTCGCGAAGTTCGGGCAACAAATTTTTGAGTTGTTTGCGCCGTTCCGAAAATCCCCGCCGAACAAGGTTCTCAAAGGCGGTATCATCCAAAGGGAGGATCTCCTTGACTGGGCGGGGCGTGAGGCTCACCACGGCGGAGGAAACTTTGGGGGCGGGATAAAAAACCGAGGGTGGCAATTTGCGAAGAAAACGCACTTGCCACCGCCGTTGCACACAGACCGACATGGCCCCGTAATCCGCCGATCCCGGCATGGCCGAAAGACGTGTGGCCACCTCGTGTTGTAGCGTTAGAACAAGGATTGATGCGGGTGAAAGGGCATCGGTGAAGTGCGAGATGAGTGCCGTCGATATGTAGTAGGGGAGATTTCCGACGATCGCCACCGGACCCTCACCGCAGACGGTTCGCAAATCAAAAGCCAGCGCATCGGTGTGGAACAGTTCCACCTGAGGCATGGGAAATTTGCGTGCCAACCATGTGACCATGCGCTCATCTTTTTCCACCAGCACGAGCCGTTTGGCGAGGGGGGCCAGATACTCGGTGAGCGCGCCAAGGCCGGGACCAATCTCGAGGATGGTCCCGTCATGATGACCCTGCAATTGTTCCACGATCCCGCGGGCCAAATTTTGGTCATACAAAAAGTTCTGCCCGAGGGATTGTCGGGGACGGGTCTCCAACTCGGTGAGTGCGGCGCGGATTTCAGTGAGCGTCATTGCTTTCCGCACGGCGGAGGGCAGGCCATTCACAAATCCCCGTGAATAAACCCCGCAGGGAAACGCGGATTACTCCCAAGTTATTCACAGGGGGAAAATTTGTGGCTGTGGAACAATCATGTTGCGCAAGTTGCATGACGACCTCACAAGGCCCCGGCAATGGCCGATCCCATGGAAGAGGTGTCCACTTGGGTGGTTCCAGGCGTGTAAATGTCCGAAGTCCGAAGGCCCCGGGCGATCACGGCGCGGACCGCATTTTCGATGGCGGTGGCGGCATCTTCGCGTCCTGCGGAGAAGCGGAGGAGAAGGGCGGCTGAGAGAATCTGCGCGATCGGGTTGGCGATGCCCCGTCCGGCGATATCCGGCGCGGTCCCGCCGCTGGGTTCAAACATGCCGAACCGTTTGCCATTGCCGGTGGATTCACCGAGGCTGGCACTTGGCAACATGCCTAGAGACCCGGCGATCATGGCCATCTCATCGCTGAGGATGTCGCCAAACAGGTTTTCGGCAAGCAGGACGTCGAAGGACTTGGGATTTTTGATGAGCTGCATGGCGGCGTTGTCCACATAAAGATGGTTCAGGGTGACGTCAGGATACTCGCGGGCCACGCTTTGAACGACCCGCCGCCAGAGGACCCCATTTTGAAGGACATTGGCTTTGTCCACGGACGTGACGTGCGAGCGGCGTTTTTGCGCGGCTTCAAAGGCGACCTTCGCGATCCGCCGGATTTCGCTTTCCCAATAAACCATGGTGTCCACCGCAAAATCTTCGCCACCCTCGTTTTTAATATATTTTGGTTCTCCGAAATAGAGGCCTCCGGTGAGTTCCCGAACGCACAGGACGTCGAACCCGCCGGCCACGGAATCCGGGTGGAGGGGCGAGGCATGGGTCAACTCGGGGAGACAGATCGCCGGGCGCAAGTTGGCAAAAAGCCCGAAATGTTTGCGCAGGGGTAACAGCGCGGCACGCTCGGGTTGCTCGGCCGGAGGCAGGGATTCCCACTTGGGGCCACCCACGGAACCAAAAAGGATGGCATCGGCTTCCTCGCAGGCCTGCAAGGTCTCCGGCGGGAGCGCCTTGCCCGTCGCATCAATCGCGGCTCCACCCACCAGATGGTGTTCAAATTGGAATTCCAAGGAAAATTTTGCCGCTGTTGAAACCAGAACCTTCAACGCCTCGGCCATCACTTCAGGTCCGATGCCGTCCCCTGACAGCACCGCAATTTTGATCAAGTTACTCATAAAAGCAGACATCCAACCAGTGCCCGCGCTCAAAGGCAAGGCCGGGCAATCTCTGACACCTCAAGAGGGACGCCGGCATTCCGCACGCCCTCCTCCAGAACCACACCCAGCAGCCGATCCAGATGCCCGATTTCTTCCCCGTCAACCACGAACTGACGATAAAGCCAGACCACTTCCATGGCCGGTCCATCCTCGGTCAGCTCGCACGCCAGATCAAAGCGGGAGGTGCCGGTGGAGATTGTTCTCAAGCGGGTTGAAATTCCCGGAAGTTCGATATCGGGGACCGGGTGGTTCTGGAGGGCAAACCGCACGTCAAAAATCTGATGACAAAATCGCTCATCGCGTGGCGCGAGGTCTTTTGCCAACTCTGCGAACGGCATGGCATGGGCAAAATCCTCGATTTGCGCCTCGTGGTTCGCCCGGAGTGTTTGAAGGAAGGAATGCCGGGGTTCAAGGCGCAAGCGGAGTGGCACCACCCCCGCAAAATAGCCCATGGTCTCGCGGGTCTGGGGTTTTGAGCGGTTGGCATGTGGCACACCGAGGACCACATCCTTGGTGGCCTTCCACCGATTAAGCGTGACCTGAAAGGCGGTGATAAGGACGCTGAAAAGCGTCACCCCGGCCTGCTTTGCCAGGGCGCGGGCTGCCTCAACGAGGGCGGGCTCCAGCGAAGTGACCCGCTTGCACAAAGGCTTCATGGGCTCCTTGGGGCGGGGTCTTCCAAAAAGCAGGCCGGAGCCGGCCAGACGCGAGCGCCAGTAGGCAGCCTCCTCGGGCGGCCCGGGCGGTTGCCAACGACTTCGATCGGCTGCCGCCCACTCGGAATAGGTCATCCCCGGACCGGGAAGCCTGTCTTTCAGACCCGTAAGCGGAGCAAACGCCCGCCCGGATTGCTGAAGGGCCAGGATATAGGCCATGGTGAAATCCTCCACAAACACACCCAGGGTCCACCCATCGGCGATGGCATGATGAAACACCAAAGCGAGAGTGTGGTGGTCGGCTGCCCGACGAAGCATTTCCACGCGATAGAGCGGGCCGCGAACCATGTCAAAGGGCTCGGAAAACACGGTGGCCATCACCTCCACGGGATCTTCCCCGGGCTCCACATCCCGGCAACGCAGGTTGGCCTCGGTTTTTGCGACCACAATCTGTGCGGCTTTTCCATCCCCCGATAGGAATGACGTGCGAAGGACTTCCTGGCGCTCCACCACGGCCTGGAGAGCCTCCTGACAGAGATCAAAAGAAAATACGCCACGAATCTCGATGGTTGCGCAGATGTGGTTTGCCGGATCTCCGGGTGCGACCGGGGAATTTTCCCAGAGCTCTCTCTGGGGAAAGGAGAGCGGCAACAGGCGCGCCTCCCCACTGGCGATGAGGCTTTTCAGGCGAAGTCGGGGATCTGAGGTCGGCTGGGTCACTCTTGGGAACTCTTCGTGGTTTTTTCCCGGAAGAGGAGGGAGGCTGACACGGATGCCCCGAGCACCACCACCACCACCGCCAGAGATTGGCCGTTACTGATCGCCCAGGGGGTGTCATGCATCAACATTTTTAACCCGATAAAAATCAGGATGCCCGAAAGCCCGTAGTGCAAAAACCGGAAGATTTTTATGATCCCGGCAAGAGCAAAATACAGCGCCCGCAGCCCGAGGATGGCAAAGACATTCGAGGTGAAAACAATAAAAAAGTCGCGGGTGATCCCCAAAACCGCCAGCACGGAGTCAATGGCAAAAACCAAATCCGTGGTTTCAATGGCCACCAGCACCAAGGCCAGGGGCGTGGCCATCAGGACACCGTATTCCCTGATAAAAAAGCGGTCGCCCCGGTAGGCCCTGGTGATGGGGATAAACCTTCGCATCAATTTGATGATAGGGTTGTTCCCCGGATCGGCCTCTTCTTTGTCGTCGCGCATCATTTTGACGCCGCCGTAGATCAGGATCATCGCAAAAATATAAAGCACCCAATGGAAACGCTCCACGAGGGCAATGCCTCCAAAAATGAGGGCTGCCCGCATGGTCAGAGCCGCGAGGATCCCCCAAAACAGCACCCTTGGCTGGAGTTGGGGGGGCACGCGAAAATAGCGGAAGACCAGCGCAAAAACAAAG
>JBBECL010000349.1:0-11013 GCA_040881805.1 Terrimicrobiaceae bacterium | reverse complement strand
GATGATCAAACCCAAGGGAAAATACAGCGAAATGATGTAGAGCCACGGTGAGGGCAATCCGCGTGCGTCGCCTGCGACAGTTTGGGCGGATTCGGATGGGGGCCAGGAAGACATCAGGTCGGGAAAGATCGGAGGGAAACCAGATATGCTGCGAGTGTTGGGATCCCTTGGCAAATCTTCCTGCTATCCAAAAATGGACATTTGTTACGATTTTCGGACAAAATCAAGAGGCATGTGATGGCTGGAAACGGAGCTCCCAACAAAGCCCGGAGCGATGCATGGCGGAAGGAGTGCCCTGTGTCCAAAAACGCATGCGGACGCCCTGTTCGTGAAAGTTTGATGTTTGAACTGGACGGGGCCTGCCACAGACCCAGCAACGAAATCTCCAGCGTATGCGAAGAGTGGGGCTACCGGTTCCCAAAAACCACCAAGGACGAACGGAGGCAGATCTCCTCCTGCCACACATATCCCGGCGCGGGCCGAGCCGGAACAGAAGGGATCACATCACCGCGTGCTGGCGGGTCCGGTAGCTGCGCGGGGTGGTGCCGTGGCTGGCCCGGAAGAGGCGGTGGAAATAGGCGAGGTTCTCGAACCCGCACCTGAAGGCGACCTCGGTCACGGGGAGCATGGTCGATTCCAACAGGCGCGCGGCGTATTCGACCCGGCGAGCGTTGACCCAGGCGGTCGGGGTGGTGCCGCAATGCCGCTGCATCGTGCGTGCGACGTGCTCCGGACAGCGGCCCGCCATACGGAAGAACCGCTGCACCCCGTCGGCCAGATGTTCCGCCGAGCCGAAGCCGCGCATCGCGGCATCAAGCCAGTCGGGCCGGTTGTCGTGTGGCGCATGGGCGCGGCCGAGCAGTCGGAACAGGTTGAGCAGAAAGTTGTCGAGCGAGAGCAAGTCGCGGGGAGCCCCCCGCAGCCAATCACACTCAGCCTGCAGGGCTTCGCGCTGCTCCGCATCCATCGCGATCGAGTGCGGTGAGGAGTCCTGCGCCCAGAACCACCCGGCTTCATCGGGAAAATACGTTCTACAAAGGCGGGTCGGCACGCTGCGCGGGAAAGCGACATTACAGAGCCGGAACACCCCTCCATTGATCGTCAGCAACCCGTGCTTGTCCGAGGGACGAATGAACACCAGATCGCCAGCCTGGATTTCGATGCGCCGGCCGTTGAGGTGGTGAATGCCGCGCCCTTCCTCAACCCAGAACACCTCGGCAAAGTCATGCCCGTGATACGCAATTGGCATGCGACCATGATCCAATGCCACCGAGATGTGGTAGGCATTCCCGTCGGGAACGAGTGAACGCCAATGTTTGACCATAAGTCATTTCAGTATTATTTTATGTCATTAGAATGCAAGATTTATCATCAAACTGTATGTATAGTCGGGTTTCTGCAATGGGAACCCGCATTGCCCCTCTTCATGAAAATCACCAACTGTAAGACCTTCCTCGTCGAAGGGATAAAATATAACTGGACCCTGTTCAAAATCGAAACCGACGCCGGAATCCACGGCTGGGGCGAGGCGACGAACTGGCCGGGCTCACCGCTGGTCGAAGCAGCGTGCCGCCACGTGGGCGGGTTCATCGTCGGACAAGACGCGCGTCGCATCGACTACCTGTGGACCAAAATTTACCGCGACATGAATTGGCTGGGACAGGCCGGGCCGCTGCTTTCGGCGATCAGCGCAATGGACATTGCGCTCTGGGATCTCAAGGGCAAGGTGCTGGGCGCACCGGTTTACGAACTTCTCGGCGGCCTTTACCGGAAAAAAATCCAGCTTTATGCGAACTACTGGTTCACCGCAGGTGACCACACGCCGGAGGACTATGCCCGCCAGGCGAAGGAGACCGTTGCGAAGGGGTTCACCGCGCTGAAATTCGACCCGTTTGCCCACGTCAACTATTGGTATGGCGAGGACCTGAGCGACAACAACGGACTCACCGAAAAGCAGAAACAGCTTGCCCTCGATGTGGTCGCAGCAGTCGCCAAAGCCGCCGGACCGGAGGTGGCCATCGCGATCGAAACCCATGCTTTCCTCAATGGCCCAACCGCCGTGGAGATGGCGCAGCGCCTGGCGAAACTCGGATTCAACTGCATGTGGTATGAGGAGCCCGCCCTTCCGGAATTCCCCGATGCCATCGCCGACATCCGGCGGAAAATCCCGCTCCCCGTCTGCGTGGGCGAACGCCTGCACAGTCGATTCATGCTCCGCGCGATTCTCGAAAAACAGGCCGCCGACATCGTGATGCCCGACATCACGCGCTGCGGCGGGATCAGCGAGATGCGCAAGATGGCGAACCTCGCCGAGACCTACAACGTGCCGATCGCCCCGCACAACCCGAACGGCCCGATCTCGACGATCGCCTCGGCTCATACCATGGCCACGGTGCCGAATTTCTTCCGCCAGGAATTCATGGTGCAGGATATGCCCTGGCGCGACAAGTGCCTGTCACGCCCGCTGCCCATCGAAAACGGATTCTTCGTGCTGCCGGACCGCCCCGGCATTGGTTTCGATATCGACGAGCCCGTCCTCGAAGCCCATCCCGGCATCCGCGTCCGCCCAACGGACCGCGCGTTTTACATCTGATGAATGCTCTCTGGAAAAACGACTCCGAGCTTTTCGCTTTGGGTAGAGCCGAACTTTACACCGCCGTGGTCGGGGACATCATGGATCTCCTTGGCCACAAGCGCCAGTTTCTGCCACCGGCCATCCAGCCGCTGCGCGAGGACATGATTGTGATCGGCCGGGCCATGCCTGTGCTGGAAATGGACGATGAGGGCGGCGAAGGTCCCGGCCGCAAAAGCGATGTCTTCAACCGGCCCTTCGGATTGATGCTCTCCGCGCTGGACGATCTCCAGCCCGGCGAGGTTTACATCTGCAGCGGAGCCTCTCCCGATTACGCGCTCTGGGGTGAACTCATGAGCATGGCCGCCACCAACCGCGGTGCCACTGGCGCAGTCGTCAACGGCTACTCGCGCGACACCCGCGGGATCCTCGCACAAAATTTCCCCTGCTTTTCCATGGGGCGGTATTCGCAGGACCAGCGACCACGCGGCAAGGTAGTGGATTTCCGCTGCACGATCATATTCGGGGATGTCGCCGTCCGTCCCGGCGACATCGTCTTCGGCGACATCGACGGCGCATGCATCGTGCCCCGTGAAATCGAGGACGAGGTCTTCGCCCAAGCACTGGAAAAGGCGCGGGGCGAAAAACGCGTCTTCGAGGCGATCAAAGAGGGCATGAAAGCCCAGGAGTCTTGGGACAAGTATGGAATCATGTGACGATGAAAATCACCAAACTCGAAAATCTTACCTTCGACAGGCTCTGCGAAGTTCCGCAATTCACCCTCGTTCACCGGGGTGAAATCCCCGATCAGCAATCACACATCAGTAATTATCAATTCATCCCATGATCCTTGACACCCTGCAAAACTCCCGGCCCTACGAAAGCCTCCATCCGCGTTTTGGCGCGGCCTTCAAACATCTTCGCGAACTGGCCGCGCGGGACGACCTGCCGGACGGGCGCATCGAATGCGACGGAGAGAGCCTGTTCGCGCTGGTGAGTCGCGGCACCGGCAAAACCATGGACAAAGTCCGCAACGAGACGCACCGCCGCTACATCGACATCCAGTTTATTAAACACG
This sequence comes from Terrimicrobiaceae bacterium, assembly GCA_040881805.1. Classification (GTDB taxonomy): domain Bacteria; phylum Verrucomicrobiota; class Verrucomicrobiia; order Chthoniobacterales; family Terrimicrobiaceae; genus JAJTZA01. The sequence goes on along the minus strand of JBBECL010000349.1, from coordinate 7,363 downwards.
GCAGCGACCGAATCGGCTGGATGCCGGTCACCGACTGCCGGCATCCCCAAGGCTACAATGAGGAGAAGGATGTGGAGTTCTACACAGACACACCTCCCGCATGGATCGAGGTTGGAGCGGGTCAGTTCGCGATCTTCTTTCCTTCCGACGCCCACGCGCCGATGGCCAACACGGGCAGGGACCTGACAAAAATCGTCATCAAAGTGGAGGGATGAGCTTTACAAGTTGTGATTGGGGCACCACACATCTGCGCATTCGAGTCGTGCGAGACGGCATTTGCGAGCGCGAAATGGTCACTGCGCAGGGAGCTTCCACGCTGAGATCACCACTCGAATTTCAAGCAGCTTTGGTCGACGCCATGCATCAGCTTGAGGCACCGTGGCCTGTCATCATTTCGGGAATGGCCAGCTCCGGCATTGGATGGAAGCATCTCCCTTACGCAGGGTTGCCCTTTCGTATCGACGGGCGTGATGCAATCGCAGACGAGATCATGCCCGAAGTTTTTCTCATTTCGGGAGTTCGGGCAATGAATGATGTGATGCGGGGCGAAGAAATGGAGTTGATCGGCCTCGCGGAGGAATGGACCGACGGGATTGTGATCTTGCCGGGGACGCATTCGAAACATTGTGTTTTGCAAGGGGGTGCATTGGTCGATTTTCGCACGTTCATGACCGGTGAACTTTATGCTCTGCTTGGCTCCCAAAGCATCCTGAAAGATTCTGTTGCGCCAGGTTGGGACGAGGGAGCTTTTGTGCAGGGTATCGAACTGGGGTCACGGGAGCCCCTGACCGCCTCGCTTTTCCGGGTGCGGTGCCGGAAGTTGCTGTGTGGCTTGAACAACGAATCAAATGGCTCTTTTTTAAGCGGCATCTTAATCGGTGCGGAACTGGCTGCTCTCCCCCCCGATGTCCCGGTCATGTTGGCTGCTGCCGGCAACCTTGCCCTCCCTTATGGAATCGCATTTCAATCACTTGGATTGCATGCCCGGGGACCAATCCTAAATCCTGAATTTGCATCCCTGCTGCCAGTCAGAGGTCAAATGAAAATTCAGCAAAGACTCGGAATCAAATAGAAAGAAAAACCATGAAAAAAGTCCTTATCACGAACGATGTCCCCGACGACCACATCGAACCACTGATCGGGTTGGCTGAAATTATAAAAGGTCCATCCGGTGGCGCGATGTGCTCGCGGGCAGAAGTGCTCGCCTTGGCTCCCGAACTGACCGCGATCATCAACCAACACGAGTTGACCGTGGACCGTGAGTTGCTTGCCGCCGCGCCGAAGCTCCACATCGTGGCAAATGTCGCCATCGGCTACAACAACATGGACGTGGCGGCATTGAATGAATACGGCGTGTGGGGCACCAACTGCCCCTGTGTCTTTGCGGAGTCCGCCGCCGACCACACCTTGGGCCTGCTCCTGGCGGTCGCACGCCGCGTGACAGAAGCCGACGCCTACGTGCGCTCCGGCCAGTGGGCGAAGGACGGCTTCCAGCCCGGCCCGTGGGATGGCATGCTGCTCGGCGGAAAAGCAATAGGCATCGTCGGATTCGGGCAGATCGGCCGAGCGGTGGCCAAGCGGGCCGAAGCGTTCGGCATGAACATCCTCTTCCAAAACGCGACCGCGACCGGCGATCTCCGCCAGCGCGACCTCGGCGAGCTTTTGGCCTCCTCGGACGTTGTCAGCCTCCACGTTCCACTCCGCCCGGAAACCCGTCACCTCATCAACCCAGGCACAATTGACCGGATGAAGCCGGGGGCAATCCTGCTTAACCTCGCTCGAGGCCCTGTCGTGGACGAGTCCGCCCTCGCCGATGCGCTCGCCGCCGGACGTCTCGGCGGAGCCGGCATGGATGTCGCGGAAAACGAGCCGAACATCCACCCTGGCCTCCTGCGTCAACGCAATGTTGTCTTTTCCCCGCACATCGGCGGTGGCACCGTCGAAAGCCGCAAACTGGCGCGCCTCACCTGCGCGTACAACGTCGCCGAGGTCCTCCAAGGTCGCACGCCGATCAACCCCGTGAACAACCCCGTGAACAACCCCGTGAGCAACCCCGTGACCAACATCCGACCAACATCCGACCAACCCGGGGTTGTCAGTCTCAATGGAAAGCAGGAGGAACCTTAGCCGCTCTGATGAACACACCAAAATACCAACTCAGGTATCGCCATATCCGCCTTGATTTCCACACCTGACCGCACATTCCGGGGATCGGTGAGAAGTCCGACCAGAAGCGATGGAAGGTGTTTCGCACGGCTTTCCTCAATGGCCCAACCGCCGTAGAAATGGCGCAGCGCCTAGCGAAACTTGGATTCAACTGCATGTGGTATGAGGAACCCGCTCTGCCGGAATTCCCCGATGCCATCGCCGACATCCGGCGGAAAATCCCGCTCCCCGTCTGCGTGGGCGAACGCCTGCACAGTCGATTCATGCTCCGCGCGATTCTCGAAAAACAGGCCGCCGACATCGTGATGCCCGACATCACGCGCTGCGGCGGGATCAGCGAGATGCGCAAGATGGCGAACCTCGCCGAGACCTACAACGTGCCGATCGCCCCGCACAACCCGAACGGCCCGATCTCGACGATCGCCTCGGCTCATACCATGGCCACGGTGCCGAATTTCTTCCGCCAGGAATTCATGGTGCAGGATATGCCCTGGCGCGACAAGTGCCTGTCACGCCCGCTGCCCATCGAAAACGGATTCTTCGTGCTGCCGGACCGCCCCGGCATTGGTTTCGATATCGACGAGCCCGTCCTCGAAGCCCATCCCGGCATCCGCGTCCGCCCAACGGACCGCGCGTTTTACATCTGATGAATGCTCTCTGGAAAAACGACTCCGAGCTTTTCGCTTTGGGTAGAGCCGAACTTTACACCGCCGTGGTCGGGGACATCATGGATCTCCTTGGCCACAAGCGCCAGTTTCTGCCACCGGCCATCCAGCCGCTGCGCGAGGACATGATTGTGATCGGCCGGGCCATGCCTGTGCTGGCACGAGCCATGGAACGGGAGTTCAAGATCGATGCCGAAGAAGCCCGCGCCGCCATCGTTGCTTTCACCAAAATGCTGATGTTGCGTCACCCCCTCGTGCTGCGCGCCGACCATCCCAAAAAGCGTTCCCAATGAACTCCCAAAGCATCATTCGCACGGAAAACGTCAAAAAGCTCTACCGCCTTGGTGATGAAGAAGTCTGGGCACTCAAAGGCGTGACCATCGACATTCAGCGCGGAGAGTTTCTTTCCATCATGGGACCCTCGGGCTCCGGAAAATCCACCCTCTTCAACCAAATCGGTGCGCTCGACATTCCGACCGAAGGGCGTGTCTTTTTCGAGGATGAATCGCTGTTTGATTTGCCCGAGTCCAAACAGGCCTGGGTGCGTTGCAACCGCATCGGCTACATTTTCCAGACCTTCAATCTCATCCCCGTGATGAGTGCATTGCAAAATGTCATGCTTCCCATGACGTTCCGCAGTGTGGGGCCCGAGCAAGCCGAGAGCGATGCCAGCGCCATCCTGGAACGTGTCGGTCTCGGCCATCGCCTGCAAAACAAACCCTTCGAACTCTCCGGCGGGCAGCAGCAGCGCGTCGCCGTCGCCCGTGCCCTGGCAAATACCCCCACTGTCATCCTGGCCGACGAGCCCACCGGCAACCTCGACACCCGCACCGGGGAAGAGATCATCAACCTCCTGCGCGAACTCAACCGCGAAAAAGGCGTGACCGTGATCTGCTCCACCCACGACGACAAAATGCTCGCCGCCAGCGACCGCATCGCCCGCATCCTCGACGGCCAACTCGAAAGCATCCAAACGAACACCGAAGAAGTTTCTCCAGGCCACTGAACCCATCCACTTTTGAAAAAGGAAATCAGACCTTCTTTTTTAAAAATTGAAGGCCACCACGGTAATTCTATGATTTCACTGATTCGCATCTGAAAATGAGCAGAGACCTCTGCGTCAAAAATCTGAAAAAATGGCGGCACTAGAGGCGACTCAGGGCCGTGAGTCGGAATTGGGAGCCCTGATTGACAATGGCTTACACCACAGACTCTTCTGGAGTCTGCATCGCATTGGATTCGATTCCCTTCACCCGCTCTCCCTCTTTTTCAAGGTCAGAATCCCCCGCAAACCCGCATAGACAAAGCCTTTGCGGAATTTAGGTGAAAGCGGCCCAGGTGGCTTCGATTCCAAAGAACTTGCCTTAAATTGGCTCAAGTTTGTCACGAAGCGTCACGAAAAATCACTACTCTCCGGCCTTTTCAGCACGGTGGTGTTCCCATGCAGCGGTCGTGGCTCGCCGGAAAGTCTCCCGATGCGCCTCCCGGTCGCCTGCGCTCGCCAGATATTTCGAATCCATGGCATCCCGAAAATCACAAGCAGTTTTGGAAAAAGCTGCACGAGTTACGCCCGCAGACTTGGCGAGTTCCGCAAGGCTGGATTTCTCAAAGCCCGCCAGTTTGAGAATGCGGCGAACGTTCGTGCATCGAATTGCGGCGGTCCGCGGTGAGGCGAGAAATCTGTGAGGCGTGCAACCCCCGAGAATCCACAAGAAAATCTTTCGCAGTCTCTCAGACAGGTCTTCCCGCATCTGGTCCGGCTCATCGTCCGGCTCCTCGTCGTCGGCGGTATGGACGGCTGACGTCGGATCCATAACCCGGGTCACGGAATTCTTGCGGAATTTCAGAAAGCCATCATCAACACGAATTTCGTAACCATTTGCCGACATGACGCGCTGATCCTCAGGCGGTCCGATGATCCCCGCCCGCTCGCAGAAAGCCCGGCAAGCCATTTGTCGTAGTCGGCGGGTGTGGCGAAGCTCCCGGTGTGCATCGGCGGGTAATGGATGAGCCCGCCCCGCATCCCGCGGAAAATGAACACCGGAAAATTTTGCAGTCATAGCTTCGCGATCTGGCGAGCAATATTCTTCGCGCGGGCCTGTGTTTCGGTAATGACGGTTTCCTGCTTGCTCACGTAGAGCGGCGCGAATTCCGCAACCGCCTTGCGCATGTTGACCGAATCCAAAGCATTTGGAAAACCTGCTGACGCAATGGGCTCGGGAGATCGCTTGATGCTGCCCTCACGGCAAGGGAGGCGACATCAACCTCCGATTTAGGCGGGCGGCCCCTGATCAGCAAACTCGATTGCCAGCCCTCCGAGACTGTTTGACAATTCGAGCCCAAAAAAGGCCTCGGCTCGGGTGAACCAAGCAATGTTTCTTCCAGTCCCCCCACGTTGGCAATGATTGAACACATGGGTCGCGCAGGGATTTTGAACTCATGCGGTCTTCACGATCGTTAGGAAGGTCGGGGGGACATTACGGGTGCACCACGATTTTTGGCCACTCGGCCGAATTTCCGCCGTGAGAATCACGGAGCTTGGTGGAATTCCCTTTATGTGTGGGTTGGCTCCATCCTGTTTTAGGAAAAATGCGCAGCCTGGCGGCATAGCTTGATTTCGTAAGTCGAATGCCCACTCCAGATGAAACGGGCGGGCAGATGGGGAAGGTTTGTATCTGCGGAGCAGGCATCCGTGGCCATGGCGTTTGGAGCGTGTAGCATCGGTCTCGTCCGCACTGAGTATATTTCTTTTGAAGGCAAGCGGATTGATGCGAGTGGGGTGGTAATCCTTTCGAGCCTTCGACCATACGGAACCTGTTGCTCGGGTTGAATCGCCCAAAATTCATTCCAAAATCCGTGCTTTCGCGACTCTTGAATGCGTATTGCTTGACCGCCGGTCCGCATGGCGAGCTACGACAAAGCTGGTGTCCACATGCGTGTCCCCTCATGTGACGGTGCCAGCGGTTTGGATTGCCTGGGTGCGAGATACAGGAGGGGGCTGTGCGGACTATGTGTTTTGGAAATTGTGGATTCTTATTCGAGCTTCTTTGTCATCCGCTTTTGAGGCGTGCGTTCATGCATTGGCTCTGAAGATTGACCGGGCGCAGGTGGAGTGATACGTTTCGCCTCTTTTCGATGAGCACATACAAAGAAACCCTGAACCTGCCGAAGACCGAATTCCCGATGAAGGCGGGGCTGGCTCAGCGCGAGCCCGAGATGCTCGCCAAATGGGAGAGCGATGGGTTGTATGACAAAATTCAGGCTGCCCGGGCGGATGCGCCGACCTATGTGATGCACGACGGCCCTCCGTTTGCCAATGGCGACGTCCACATGGGAACGGCGCTCAATAAGGTGCTTAAAGATTTTGTGGTCAAATCCCGGACGATGCTTGGCTACCGGGCACCATTTGTCCCCGGGTGATTCCCGGCATGACGCTCACACTGAGGCCGTCATCCACGACCACGTTTCCTTCGGTCGCCTGATCGTCGTCGGTGAGCAGATCGACAAACAACTCCATCTTCCCGAAGACTCGACTGAAGCGTCCGCCTTTCCACTCAAAATCGTGTGAAGAGAGTGTTTGCCGGATGCTGCCATACATTCCGTTAGAAGTGCCGATACTGATCCCGAAATCGACATCAAGCGTCACCGCGTCGGGCAACCCATTCTCTGCTCGGCGCGTCAAGTATCGCACCGCCAGCCCGCCTACTAGAACAAGGTCACCCCGAAAATCGGAGAGACAATCCCACGTTGTCAGCAGCGCCCGCTGGGTCAGGTCCAGGCTGTCGGCCGGGTATTTGTCGAACGTGTCGTGTTTCATCGGGCAAAGCCGTCCCAATTGCGGAGCGCTTCCGCCGCATCGGGTCCGCGTTGCCCCATCTGAGCCAAATCCAGGTAGATTTGCACGTCCGAAACCAACCGGAAGCCCTCGCATTCCTGAGTCTCGATAAATACCCCTTTGTCCTCCGGCGTAATCAGCCACAGGTTGCCCCCGCTTGGCACCGGGCGCACAAACTTCAACTCCGGTAAGCTCGTGCCCTCCGTGACATAAGCCGAGATGATCGGCGGGGTCGTATACGGGTGCCGCAAGTGCGCTGCAAACCACTGCGTAAAGACTGCCTTCGTCTCGCCGATGGCGTTGCGCACCGTATCGGCGATCTCACCGGCATCATTCGTCAGAAGCGAGTATTGCAGCACGGTCGTTCGCCTGCTCCAGTCATCTTTCGCTTTCCACGCTTCCAGCAGGGAATCAAATTCCGCCACGCGATACCGTGTTGATATCCCTTTGGCGCTGGCCGCCGTGATCCGCTCCACCTGCCCCTCTTCAACCAGGGTCTTCAGAATCCGCGACACCAACCCACGGGAAAGCTCCGTCCGCGTCGTCAGCTCTTCTTGCGTCCACCCCTGCTCGCGGCGGGTAAGCAGCGCCCGGACGATGCGCGAAGTCTTCGCAGAGAAGATGCCCGGCTCCGATCCGGGATTCCGGAAGGTATTTTCCTTGGGATCGCGATCCAGAATGAACCCCGGGATTGCTA